>DERX01000085.1:566-11319 GCA_002361875.1 Ruminococcaceae bacterium UBA3329
GCAAATCAGCAAAATATCTGCGTACGTAATGCGTGATGGAAGCGGTAATTCTGTCGGCGTTCTGTGTATTTTAATGAAATGTACCCAATTCTTTAAGATAAACAATTGGATTAACGAGTTTTTGAAATTCCATGGTAACGGAAACGAAGATGATATTAAAAATTATCCGTTAACTCTTGAAGGCATCAGTGAATACATTAAGGATTATAATATTCAAAAAAGCAAGCCAAGCAAGGGCGAGCGTGAAGAAATAATCTGCGATTTGTATGATATGGGAATGTTCAATATAAAGGGCGCAGTTATGCACACTGCCGACGAACTGAAAATGTCGGCGAAAAGCGTGTACCGTTACATTTCTGAAATCAAAAATGCCCGAAGCTGATTAAACCGACAGGTGAATGATTATGAAAATGAGAAAAGAGAAGAATAAAAACGGCCGCTACGGTAAAATTGAAGTAAAAAGCGGAGATATAGGCAGTGCAAAAATTATACATAAAGACGTATGGAAAAGGTTTTTCCACACCTGCAAGGTGGCAAATATACCTTATTTTACATTGTTTATTTATATAGCGCTGAGTATTGCGCATATAACTTTCTCAGTATATATTCCTCAGGTAAATGCTGACTTTTTTAACGGAGATGCAAGTGTCCAAAGTATTGCCAAATTTTTTGGATGCGAGTTGCTTATAACAGCGATAGTTCAGGTGGTACTTTATGCAAACCAGATTTTCAGAGCAAAAACAAACAGGAATCTCCGTAATGTTCTTTGGGGAAAGATACTTAAAGTAAAACCAAGATTTTACGATAAGGTTTCTTCAAATACGCTTCTCAGCCGTATTACTATTGATACTGAGAGCTTTAATGCATTTATTTTGGATATTTTGTGGCAGATAATAATGAGCGTCTATACACTTGTTTTAACACTTAAAGAAATGAGCGATATAAGCCTTAAAGCATCGTTTGTACTTCTTATATTTGTTCCGATTTCTTTTTTTATGTCATTTATTATGGGCAGACTCAATATTAAATATGAAAATGCCGTGAAATTCAGAATGTCAAATTTGACTGATTATCTTAGTGAGCTTGTTTCCTGCCTTCCTATAATAAAGTCATTTAACCGCCAGCATTATGAGACCGAGCGTGGAAAAAAGGTTATTGATGAATATTTTACTGCTCAGAGAAATCTGATTTTTCTTGACGTCGGAAAACAGTTTGCAAGTATATTTGTAGGAATTCTGCCTGAAATTGCAATCATTATGATGGGTGTAAGGCTTCTCAACAGCAACAGCCTTGACGCGGCAGGCTGGTATGTCTTCTATATTTATGCAGGAACTCTTTTCAGCTTTGCTGCAGAGCTTGGCGGATATTGGCAGAGTACGAAAAGTATTCAGGGTCAGCTTGCCACTGTGACGCAGGTTCTTCTTGAAGAAGAGGAAGGAATTGACCATTATGTAAGCGATATAATTGAGTCAGGCGATATAGCGTTTGACGGCGTTTCGTTTGCATATGACGAAAACAATTATGTTTTAAATAATGTAAGTTTCACTATAGCTAAGAATAAAACAACTGCAATAGTGGGTTACAGCGGATCGGGAAAATCAACCGTCATAAAACTGCTTGAAAGAATTTACGAGCCGAGCAAGGGCAGAATTCTTGTCGGCGGAAAAGAATTGAAAGAATACGGCTTAAGCGGCTGGAGAGATAAAATTGCCGTTGTATCCCAGAACAGTCCGATGATTTCCGGCACAATAAAAGATAATATTCTTTACGGAATAAAAAGAGAAGTTTCCGATGAAGAAATTATGGCGGCAGCCAATCTTGCGTATATTGGCAATTTCATAAGAAAATGCCCTGATGGTTTAAATCAGCCTGTCGGTCAGTTTGGCTCAAAGCTGTCCGGTGGTCAAAGGCAGAAAATTTCAATTGTAAGAGCGATTTTGTCTGAGCCTGAAATACTTATTTTAGATGAACCGACAGCAAGCCTTGATATTCTGTCGATAAATGAGGTTGCTGAAATCGTAAACAGTCTTCACGGCAAAATAACAATTATAATTGCCGCACATCAACCAAGACTGGTTAAATCGGCAGACAGTGTTATTGTCATTAACAGCGACCATACTGCTGTTCAGGGAACGCACAGCTCTCTTTTAGCAACCGATGAGTTTTATAAAAAGCTTATAAATAATGATTTGGAGGTGTCCAAAGATGAAGAATAAATTCAGCTTCAAATCAAAAATAAAAGAAAGTGTTTCTTCGTATAAAGCTTTGATCGGACTTTACAGAAAAGTAAAAATCCCGTGGATAATAATTCTGTTTGTATTGCTTTTTATGTTTGCCGTAAAAGAGCTGGAAGCTCAGCTTGTTCCTTATACTACTAAAATTATGACAGGAGCTATTGACAGTCACGGATTTTTGGGCGGTTTTGTAGTTATGACCATAGTTTACGGCATGGTCGAGGCAGTTCAAGGCAGTATTGTCGAGCTTGGGAATGCCATAACAACCCGTAATGTTCGCCGCACGGTATGGCGAAAGCTGATTTACCTTCCGATGTCTGTTTTTGATAAAGAAGATAATCAGAGCTTTGTGTCACGTATAACTCAGGATACAACGGGAGCATACGCCGCAATTGCTTGTGTTGTTCAGCTCCTTGCCGTAATTTACGGACTGTATACAAACTTTTCGAAAATGCTGAAAATATATGACTCTCTTGCCTATATTATGCTTTCTGCAATTCCCATAACAATAATCGTTTCAATTATCTGCGGTAAAATGCAGTATAAAATGGAAAGAATTATTACTGAATCCGTATCTGCAATAACAAATTTTTATGCCGAAAGACTGCCTAATCTTAATCATATTAAAATCAGTAATATGGAAGATGAGGAATATCGAAAGGGTGTAGAAGCAAATAATGCAAAATATAAGGCAGATGTAAAATACTGGAATATTTCCATTTTACAAGGTCCTCTCAGCACCTTTGCACAGTATATAAATCAAGTTATACTGCTTGTTGTTGCATCGGCTCTTGTAAGAGCAGGAGTTATGAAAATGACTCAAATGTTGAATTTGTATAACTATTTCCTTATGTTTATGGGCAACGCAGTTTTGCTGACAAGTGTGTGGCAGGGTGTTAAAACCTCTCACGGCTCCTGCGCAACTATTGCACGTCTTTGCGATATAGAGGATGAAATGCTTGAGGGAGGAACCGAAATAGGAATCGGGCAAAAGGATATTACATTTAAGAATGTCTCTTTCAGCTATGAAGAGGGTGTGGATGTGTTGAAGGATGTATCCTTTACAATCCCGAAAGGCAAAATTACCGCTGTTGTCGGCGAAAACGGAAGCGGAAAATCGACGATTATTAAGCTTATTGAAAGATTTAATACCGTTGATTCAGGTGACATTTTAATCGGCAGTGACAGCATTTCGGATGTTAATCTTTACAAATGGCGAAGCTTAGTGGGGCATCTTTTTCAGTCCGATCAGCTTGTAAAAGGAAGCATAAAAGATAATATCTGCTACGGTCTTGAAAGAGAATGTACACACGAAGAGATAACTGCGGCAGCAAAGCTTGCAAAAGCGTATGATTTTATCATGGAAAAAGATGAAGGCTTCGATACGCAAATCAGTAATTTCAACAACAGGCTGTCAGGCGGCGAGGCACAAAGAATTGCCGTTGCAAGAGTAATAATGCAAAAACCCGAATATCTTATTATGGATGAGGCAACAAGCGGAATTGACATTGTCAACGAGGCTGAAATAATAGAAGCACTTGAAAATCTTATGCAGGGCAGAACAGTTATAATGGTTGCCCACGATATGCAGCTTATTAAGAGGGCAGACAATATTGTTGTTCTGAACGGCGGAACTGTTGAAGCCTGCGGAGATTTTGACACTGTTTCAAGAGAAAGCGCTTTATTCAGAAAATATCTAAGTGAAAGGAGCATCTGCTCATGAGTATAACAAATGCAAATGCGGAAAATTTTAATGAGCTTATAAAGGACGGGTTTAAAATAGTTGATTTTTATTCAACAACCTGTGTTCCCTGCAAGGCTTTTGGACGTTTATTAGAGGACACGGTAATGGAATTACCTTTTTTAGATGTTGTTAAGATAAATATAACAGATTATCCGCTTATAGGAAAAGAAAATAATGTTGAGGCAGTTCCCACCGTCTTATTTATGAAAAACGGCGTCCAGGTTGACCGTGAGGTCGGACTTCTCAGTGAAGATGAGTTAACGGAGAAAATAAGCAGACATTATTACGGAGAATAAAAATGAGAATACTTAAATTAGAATCAAGAGTAATAAAGCTTGAAGATTACAAGAAAATTGACTTAAAAAGCGATTTGCCGAAATTTACGCTTGACACGGCAAAGCTCGAAAAGGACATTAAAAGAGCGCAGTATGCAAACGGCAAAAAATGCGAAGAGGACACTGTAGAAAAAGGCGATATTGTAAAGCTTACATGTGTTTCTTCAGAGCCGAAATTTAACAAAAGCGGTATTTTTGTTGCCGTAGGTAAAAACATTTGGGATAAGGATTTTGAAGAAAAGCTTATCGGTTGTAAAAAGAATGTAAGAGAAGAACTTGAGGTTAACGGAACTAAAATAACTGTCAATATTGAAAGCATAGTCAGAACAACCGTTCCGCCGCTCACGGACGAATCCGTTAAAACTTGGAATATAGACGGTGTTAATACTGTAGAGGATTTAAGGCGGCATTTCTTTAACCGTCAGGTTGACGTATTCCGTGACGAAGATGAAGATGCCGATATCGCAGTTTCGGTGTTCTTTGGAAAAGTTATTGATAGCAGCGAGTTTGATTTGGCTGACAGTGATATTGGAACTATGAAAAAAACTGTTGAAGCACAGATTGAAGAGGTGAAGGAACTGCGCAAAAGTTATATTGAAGCCGGGGAGATTGACCCCAACGAGCCATGGGACATAGAAAATATTTTCAAAAATGTAGAAAGCCAAACAGTTAAAGCTGCCGTTATCGGATACGGTATGATGGAAGAAAAAGGATGTTTGCTTACAGAAGAAAATTATGCTGACGAAATAAAAATGAGAGCAGCGCTTTTGAATATTTCCGAAGCTGAGGCTAAAACCAGATACACGGAAACGGATTATGCAATTGAGAAATACTCACAGTGTTTCTTTGACCTTCTTGACAACTACGTTGGAGAAGTGATGAAGACGGTATACTGGGAGCAGAATAAAAATAAAAGAGATGTTTACGATGTTGCCGTTATCGGAGCAGGCCCTGCAGGGCTTTCTGCCGCATTAACGCTTAAGCTTCACAATAAGAGTATTGTTTGGTTTGGTTCTGATACTTTGAGCGATAAAGTTGAAAAAAGCGAGAAAATCGCAAACTATGCCGGCTTTGAGCCAATAAGCGGAGAAGAATTGAATAATAAATTCAGAGCGCAAATGAAAAGTGCAAAGCTTGAGCTCACCGACAAAACGGTAACGCAGATTACTAAAAACAAAAGCGGATTTATGATTCTTGCCGATAATGAAATATTCAAGGCAAAAACAGTACTTATGTCTGTCGGCGCAGTTCCGCCCAAAGGCTTTGAGAACGAACAGGAGCTTTTGGGGCACGGAGTCAGCTACTGCGCTACCTGTGACGGATTTTTGTACAAAGGCAAGACAATTTTTGTTTATTGCGCATCCAAAAAATATGAGCATGAAATTTCTTATCTTGCCGAGCTTGCAAGTAAGGTTTATGTGTATACTTCGTATGATAATTGCAGTGTGAATTTACCGAATGTAGAGCATCTTGCAACGCCTTTAAAAGCGGTAATCGGCGACAACCGCGTCACGGGAATACGCCTTTCAGACGGTACGGAGATTTCTGTTGACGGTGCATTTTTCCTTCGCAGTGCCGTTGCCGCGTCTACTATATTAAAAGGTTTGGACACGGACGGCGCTCACATTGTAATAAACCGCGATACAGAAACGAGCGTTAAAGGCTGTTTTGCGGCAGGCGACTGCACGGGCAGACCTTATCAGATTGCAAAAGCGGTAGGTGAGGGCAATGTTGCCGCTCATTCAATAGTAAAATATTTATCTGAAACGGGAGAATAAATGGAAAAGAAATATAAAATCGGCGATAAAATTTTTAATTTTGAAATAATTGCCGTAAAGGAAATTGTAGATATAAAAGCTGTTTTATATGAAATGCACCATTTACCAACAGGGGCTAAGCTTATTTACACGGACACAAAGGACAATAATAAGCATTTCTCAGTTGCATTTAAAACTGTGCCGGACGATGACACAGGCGTGTTTCATATTCTTGAACATTCGGTTCTGGGCGGGTCAAAGAAATATCCCGTCAGAGAGCCGTTTGCAGAGCTTTTAAAAAGCTCTATGAGCACATTTTTAAATGCAATGACTTATCCCGATAAAACGCTTTACCCTGTTTCAAGCAGAAATGAAAAGGATTTTCTGAACCTTACGCAGGTTTATTTGGACGCAGTATTTAATCCTGCAATTTATTACAATCCAAATATATTTTATCAGGAGGGCTGGCATTACGAATTAAATGAGCGCGGTGACAGCGCTTCTCTTAACGGCGTTGTTTTCAATGAGATGAAGGGTGTGTATTCGTCTGTTGACGAGCGAATTAACTCTGCACTTTTAAAGATGCTTTTTTCCGATACCTGCTATCAGTATTCCTCAGGCGGTATGCCGTCAGTTATTCCCACACTTAAATACGAAGATTTTCTTGAAAAGCATAGAAAATTTTACTGTGCGGACAATGCGTATTTTTATCTTGAGGGGGATATGGAGCCTGAAAAGCCACTGGCGCTTATTGAGAAATACCTGAAAAATGCGCCTGTTTCTAATTCCGAAATTAAAATAGCGGAGCAGAAAGCTTTGCTCGCCGACAGAAAAACTGTATATTACCCCGTTTCCGATGAGGACACGGCGGATAAAACGTATATAACCTTCGGAAAAATTTTGTGCGATTTCAGTGACAAAAATAAGCTGTTCGCCGCCGATGTATTGGCTCAATATCTTACAAGCTCAAATGAAGCGCCGCTTATTCGGTCAATGCTTTCAAAAAGGCTGGGGCAGGATGTCAGATTTTATGTAAATAACGGAATTGCGCAGTCTTATTATGTTATTCAGGTTTGCAATACAGAGGCTGAAAAGGAAGAAGAAATTATATCTTCATTTAAACAGCTTGTTGATAATATCATTCAGGACGGATTTGACAAAGACGAGCTTGAAGCGATTATAAGACGTCTTGAATTTCAAAGCCATGAATGTCCTAAAGAATGTGCTCTTGCGCATAATGATGCGGTTCTTTCCTCTTATTTATACGGCGGAGCGCCCGAGCTGTATTTAGATAATACGGGTCTTTTCGATTTTCTCAGGGGGCAGATTAACACTGATTATTATGAAAATCTGCTCAATGAGCTTTTTGATACCGAAAATCTTATGACGGTTATTGCAAAGCCGTCTTTAACTGTTGCACAGGAGGAAACGGACGCGGAAAATGAATATGTAAAAAATATTCAAAACAGCTGGAGCGACAGCGAAACAGAAAAATATATTCAGCTTAACAAAAAACTTAAAGAATGGCAACAGACTCCCGATACAAAAGAGCAGATTGACACTATGCCGACGCTCGATTTGTCGGACGTTTCAAGCCTTCCGCTAAAAACGGAAACAAAGGAATTTGAATTTAAAGGGTCAAGGCTTCTTTTGCATCCTGCTCCGATTACCGGTATTTCGTATATCAATTTGTATTTCCCTGTTCCTGCGGAATATGAAAATCAGCTTGAGGGTTTATCGTTGCTTGCAAATATATTGATGAATGTGCCTACTGAAAAGTATAATGTCTTCATTCTTAATCAGGAGCTTAAACGAATTTTCGGAAATTTAAGGTTTGATTATACTGTTATTTCTAAGCCGAATTGCAATGACAAATGCGAGGTTTATTTTTCTGTCAGCGCAAGTATGCTCAATTCAAATCTTAAAGCGGCAGCAGAATTTATAAGTGAAGTAACGCAAAACAGCGATTTCAGAAGTGCGGATTATATACAAGACGTGCTCTTTCAGCTTTTGGATTCGTTCAGAAACGAAATTATCTCAGACGGAAACAGAATAGGCGCAATTAGAGCCGCCGCACCGTTTTCGGCATCAGGTACGGCAACAGAATGTTTAGAGGGCATTTCCTGCTACGAATATCTTAAAGAGCTTTGCTCGGATTTTGAAAACAGAATAGAAGAATTTTCAGCATTTATCGAAAGCGCGGCTAAGAAAATTTTCACCAAAGAGAAAATGGTTATCGGTTTAACGGTTTCAAATGAAGACTTCAATAACTTCTCTGCCGAAAAATATGAAATAGACTCTTTTGTTTCGTCTTTCCCGAGCGGCGGACAAAAAGAAACCGAATTTAAAAGGAAACTAAAACGTGAAAGTACATTTATCTCTATTCCGTCCTCAGTTTCATACGCTGTGACTGCCTCCAATCTTTTGGAGCTTAACGACAAATATTCAGGCGCGTGGCAGGTTGCATCAAAGCTTTTATCGCTCGAATACCTTTGGAATGAGGTTAGAGTGCGCAGCGGTGCATACGGTGTAAGGCTTTCGTCGGGTTACAGCAACAATTTATGCTTTTCTTCTTACCGCGACCCGTCAGGCGCTAAAACATTTGATGTTTATGCAAAAAGCGGCGAATTTTTAAGGAATTATGTTGAAAATAACAGCTTTGAAAGATTTATCATAAGTGCGATTTCAGACACAGAGCCGCTAATGTCACCTGAAACAGCTGGCGAAATTGCCGATAAAGAATATCTCAGCGGAATTGATTATAACGTTCACTGTCGACTTCGTGAGGAAATGCTGAATTTAACTCCCGAGGATTTATATAGCAAGGCGGAAATTTTAGAGCTTATGCAAAATAATGCGGTCAGCTGTTTTGTAAGCGCGGATGAAGATAATTTTATTTCTCAAAGAAAAATTATCATTTAGGGTTAAAATACAGGAAAGGAACGGTACTGTGCACAGATGTGATTTTTTAATATAATTTTGTGCAAATGCTGTATCGCATATCGGTTAATATGGAAAAAGCGATTTATAACAGTCTGACCGAAATACTTAAGGAAGAATTAGTAACCGCAATGGGCTGTACCGAACCTATTGCAGTCGCATACTGCGCCTGCGTTTGCAGAGGCGTTTTAGGTACAGTTCCCGAAAGTGTAACAGTAAAAGTCAGCGCCAATATTTTAAAAAATGTTAAAAGCGTTGTTGTTCCCAACACGGGCAATCAACGCGGAATTAAAACGGCGGTCGCCGCAGGGATTATTGCAAACCGACCCGAAGCAGAATTACAGGTTTTAACAAGCCTTACGGAAAAGCAGACAGATGAAATACGGGATTTTGTTAATACTGTTCCGATTAAGGTTTTGCGTTCGGACAGCGATTTGATTTTCGACATTGAAACTCAAATGACCGCAAACGGACATACTGCGCTTGCAAGAATAAGTGGTTATCATACAAATATTGTTGAACTGAAAAGTGACGGCAAGGTTCTTCTTCATAAGGAATACACGGAAGAAAAAAAGAGCAAAACAGACCATTCGCACTTAACGGTTGAAAATATAATTGCGTATGCCGATACAGTGGAATTAAAGGAAGTCAAAGCCGTTCTTGAACATCAGATAGAGTGCAATATGGCAATAGCAGAGGAGGGACTGCACAGTAATTACGGCGCGAATATAGGCAGTATTCTCCTTAAAGCGTACGGCAACGGAGTTTATAACCGCGCAAAAGCGTATTCTGCGGCGGCATCAGACGCAAGAATGAACGGGTCTGCATTGCCTGTTGTAATCAATTCCGGCAGCGGAAATCAGGGCATAACCGCATCTGTGCCCGTAATTATTTATGCAGACGAGTTGAATGTGACAAGGGAAGAGCTATTAAGAGCGCTCATTGTTTCCAATCTTATCACAGTACATCTAAAAACAGGCATAGGCAAGCTTTCGGCTTATTGCGGAGCAACAAGTGCAGGGTGCGGCGCCGCGGCGGGTATTACATACCTTTACGGCGGAAAATATTACGAAATATCCCATACAATAGTAAATGCACTTGCAATTGATTCGGGAATGATATGCGACGGGGCTAAGGCTTCGTGCGCCGCAAAAATAGCGAGCGCTGTTGAGGCAGGTTTGCTCGGAATGCAGATGCAGAAAAACGAAAGCCAGTTTTATGCAGGCGACGGGGTTATTGCTAAGGGTGTTGAAAACACAATCAACAATATATCCTGCATTGCCCGTGACGGAATGAAGGATACAGACAAAACAATTATAGAATTGATGATTGGTGCAGATTGACATTAAAGAAAATAATTTGTGTACTTGAGCGATTAAGAGATAAAGAAAGAGCAGATATTTATACCCAAATGCTAAAAAAATGCGAAAGTGATATTGAAACATTATCAAAAAGAATTGCAGAACTTGAAGATATGGATAACACAATCAAAAAGAGAAAATCCGAAATATCAAATAGTATTGAGATACTCAATAAAATTATTGACGAGGGTGCAATATCTGATTCGGATTTAAGAATGTTAATTGATAAAATAATCATATCTGAAAAAGACGGTAAACTTGATATTAGCATTATTTTTAATGGTAAATTCAAAGAACACACATTAAGCTTAAATGAAGTTCAAATACTAAATTTAGTATCTTGATTCTAAAAACAATACTAATCATAACCACCAGTTGAACT
>DERX01000019.1:0-220 GCA_002361875.1 Ruminococcaceae bacterium UBA3329
TTTTACTGAATATTTAGTTTATAATAATTTGGAAATAAAGTCAAGTAAATACAAGCTTTAAACGCATTTTATAACAAAAAATCTCAATTTTTTCAAAATATTTCGTGAACCTTATTGACAGTCATGTGAACATATTATATAATCAAGTAAACTTTAAAAAGGTTCGCGAAACCGATAGAGTTTATAAAAATAAAAAGGAGTATTAAAAAATGAAACAAAA
>DERX01000019.1:490-36711 GCA_002361875.1 Ruminococcaceae bacterium UBA3329
TAAACAAAAAGCTATTTTAGTTGATGAAAACTTAAAAGCAAAATTCTCCGGCTCATTCGGCAAAAAAATCATAATTGCTGTTGTAGTTTTGCTCGCAGTTGCAATTATTGCCGCAAACTGCATAACAATTGTCGATGCAGGCCACACGGGCGTTGTCGTTACACTCGGTAAGGTAAACGACGGCGTTTTGCAAGAGGGTATTCACGTAAAAGCGCCGTTTGTTCAGGAGGTTGTAAAAATCGACAACAGAATCACAAAGCTTTAGGTGCAGACCGAGGCTTTCTCAAAGGACTTGCAGACAGTTACAACAACTCTTGCAATTAACTACCGTGTTGACACAAGTAAATCCTACAGCATTTACAAAAACATAGGCGCTGATTATGAAACCGTGCTTGTAACCCCCGCTGTTAATGAGGTTCTCAAAGCTACCACGGCAAAGTACACCGCCGAAGAAAGCGTTACAAACCGTGCGCTGATTTCGGATGGACTTGTTGAAGGTCTTAACGAAAAGCTCAACAGCATCGGTCTTTATGTTACAGACGTTAACATAATAAACTTCGATTTCTCCGAGGCGTTTATCAATGCTATTGAGGAAAAACAGGTTGCACAGCAAAAGTTGCTTAAATCCGAAACAGACAAGCAGACCGCTATTATCAATGCCGAGGCAAACGCAGAAACCATCAGAATTACCGCTGAGGCAGAGGCAAAAGCAAATAAGATTATTAACGACTCACTCAGCAAAAACGTCATTGAATACAACAAGGTTGAAAAGTGGAACGGAGAGCTTCCCAAAGTTACGGGCAGCAGCGGCAGTCTTGTAAGCTTTGATTCACTGACAGACGAACAGTCTAAAGACTAACTCAAAAAACGAACCCTCGCACTAAAAAGCGAGGGTTTCCATTTTAATAATATAAAATTTCAAAAGGTCTGACAAAAAAATTTAAACAAATGTCCAAACGGCTGTGTCCTCGGCGCCGTTACTTGCGCTTGCAGTGACGGTGTTTTTTTCTTTTTTGAGTGTTATTTTGCGGAAAATAAAAATATGATTTTGGCGGTTTTGACTGTTCTTTTTAGTCTTTATTTCCCTGCCGTTAAGGTAAAGCGTAACGCTGTCGGCATTTGAATAAATCTTAATATCAATTTTCGGATTTTCTCTTTCCGTGAACCGTTTTGAAGTTATATAAACAACCGGTTCACGGCTCCAGTAGGACTTATAGATGAAAAATGCGTCTTTTCTCGTCTGCCTGTCGTATGTAACAAGACCCTTGTCGTTCATTCCGGGCATTCCGCCCTCTTTTCTTATATCGACCGCAAAATCAAACATGTTCCACACAAAGCTTCCCCAAACCTTATTTGCGGAGGGTGACATAAAATATTTCAAAGCGTGCTCGTGGACAATTGCCGCCCACTCCTCGGAATGAAACTCGCAGGTGGTGTCTTTCGGCTGTTTTGGTCTATCAGTGTGGTGTAATATGTTTGCTCCTGCGCCGTATTCGGAAACTGCCATACATCTGTTTTTGTCGGAACGGCGGTAAAAATTATACTGCAAGCGGAACATTTTGGCACTGCCCCAGTACCAGCCGGGGTAAATGTTACAGCCCTTGATGTCCGATTTCCACTGTCCGCCGTAGGTATGATTTATCGCCATTGCAGAATATCTTGTACTGTCAAGGCTGTGAATTAGACTGTCAAGCTCCACCATCATATCAGCCGCTGTATCGCCGTATTTCTGCATTATTTCGTTTGACATACTCCAACAGAAAATCGACGGGCGGTGGCACTGCTGTAAAATAAGCTCTGTCATTTGCTGTTTTGCATTTTGAAGAAGTCGCTCCGTAATTTTACTGTCCTTTGTATCCGTGGGCAAAGGGGATTCCTTTAATCCGCCGATGTGGTCAACAAACGGAATTTCAGCCCATACAAGCAAGCCGAATTTATCGCAAAGCTCATAAAAATGCGGATGGTGCGGATAGTGAGCAAGGCGTATTGCATTTGCGCCCATTTCATAAATCATACCGAAATCTTCGTCGTGCTCATTATATGTAATTGCGTTGCCCATATTTTTTCTGTCTTGGTGGCGGTTAACGCCTCGCAACGGGTACTGCCTGCCGTTGAGGAAAAATCCCTTTTTAGAATCAATTTTAAAGTAACGAAAGCCGATATATTTTGTTACCGTATCGACCATATTTCCGTTTTCGTCCAAAAGTGTGCAGGTAAGCTTGTACCTGAACGGCATCTTGCGCCCGTCCCAAAGACGGGGATTTTTAATTTCAAGCTGACCTTCCGCCTTGCCGTCAGTAATTTTAACCGTGCTTTCTGCTACGCACTCGCCTTTAGTATCATAAAGCGACGAAATATCGCAATCCGTATATTTTATGTATGGACAGTTATTAAAGCCGCCGGGAATTGATAGACGAAAATTAACTGTACTGCTTTCACTTTTTCCGGAAATATCAGCCTTAATATTAATCTTTGCTATATCCTTTAATGTTTCGTCATTGTTATATGAAATTTTTATCCCGTCACTGCCGCAGCTGTCAAGAGCAAAATGAAGCTCATCGGTAAAAATTAAATTAACCTCTCTGTAAATGCCGCCGAAAAATGTAAAATCTGCCTCCAAGGGGATAACATCGGGAAAAGGCGAGTTGTCCGCACTAACAAGGATTGTGTTTTCACCGTCAACTAAAGCATCGGTAATGTCAAATCTGAAAAGCGTGTAGCCGCCCCTGTGCTCACCGATATGAACACCGTTTACATAGATATTTGCAACAGAATTTACACCGTAAAACTCGAGAAAGCAATGCCGCAAATCTTTTTTTACTGTTATTTTCTTTTGATAAAAGCCTTTTCCTCGCTTATAGTCATTTCCGCCGTCCTGACCGTCAAGGTTGTTCCATGTGTGCGGCAAATTCACCTTTTCAGCATCCTGCTTCTCAAAATCCGTATTGCAGTCTGCATTGCTGTAAATAAACAGCCAGTCATTGTTAAGCGAAATAAATTCCTTCATAATATCCTCTTTCTATCAAAAAATTCAGTCACCTTTAGTACGGTTTAAAAACATTCCAAAGGTGACTTTTTAATATAACTTATTTATTCGCTGATTTCGAAGCCGTTTGCTTTGCGCTTTTCAGCAAGCTCTTCCTGCATTTGAGTTTTGTATTTACCGGAAATCTTATAGAAGAACATCGGCAGCGAACACAGCAGAAGGCTGAGTCCCGGTACTACCGAAACGAGCGAGAACATTGCAAAATTCTGCGTTCTTGTAAGCTCGGTTGCCGCCATAACAGTTGTGGAATTGAGCATTTGGTCAGGCTCAAAGCCTATAGCCATATACATAATAACTATACCGCAGGTTGAAAGAGCCGAGCCTAACTTATTGATAAAGCCCTGGCAAGCCGAGCCGAGAGCGTTATCTCTGTAGCCTGTTTTAAGCTCCATATAATCAAGGCAGTCATAAATCATCGCTATGGAAATTGTGTTTATAACGCCAAGCGGTATGCAGGAAATTAAAATGAACGGAATACAAATATAAAGATTAGCCGTGAACCAGCCGATAAGCGTTGTGAATATACTTGCGACAAAGCCTGCAAGGCAGGTTGTGATTAAAAGCTTTTTATAGTCAAACTTTTTCATAAGCATCGGCATCAAAAGCGTTGCGCCGAACATACCTATAATTGCGCAAACCTGGAATATTGTTTTAACTGTTGACACAGACGCCGCAATAGCCGCCGTCTTTTCATCAAGTGTCATTCCGTTAAGGTCAGGACCTATGTAGAACGCATAACGTGCAACATGAATTGCCGCCGCCTGGACCATATATCTGCCGGAAGAGAGTACACCCATTGCAATAACAAGGAGCAAAGGTTTGCAGCGGAAAATTCTTGAAAGCTGTGAAGAGTCGCCCTTTTTCTTTTTTACTACTGGCGGAACAGCACGCTCTTTTATATGAAAATAAGAATTTATATACATTACCGTGCCGATAGCGACAACAGCTACGGCAATTATTAAATACTGCTTTTTATTGTATTCCTCGGGATTTTCCGTAGAAATGAACTTCGGAAGCAAAAAGCCTGCCGCAAAGAAGAATATTTCGGGAAGCGCCGAGCCTACGCTGTTCCAAATCTTGCTGAATGAAACAACGGAACTTCTCTCTTCCGGGTCGGGTGTTAAAACATTCGGCAGGCTCCAGAAAGGAACATCCGCCATAGTGTAAATCATACCCCAAAGCACATAAACTACCGCTGAATAAACCATAAGCTTATTCATTGAAAGATTCGGACTCAAATACATTAAAACCGTTAAAACGGCTATTGGCGGTGCGGCAAAAACAATGTAAGGCTTAAACTTGCCCCATTTTGTAGTGTGTCTGTCCGCAATTATGCCCATAAGCGGGTCGTTTATAGCGTCCCACACTCTTGCAAGGAGCATAAGCATAAGCACAAACATTAAGGGCAGGTGCAGAACATTTACATAGTAGTCGCTGATGTAGCTTGACATCATAGCGTAAATCATACCCTGTCCCATTCCGCCTATTGAGAACATCCATAATTCTTTTTTACCGATATATTTTTTCTTTTCCATAATTCCCTCCTGTTAAGAATTATTTACAGAAAAGCGGTAACGGCAAAAGCGTTGCCGCTAACGCAAACTGACCTAAATAGTAAAGCGTATGATTTATTACAACATTAGCACCTGTGTTTCCGCCTTTTTTGAAATATATATTTGATAAAACCAAATCCGAAAGCAAAAACGCCACAGCGCCTATTGACAAAAGAATTGTATTTCTCGAAAAATCGTTTACAACCATACTGAAAATCGAAAGGAACGCCGTCATAGCAACAAAGAACGAATAAATCGCAACAATTTTTCTGAATTTGCCGTAATCAAGCTTCATCATCTTTTCAGTAAGAATTACGCCGACTGCCAAAACCGCTGAAATGATACAGCATATTGCAAAATGCTGAGGCTTTAATGTGTACTGATTGATAATTGCGGCGCAGAAAAAAACATGCCCCGCCATAAAGCTTATAAACCCTGAATACAGAAAAATTCCGCTGTCTTTTTCGTAGCAGTATTTAAGGTCAAGCCAAATATCGCCTAAAAGGCTGAAAATAAAGCCCAAAATCATTATAACCCCATACACAAACTGCTTTTTCGGAATCATTTCCTCGCCGTTAATCGAAAAAGCCAGCGATGCAAACGCCGTGCCGATAAAGCACATTGACGCCCCCGCCTTGCAGTACATTGCAGGCAGTCCGCCTTTTTTTACACGCAAAATCAAAAATGCAACCGTCGTAAGCACACCGACTACAATAACCGCCGGAAAAATGTAGTCCATTACCATTAAAATAACCCCTTCCTGATTTCCAAATACAGTCATTTCCCCATAAAAATAATTATACCGATAATTGCAATAAAATACAATTATCAGTATAGACAAAATCATATCGCTCTTTTAGTCAGTTTTGCTTGCGGACAACCCCGTATTCGTCATCAAGTCTGTAATACGGGCAATTGTAATCGGGAGACGACAGAAAGCGCACCATTTCATCTTCGTCCAAGGATACATCACAGCAGTATTCTTCCGTTTCGTCATCGTAATAATAATTTGCGCACATTTCGCAGTTAGTTGCCATTTAAGTCACCTCTTTGCTCCATATATAATTATTTTAGCATAAAAAATTAACGGCATCAATAAAATTAACATTTTATTCATTGACTAACAGGTTTAATTGAATTAAAATATTACCATAACTTTTAAGGTCGGTGAAATTATGAGCCTTGTTGAGGTAAAAGATCTTTACAAAATATATAACCCCGGTGAAAATGAGGTAAGAGCGCTTGACGGCATTAACCTTACAGTTGAAAAGGGCGAATTTTTGGCTATTGTCGGGCAGTCAGGTTCAGGCAAATCTACCTTTATGAATATGATAGGACTTCTTGATGTACCCACCTCCGGAACATATCTTCTTGACGGAATTGATGTTTCAAGCATGACCGACGATGAGCTTTCCGAAATCCGCAACAAGGAAATCGGGTTTATTTTCCAAGGCTTTAACCTTATTTCAAACCTAAGCGCAATCGAAAATGTTGAACTCCCGCTTGTTTACAGGGGAATGAAAAAGGAAGAACGGCATAAATTAGCGATTCACGCATTAGAGCGGGTAGGACTTTCACACAGACTTAACCACCTGCCCAAACAAATGTCGGGCGGTCAACAGCAAAGAGTTGCAATTGCCAGGGCAGTTGCAGCACGCCCCCCTGTTATTCTTGCTGACGAGCCCACAGGCAACCTTGACAGCCATTCGGGAGTCGAGGTTATGAAAATCCTTCACGAGCTGCACGAAGAGGGCAGAACAATAATTCTTATAACCCATGACAATGAAATTGCAAAGGAAGCTCAAAGAGTAATCCGTATTCAGGACGGGCAAATTATTGCAGATTATCTTAATGAATGAGTATTTTGCATAAAGAAAACATCAATTCTTTATGTAATACCGAGAAATATTAAAAACGCCGTTGTTTTTATGGCGTTTTTTTATTTTTTATGCTATAATATCTAAATATTAAAAAATTATTAAACGCGGAGGGTTATTTTATGAAAAAGCATTTCTCACGAAAGCTTCTTTGCGTCATTGTCGCAATTTTAATTGCGGCGGCAAATTTGCCTTTCTATGCTCTTGCCGCAGATTCGGCAGGAAAACTTAATTTGGGAATTATCAGCGACATTCACTATTTTGCCCCTGAAAAAATCGGCGGCAGTATGGCGGATTTCATTGAATTTTCAAAGCTTAACAACTCATCGACTTTTGTAGCGGACGCCGCAGTGGACTGTGCCCTTGCCACATTCAAACAGCAGGCGGCGGCAGGCGAGCTTGACTTTGTGCTTGTCCCCGGCGACTTAACGCGCAACGGCGAAAAAGCGGGTCACCTTGCATTTGCCCGCAGGCTTCGTCAGTTTGAGCAGGAAACAGGCATTCCTGTATATGTCATCAACGGCAACCACGACATCAACAACACCCGTGCCACAAGGTATGACGGTCAAACTTATGTTGAGGACACACCGACTACACAGGACGATTTCCGTGAGATATACAGAGAATTCGGCTATGACGAGGCTTTAAGTACATATACACCCCCTGAAGGCGCAAAGGCGGGCGCACTTTCATACACTGCCAACCTCGGCGACAAATACCGTCTTATCGCTCTTGACGGCGGCCGTTACACTGCCGACAATACTGACAAGGGCACAGATGTTCAGGAAACAGCAGGCTCATTTACCGAAGACCTCTTGAAATGGGCAGTTAACGAATGTAAAAAAGCAGAGGCCGAGGGAAGAATTGTTATCGGTATGAACCACTTTAACATTGTTCCGCATTTTGAAACAGAGGCTGACATTTTTGAGGCTTTCGTTCTTAAAGAGTGGGAGAGAATGGCTGACACACTTGCCGACGCAGGTATGCACTATATGATTTCAGGCCATTTACATTCGCACGATGTTGCGGAATATGTAAGCGATAACGGCGAGAAAATAACCGACATTGCCACAGCTTCGCTCATAAACTACCCCAACATGTTCAGAACACTTAAGTTCTCCTCACAGGGCGCAAAAAATGTTAAATGCGAATACATTTCACATGACATCGATGAGACAATTCCCGTTGTACTTAACGGTGCAGAGCAGGCAAAGCCGTTTAAAAACACTTGCTTCGGCATTAACTTCGGTGCAGGCGGAGTTAAGAGCTTTGTTATGAATCTGCTCGAATACCAGCTCAAATACGGTTTCGGTGCCGATGCAAAAAATGCAGGCGGACTTTACAACTATCTTACAGAAAAAATCGATTTTGACACGCTCCTTAAAGATGCAATAAAGAACGATACACTCGGCGGTATTTCTGCAGCTGCCGTAAAATCACTCCTCTTCTCAATCTGTACTCAGGTTGACAGAGTGTATCTTTCCGACCCTGACAACACATTGGCAATTGTTGAACCGATGATTGACAAATTGCTTAATACCGTAATTGCAGATGTTCCCTGCACAAAGTTTAAAGACACATTAGGCTTTGGCAGTACAGGTGATAAAGGCACTGTGGGCGACCTTGCGTCAACCGTTTTGGCATATCATTATGCCAATGACGAAGACCCCGAAAACGACGCATTCCTCAATGATGCTCTTAACCGTTTCAAGAACCACAAGAACGGCGAAATTATTGTTGACGCGCTCTTCACAGTAATTCTTGACGATCTTTTACAGAACGAAATCCTTACAAAAATTAAAATTGACCCGATTTCACTTGGAATTAACGGTAAAATCGGCGAAACAATCAAGGGTCTTGTTAATACAATTTTCGGTTCTTCGGAAATTGAAATTGAGGGTATAGGCCTCGGCGATATTATTTCGCTTATTCTCGGCACAGGCGTTGCAGGCGAAAACGCAGCCTTGAGTGACGCTGTTTACGCAATTCTCGGCGACTATTTAACACAAAGCCAATATGACATTATTGACGATGAATTTTACAGAATACTTAAGGATTTCACTCATGATGAAAATCCGAAAAAACAAGCTGACTACAACGGCATTGCGGACTATACGGGCAAAGCCGAAGTTTCTGCAACGCAAGACAATATGCGCCTTCCGAGCAACATTGCAGTAACTTTCGGAAATGACTCTTCAACCACAAAGAATATTTCCTATTACACAAAATACAGCCTTACACGCACTGACATTCAAATTGTTCCCTATTCCGAAAATCCCGATTTCAGCAAGGGCTCAACAGTTAAATTTAACGCAAGCACAAAATGCGAAAAATCAGAGCGTCATTACTCCTGCATAGACCTTGGATTTATCGGTATTCTTGAACACCCGATTTATATTAACCGCCATTTAATTTCCGTAACAGGTCTTGAAAGCGGTAAAAAATATTCATACCGTGTCGGCGATTCATCACGCGGCTGGTGGAGTGAGCCTGCGGTTTTGGAAACTGCAAATAACAGCACATCCTTCGGCTTCTTCCATGTAACAGACCCGCAGTCCGCTACCGAAATGCAGTATGAGGACAACTGGGCATCTATGATTAACACTGCATTCAAAAATCACAATGCGAATTTCGTTCTCAGCACGGGCGATATGGTAGACAACGGCGGTAACTTCCGTCATTGGAAAATGATGTTCAATACAGCCTCCGATTCGCTTACCGATACTACTCTTATGGTGGCGGCAGGCAACCACGAGGCAAAAGAGGATTTTGCACAGGTAAATAACTATTATCTTACAAATCTTCCGAAGCAGGACACTGCAAGCGGTGCTTACTATTCATTTGATTACAACACGGCGCATTTCGCAGTGCTTAACACAAATGACCTTAACGATGACGGAACGCTTTCAGACGCACAGCTCCAGTGGCTCAAGGATGATATGTTGGCTACAGACAAGGCTTGGAAATTTGTTGCCCTTCACAAAGCTCCTTATTCAAGCGGTGCTCATTATAATGACAGCGATGTAAAGGCTCTCCGCAATCAGTTTGCAACGCTTATGTACGAACTCGGAATTGACCTTGTATTCCAAGGACACGACCATGTTTATATGCGTACAGATGTATTAAAGGACAACAAAATTCAGGAAACAGAAACTCGGACGCTTAAATATAACGGACTTGAATACACCTCAAAAATTAAGCCTGACGGCACGGTATATTCAATCAACGGTACTTCGGGCGCTAAACACTACACACCGAAATCGGACGAAGAAACAAAAAATTCTTTCCCGACTCCCGAAAAGGTTATTGATGTACAGCTTCCGACATATTCCTACATTCAAATTAACGGCGGAAACCTTTATTTTGACTCATATTCAGTTGAAAATAACAAGGAATCGCGCATTGACTCCTTTGCAATTTCAAAGGTTGTCAATCTCCCGAATAATCCCGCAGACGACACAGAAAACAAGACTCCGAACAATTCCACGAACGATAAACCGAACAACCCCGGGAACAAGGATAAAAATAACGGAAATTCTAATGTAAACGGAAATATTACAGACACATCAGCAGTTCAAAACCCGTTTATCATAGCGATAATTGTAACTGTTACCGCACTCGCAAGTGCCGCTGCGATTACAGCGTTCGTAATCATTAAACGCCGCCGCGAAGAGGCATAAAAGCAAACATAATATATTCGCAAAATCAAATTTAACTGTACGGTGGGATTTTATTCCCACCGTATTTTTTACCGTACGCTGTAACTACATACCTTTATTTTTTCGCCTGTTCCGCATTTGCAAGGTTATTTCATCATTCGTCATATGTAAAACACCCACTACAAATAATTTTGCACATTATGACATGTTACACCTCATCCACCGCCAAGGCGGTCCCCTCATCCCCTCAAAAACATAGTCGCACTGCTCATTTGGAGCATTTCGCATTGCTCCTTGTTTTTTCACCTCAAAGTTTCGCCTTATTCTGCCACAGGCAGCGGCTCACTCTTCGCCCCCTCAAGGAGAAGGCAAAATTAGGCTTCCCCCTCGGGGTTGCGGGTGTCCGGTGGACACCTCTGCGAAGCAGAAGCAACGACCGAGCCGGGAGGCGAGAAAAGCTGTCACAAAGTGACTGATGAGGGGTTATATATTCCTCCGCATTTTTGTTCAAAACATATACACAGCAGCCAAAAATTTCCCTTGACTTTAAATTTAAAATTTGATATACTTTACCCGATATATTAAACGCTGTGACCAAGACAGTAAGCGGTATTTAAAAAGCTTTTCAAGAGAGCCGTGCCATAGGCTGAAAGCACGGTAAAGCATAAAGACCTGCTGAATTTCACTTGCGAGCGGTTCTGCTGAAACAAAGTAGGCAGAAACGGGTTGTTCACGTTACAGAACACAGAAGTGTTTGCTTCGTGCAAAAAATTGGGTGGTACCGCGGAATTTCTTCGTCCCTTGTTTTTACAAGGGGCGATTTTTATTTGTATTCACATCTTTACGGTGAGAGCAAGCCGTACACCCTTCGCTGTAATAGGGGCGGATGCCTTTCATCCGCCCGCAAAGTTATCTGCTATTTTCACGGGACGATTTGGTCATCGTCCCCTACAAAATCTGTATTTAATATCATATCGAAAGGGTTGATTATATGAAAGAAAAACTTGAAGCTATCCGCAAGAAAGCGGAGGCAGAGCTTGACTCAATTACAAGCCCCGAACAGATTGAAAGCTTTAGGGTATCGGTTCTCGGCAAGAAGGGCGAGCTTACATCTATTCTTAAAATGATGGGCAAGCTTTCCGCTGAAGAAAGACCTGTTATGGGTCAGCTTGCAAATGATGTTCGCTCATTTATTGAGGAAAAAATCACCGAAAAAGCAAACGAAATTAAAGAAAAAGAGATGCAGAGGGAAATTGACAGTATGCCACTGTTTGATGTTTCTGCACCGTCGGATTTGTCCCGCGGGTCGTACCACCCCATTACGCTTGTTCAGCGTGAATGTGAAAGAATATTTAAATCAATGGGCTTTACTGTTGAGGATTACAGCGAGGTTGTAACGGACTACGAATGCTTTGAATCCTTAAACATTCCGAAGCACCACCCTGCACGTGATATGCAGGACACCTATTATTTAGAGAACGGTCAGCTTTTAAAATCGCAGACCTCCGCCGCACAAAACGCAATTTATAAAAAATATAAAGATGCGCTCATTAACGACGGCGTTCCGATTAAGGCGATTTTCCCGGGAAGATGCTTTAGAAACGAAGCTACCGACGCATGCCATGAAAATACCTTCTTCCAGATGGAAGGCGTTATGGTTGACAAGGACATTTCAATTTCAAACCTTATTTACTTTATGAAAACAATGCTTTCCGAGGTTTTCCAAAAGGATATTAAAGTAAGACTTCGCCCCGGATTTTTTCCGTTTGTTGAACCGGGCTTTGAGCTTGACATAAGCTGTCTTATCTGCGGCGGCGAGGGTTGCCCCTCCTGCAAGCATTCAGGCTGGCTCGAATTATGCCCCTGCGGAATGATTCACCCCGAAGTTCTTAAAGCAGGCGGAATTGACCCCGAAGAGTACACAGGCTATGCATTCGGTCTCGGTCTTACAAGACTTGCAATGATGAAATACGGAATTAAAGATATTCGTGACTTAAACTCCGGAAGCCTTAAAAGTCTTTCTCAGTTTACCGATGATGAATAATAAGAGAGGAGAGAAATATTATGTTTTTATCAATGAACTGGATTGCAGATTTTGTAGATTTAACAGGGCTTGACCGTCTTGACCTTATTCACCGCTTCTCTCTTTCCACGGCAGAGGTTGAAAATGAGATTTTTATGAAAGGCTCTGACCTTTCAGGCGTTGTTGTTGCCGAGATTAAATCTGTTGAACCCCACCCCGACTCAAAAAAGCTTCACCTTTTAAAGGTTGATATAGGCGAAGAAAACCTTGTTGACGTTGTCTGCGGCGCACCCAATGTCAGAGTCGGAATGAAAACCGCATTTGCAAAGGTAGGCGCAACTTTAGGCGAAATCACCATTACACCCCGCCCTCTTGCAGGCTTTATGTCAAACGGTATGTGCTGTTCCGAAAAGGAAATCGGTATTTCCGACGACCATTCGGGAATTATGGATATAACGGATGATGTTCCCAACGGCACTGACATAAAAGATGTTTATGCAATTGACGATATTGTGTTTGAGGTTGACAATAAATCTCTTACAAACCGCCCCGACCTTTGGGGTCATTACGGAATTGCCCGTGAATTTGCGGCATTGGCAGGAAGAGAATTAAAGCCGCTTCCGACCGCTGACCTCTCTGCGTACGATTCGCTCCCGAAGGTTGATATGAAGATTGAAGACCCGCTTTGCCAGCGTTATTCCTGCTTGCAAGTTGAAAATATCAGCGTTTCGGTAAGCCCTGTTAATATGCGAATCCGTCTTTTCTACTGCGGAATGAGAGCAATTAACTTCCTTGCAGACCTTACAAACTACCTTATGCTTGAAATGGGTCAGCCTATGCACGCATTCGACTCACGCAAGGTAGAAAAAATCAGAATCAAGCGTTTCGAGAAGCCGTTTGTGTTCCAAACTCTTGACGGTGTAAACAGAAATATTGACAAAAACACGCTTATGATTTGCAACGACAACACTCCCGTTGCCATTGCAGGTATTATGGGCGGTCTTGACTCTGAAATTGTTGACGATACAACAACTCTCACACTTGAGTCTGCAACCTTTGACGCAGTTTCAATCCGTAAATCAACTGTTCGCCTTGCACACAGAACAGACGCTTCAATGCGTTATGAAAAATGCCTTGACCCTGAAATGACAGTTCCCGCTATTGCAAGATTTGTTGAACTTTTGACATCTGTTGACAGCGGCGTAAAGGTTGTTTCCTCGCTTACGGACGAATATGCTTATCGTTACGACAAAATAACGCTTGATTTCGATAAGGCATTTGTTGACAAATACACCGGCATCGAAATTGACAGTGACACTATCCTTAAAACGCTTAAATCTCTCGGCTTTGAGGCAAAAAAAGACGGAGATAATTTCACAGTCGGCGTTCCGTCCTGGAGAGCTACAAAGGATGTTACTATTAAGGCTGACATTATAGAGGAAATCACAAGAATTTACGGCTACGACAACTTTGACATTCACACAAGCCGTGCACCGCTTTACCCTGTTCGCCCCTACGAAGAAAAAACGGTTGAGGATAAAATCAAGGATATTCTTGTTAAGCGTTATTCTCTTCACGAGCTTCATTCTTATATTTGGGCATATTATGACGAGTACAAGGCTCTCGGCATTGAGGTTGCGGACAACATTAAGCTTATAAACGCAACCAACCCGAACATTGAAACAATCCGCCGTTCAATAGTTCCGACACAGCTTGTTCAGGTTCGCTCCAATGTTGGCTTTGCACCCGAATTCGGCATATTTGAAATCGGCAGAACTGTAAATGGGCTTAAAGACGACGGACTTTGCGACGAGCACAAAAAGCTTTGCATTACCCTTTACAGTAAGACAAACAGCGTTGAAACGCTCTATTTCCGCCTTCGCGATATGCTTTGTGTTCTTTCCTCCGACATTAAACACAAGGAGCTTTCATTCAAAGCTACCCAGCCTGAATATAATTATGAGCACCCGAGAAATCTTAATGAGATTTACTGCGACGGCGTTCCTTTAGGCAAAATGGGCATTGTATTCCCGTCAGTCGCAAAGAAAATCGACAAAAAGGCGGCTATTGTATTTGCCGAAATCGATATTGCAGATTTTGCAAAGATTGAGACTGCCCCCATTGTTTATGACGAGCCGTCAAAATTCCCCGGAATTGATATTGACATTTCATTTGTTTCCGACATTTTTGCGCCGATAGGCGACGCAATCCGTGAGGCAAAGTGCGCTCTTATCAAGAATGTTCAGGTGATTGACACTTATTCCGATGAAACAGGCAAGTCAATAACAACCCGTCTTACATTCTCACACCCCGAAAAGACGCTTACCCGTGACGAGGTAATGGAAATAGTAAACGGAATTATTGAAAAGCTTCAGAAAAACGGAATTGCACTTAAACAGTAAAAATTAAAAATTTCTTTTGCTATTGTAATTTGGCGTTTAGCGGTGTATAATAGATTATAGGTATTTTTCAGGAGGTGGCGTTAATGCTTGACCCTAACAAAACAATTCAATTCTCCTTAAAGGATGACCGTGAAGAAGTCACCAGGCAAACTCTTGTTGCTGTTTATGACGCATTGGTTGAAAAGGGCTACAACCCCATTAACCAAATTGTAGGCTACATTCTTTCCGAAGACCCGACCTACATTACAACTCACAACAACGCAAGAAGTCTTATCCGCCGCCTTGACAGAGATGAGCTTTTGCAGGATCTTGTTAAGGTTTACCTGAAATCTGCTAAAAAATAATAGTATTGAGGTGTTTTTATGGCAGAAAAGTTTCTCACTTATAAAGGCCGCCCTCTTGTAAGAAACGGTAACACTATTTACTACGGTAATCCGTCTGAAAATTACGTTATTATGATGCAAATTACAGGCACCAAACAGGTTGGCAGCCTTGAAGTAGCATCAAAGGTTTCAATTCAGCTTTTGAACACTGACCCTGATGTCAGCGCAAGAGAGCGCATTGTAAAGACAAGTGAAAAGAAAGGTCTTTATGCCGCTATGGACATTGCCGAAGTATGGCTGTCAAGAGCATTGGCAAACTGAAAATCGGCGGCGGTATTTTCCCGTCGCCTTAATTTTTTAGGGGTGAAATATAATGACTTATCATCTTAAGGTTGCAGGGGTTGAGCGTGATTTAACTCTTTGCCCGGTTACGGACGACCTTTACATTGCAGGATTTATTGTTTTCGGCGACCCTGAGCTTACAACGGCTTGCGCCAAAGCAATGCTGAAGGTTGCTCCCGAGTACGACTACATAATCACAGCCGAGGCAAAGGGTATTCCTCTTGCACACGAAATGGCAAGGCTTCACGGTAACGAAAAGTATTTTGTTGCACGAAAGAAACCGAAGGCCTATATGTCGGGCGTGTTTGAAGTAACGGTAAATTCAATTACCACCAAGGGCGAGCAAAAGCTTTATTTAGACACAGCGGATGCCGCACTTATGAAGGGTAAAAAGATTTTGCTTGTTGACGATGTTGTTACAACAGGTGAGTCAATAGGCGGACTTGAAAAGCTGGTAACCGAGGCAGGCGGCATTGTTTGCGGCAGGCTTTGCGTTTTAGCTGAGGACACTGCGGCAGACCGTGACGACCTTATCTATCTTGAAAAGCTTCCCGTATTCAATCCCGACGGCACGCAAAAATGATTTTTTAGGAACAGCAAAACAGATAAAATGCTGTTCCTTTTATTTTGTCTGCAACAAATCTTAAGAATTGTTTAATTCATTGTTATAGACAAACAGTGTCTTATGTGATATACTTACGGTAATCAGAGATGAATTCTGTGAATCAGGAGGATAACTAAATGAAAGATTATTTTAAAACTATAACTTCCAAGCCGAAAAAATGGGAGCTTATTTACTGGTGGATACTGCGTTCAACTATGATTTTTGCAATGGTAGATGCCGCTTTCGGGCTCGGCAGGTACGGCTTCGGTCTTGAAGAATCTACAAACATTCAGCAGGTTTTGCAAACCTTTGCAAACTTTGTCGGTATGTTTGCCTGGGAAATTTGTATGCTCTTTTCAAAGAAAAAATGGCCTCATTACATTCCGCCCCATTTTCAGGACGGCTTGATTCTTCTTTTGTGGCTCGCATCCTTCGGCGGAGCTTACATCAATTTCTATTACAGCATCAATTCCTACGACTACATAATGCACGCGGCTCTCGGCGCTTATGCGGTTATTATGGGTTATGAAATCTGCACCGCTATGCAGAAAAGAGATAAAAAGCAAACAAGCGTTCCCGTTATTCTGCTTTGCGCTTTAGGATTTTCATTCATTGTCGGCACAGGCTGGGAGCTGTTTGAATTTACATTCGACCAGGTTGCAGGCGGCGACTCACAGCATTGGTCACAGTCATTGGCACTGTGGGCGGCAGATACTTTTGACAACCCGAGACTTGCAAAGCCGTGGATTTTCAACCCTGCAAGCTATGCCCCGAGACTTAAGGAAATTACAGACGGCACAGTTCTTTACTCTTCCGCACAGGAGGTCTACAATGCCCGTTACGCTGTTATTGACACTATGGAGGACATTATTTTCAATACACTCGGCGCAGTTGCCGCTTACATCTTCCTTAAAATTAAGCCCTATTGGCACAAAGGCAAAAACAATGTAAACGCTATGTTCGCAAATGAAAAAGAAACCGCAAATGTAAAATAATCTCTATTAAACTAAAAACAGAGGCAGAAAATACTGCCTCTGTTTTTACATATTAAAGACGGAAAGCAAATGAACCGCTCTCCGTCTTTCGTTTTAATTATTTATTTGCAATTTTTGCTATTGCTTCGTCAATCATATTCATCTTTTCAGTGTATTTCGCAAGCTTTTCTTTCTGTTCTTCAACAAGTTTTGCAGGAGCTTTCGCTACGAAATTCTGATTGTTAAGCTTATTAGAAACAAAATCAATATCCTTTTGAACAGCCGCTTTTTCCTTGTTAAGACGCTCAAGCTCTGCACCAAAATCAACAAGCTCGTCCATCGGAATATAAATCTTTGCGTCAGCGGTGATTATTGTTACTGCGCCGTCGTCCTCGAAGCCGGAAATTATGTCAACCTCGCTTGCAGACGCTAACCTTACGAAGAAATCTGCACCGTTTTTGAAGGTGTCCTCAAATGCTGTGTCAATAATAACCTTTGCCTTTTTTGACGGGGCAACATTCATTTCGCTTCTTCTGTTACGTACAGCCTTAATAGCCGTCATAACTCTTTCCATTTCGGTTTCCTCTGCATCAAAATTAAGAGCTTCGGAATATTCTGGCCAGTCGGATATCATAATTGACTCGCCGTTGTGGGGAAGAGTCTGCCAAATCTCTTCTGTAATAAAGGGCATAAACGGGTGAAGAAGCTTTAACGTGTTGCTCATTACATAAACGAGAACTGCCTTTGCAGTGCTCTTTGCCGTTTCGTCACTTCCGTTAAGACGGATTTTTGCAAGCTCAATGTACCAATCGCAGAAAACATCCCAAATAAAGTCATAAAGCTTCTGAACAGCCAAACCTAATTCATACTTTTCAAGTGAATCCGTAACTGCTTTAATAAGATCGTTATACTGAGAAAGAATCCATTTATCTTCAATCGCAAGCTTTTCGGGGATATGAGGAGCAGGCTCGTTTTCACCGAGGTTCATTATGATAAAGCGTGCCGCATTCCAAATCTTATTGGCAAAATTGCGGCTTGCCTCAACCTTTTCGTCGGAAAATCTCATATCGTTTCCGGGGCTGTTGCCCGTTGCGAGAGTAAACCTCAATGCGTCTGCGCCGTATTTGTCGATAATCTCAAGCGGGTCAATACCGTTGCCGAGAGATTTTGACATCTTTCTGCCGAGTGCATCACGAACAAGACCGTGAATGAGAACCGTGTCAAACGGAGCTTTGCCTGTATATTCAAGAGCGGAGAAAATCATACGGGATACCCAGAAGCCGATAATATCGTAGCCTGTAACAAGGGTATTTGTCGGGTAATAATGCTTTAAATCCTCTGTTTCTTCGGGCCATCCGAGAGTTGAAAACGGCCAAAGTGCCGAAGAGAACCAAGTATCAAGCGTATCGGGGTCTTGATTTAAGTGAGCAGAGCCACATTTCGGGCAAACGGTAACATCTGTCTTTGAAACTACCGTTTCGCCGCAGTCGTCGCAATACCAAGCCGGGATTCTGTGACCCCACCAAAGCTGACGGGAAATGCACCAGTCACGCGTACCGCGCATCCAGCTCATATAATTCTTTGTAAAGCGTTCGGGAACGAACTTAATTTCTCCCTTTTCAACCGCCTCAATTGCAGGGCCTGCCAAAGGCTCCATGCGTACAAACCACTGCTTTGAAACCATCGGCTCAATGCTTGTGTGGCAACGGTAGCAAGTGCCGACCTCATGCTTTAAGGGTTCAATTTCTTTAATATATCCGCCCTCTTCAAGGTCTTTAAGTATTGCTTTTCTCGCTTCCATTGTGCTCATTCCTGCGTATTTACCGCAGTCAAGCACCTCTGGTTCATTCTGCGTAGCCTTGCCCGATGCGCGAAGCTCATCTGCCTCAGCCTTATCCTTTGCACCCGTAAGATAACCGTCATAGGTAAATGTGCGGACAATCGGAAGATTATGGCGAAGACCAACCTCAAAGTCGTTGGGGTCGTGAGCAGGTGTAATCTTAACAACGCCCGTGCCCTTTGTCATATCGGCGTGCTCGTCACATACAATCGGAATTTCTTTGTTAAGGAGCGGCAATATTACATGACAGCCGTGAAGATGAGCATATCTCGGGTCGTCCGCATTTATTGCAACTGCTGTGTCGCCGAGCATTGTTTCGGGACGGGTTGTTGCAAGCTCTAACTTTTCACCCGTTTCCTTAACGGTATAAAGAAGATGCCAGAAATTCGAGTCCTTTTCTTCATACTCAACCTCTGCGTCTGAAATTGAGGTGTTGCAGTGGGGGCACCAGTTAACCATTCTGTTGCCACGATAAATTAAGTCTTTCTCGTAAAGGCGTACAAAAACCTCTTTAACAGCATTTGAGCAGCCCTCGTCAAGAGTAAAACGCTCTCTGTCCCAGTCGCAGGAGGAGCCCATTTTCTTAAGCTGTTCAATGATTCTGCCGCCGTACTGTGCTTTCCAGTCCCATGCGCGCTCAAGGAATTTCTCTCTGCCTAAATCCTCTTTTGTTATTCCCTCTTTGCGCATAGCCTCAACAATTTTAGCCTCAGTCGCAATTGAGGCATGGTCAGTGCCGGGGAGCCAAAGGGTGTCATAGCCTGCCATTCTGTGATATCTTATGAGAATATCCTGAAGCGTATTGTCGAGCGCGTGGCCCATGTGGAGCTGACCTGTAATGTTTGGTGGGGGAATAACTATTGTATAAGTCTTTTTCCCCTCTTCACGCTTTGCGTGGAAATATTTGTTCTGTACCCATGTTTTATAAATCCGCTCTTCGGTGGATTTCGGGTTATACTGTTTTTCAAGTTCCTTCGCCATTTAATTTTTCTCTCCTTATACTGTAAGCGATGTTATTATTGTGGAATAAACCTTTACGGGGTCGTTAATGAAATTCTGCTTTACCTGTTCAAGCTGTAAGCTGTCAACAACATAGACGGACAGCTTCATAAACTGTGTATTCTTATCAAACAGAGTAAATGTTATTGTGTATCCGCCGTTTTCCTCTTTGACAACTTCAATTTTATTTTCTCTTTCGACTCGTGCCTTTGTAATAAGGCGGATTGCCGCATTAACAGCTCTTTCACGAACCGTTCTCGGCAGGCTTGTTTGGAGCATTTCTGCTGCCTCTCTGCCCTTTTGTGTTACGGTGAGAACCTCATCGTCACCCACAATATCTGCTGTTATATTGGCGGTTTTCAAAAGCTCTTCAATCGCCTGACCGACCTCAAAATAATTTGCAAGTCCGTCCTCCTGCATTGCCTCATTAAGCATTTGGCGTGTCATTGGGGAATCCACTGATTTCAGCAAATAGCAGACAAGCAAGCGAATATCATCTCTGTTGCGAAGTCCGCCAAGCTCTATTCCCGCATCAAATGCATCATACTCCATAATCTTTCTCCTGTAATATGCTGTATATTTCTTCAATACCGTCAAAAATGTAAGTCGGTTTTATATCACTTTTTTCAATATCTTCCTGCGTACTCTCACCGCTTAAAACACAAACCGTGTCAACGCCCGCATTAACGCCCGACGCTATATCCGTATATAATCTGTCGCCGATTACGACAGCATCTTCCTTTTTAAACCCGCTCATTTGAACGGCATATTCAATCATAAACCTGTCAGGCTTGCCGATGTAAACAGGACGCCTTTTCGCCGCATAGTTTATCGCCTCGCAAATTGCAAAGCAGTCGGGCACCAAGCCGAATTCTGTTGGACAGCCACGGTCAGGGTTGGTTGCGATGTACGGAATATCCTTTTTCGTCTGCAAAAGGAATGACACATCAATAAGCTTTTGGTAAGTAAGCTCCGTGTCATACCCTACTGCAATGCATTCAGCGTCTTCGGTACTGTTCGTGACCGAAACGCCCATTTTCTCCATTTCGGCAATCATTGAGCGCGTACCCATACAGTAAATTTTTTTGTTTTTATGATGTTCGTTAAGGTAAAGAGCAGTCGCCTGCGCCGAGGTAAAAAAATTATCCTCCGTCACCTTAACGCCCATTTTCGAGAGCTTTATAACATAATCCTTTACAGAGCGTGAAGAATTGTTCGTTATGAAAATATACCGTCCGCCTTTGCCTTCGATATATTCAAGGAACTCGTTAACATAAGGGAACAGCCTTGCGCCCTCGTAAATTGTTCCGTCCATATCAAGTAAAAAAAGGCGCTTATTTTTAATAGTTGTTTTATCAGGCATTCTCTTTACCGCCTTTATTTCCGGGTGCTTTTCGCTTTAAAACACCCAAAAGAAGAGTAATTAAATCCTTCATCTCCTGTGTTCTTATGAATACAACAAGATTCAGAAGATTTGGAATTGCAACGCAAATAACCGCCCTGATAATAAGCTCTATAAACACATTATCCGTAAATGCAGTTGCTTTTTCCGCCAAAAACCATGTTGCCGCAAACGAAACAGCAGTAAGTGAAGCATATAAAATATAGGTTAAATAATAGGGCAATAATTTGTGCTTTAACACATGCTTATAAACAAGATAAGGCTGGGTCCACATAGGAATTATCAGCATACTGAGCACATTTGCCGCAATAACGCCGTTGATTGACTTGAATTTCCATGCCAAGAAAACAGAAAGCGTAATATTGATTACCGCCTCTAAAATTGCAAAGCCGCAGTCCTGCCTGTAAATTCCTGCGCTGTCCTTTGCCATAAGAACAACACGGCGCATACCGTAAACATAAAAGTAAATAACTAAAAGTATAAGCGTAGTTGTAGGGAACAGACTCCCCTCTTTGCCATGCATCCAAAGGCGCATAAACGGCTGAGCCAAAACGCCGAAGGACACCGTAAAGAACGAAAAAATCAGATAGTTAAAGAAATACAAAAGCTTAAAGCGGTTATAAACCGTTTCTTTCGTTTCAACCGTAATAATGTTGCCGAAGCTTGCCGTAATTCCGTTAAAAACCTGCGCAACAAGCTGATTTAATGCATTGGTAATGAGTGTATAGTTACCGTAAACACCCGAGGTTGCCGTGCCGATAAAATATGTTATAATCGCCGAGCCTGTCGCAGTAACGCTGACACCGCCAACTCTGTGGCAGAGCATTGCGCCCATATTTTTGGTTAACGATTTTCTCTCTTCACCCGTAATTGTGTCTTTTGATTTATCTGCGGCAATTTGCGGATAGCGTTTTTTAAACTGATGACCTATTGACACAGCACCTATCAGCCTGCAAACAATTTTAACAACCGCATAGATTATAAAGCTGTGAGTGAGTTTAAGTAAAACTACTTGGCTCACAAGCGTAATGAGCGAGACAAAAGCGTCGTTTCTGTTGACGATATAGTTATTCTGGTCGGCAACAATTAGCGCCTTTCGGTTTGCATAAAGGTAAGAGGCAACCGTGTCCGCCGCATAAAGAATAAACAAAAGCGAAATATACCATTTCGGCTTGTCCGTATCTTTAATTACGAAATTAACGGCAAATGACAGAATAAACGCACCGCCCATAAAAACAGCGGCGATTACCTTATAAGCCTGCTTGTAGAAATTGAGCACACGCTTAATTGCGGCATTGTCCTTTTCCTCAATCGGCTTGTAAAGCTTGTAAAGAAGTCCTGTGCTAAGTCCCAATTCTGCCAAGGACAAAACCTGAAGAAAGTTTTTAAATGTGGTGTCAACGCCGCCCATTGAAAAACCGAGCTCCGAAATGAAAACGGCTCTCGTAATAAAATTGCTGAGCATTAAAATTGCATAACCGCCGACGCCGAATATTGAATTGATTAAGACCTTTTTACTTCTCATCTTTTTTAGATTTTCCCGTAAATTTATTAAAAATATTTACCAAAAGCATGTCAATTTTTTCGGTAATAAAATCCGTTTTAAGCTTTTTATCATCGTCTGCAAAGACCTGAATATATCCTAAATACATCCAGAAAATGAACATTGCAAACCGTGCGATAAACAGAATTGTAACCTCTGCCATGCTGTTCATTGCAAGCATTGCGAGCACAGCAAATAAGAACACAAACACATAATAATATTTGTCGTCTTTTTTAATATATATAAATATATTTTTAAGCAGATAAACAACCATAATCGCAAAGAATGCAAAAATAAATACCGAGCCGAAAGCACCGACACTGACGATTATCTGTATTATAAGATTATGGAAATGGCGGAGATAGTTATCCACAATAAAATGGTCTCTGTGGGATTGCGGACCGTACCCGAAAATCGGTTTTTCAAGAAATTGCTCTAAGCCGAATTTCCAAATAACGGTTCTGCCCGTAAAAAATCCGTAGCTTTCGTCTATATTTCTGTCGATTTCAACTTCGGTTATTTTATTTTCCTCTTTTTGCTCCGGAGTCGGCTCCGGCTCCCGGATATTCACATTATTTCCAACATTATGCTCTCTGCTTAAGGAGCTGTAAATTCCCGGCAAATATGAAAGTCCTTTTCGTGAAGCTGTTATTGCTCCGAAAAGAATTGCAACGGCAATTACCGCTGACAAAGCGCCAACCAATGAAGCTTTGACGGTTGACAGGTTTTTCTTTTTGTAAATTTTCTTTGCTACCGAAAACATAACCGCAACGAAAACAAAGGTAAAAAGTGAAATAAACGCACCCTTTGCATTTTCCATACACATTGACATAAAGTTAAACAATGATGTATAAGCAATAAAGAATCCGTAAAGAGAACCTATTTTTTTCCCTCTTGCTTTAGTTATTGCAATTTGAAGAACGGTAATTGCAAGAGCAAGAGCCGTAATCATATAACCCGTGTTACTGTAAAGTCCGAAAAGTCTGTTCTGCGACCAACCCATTACATATCTCTGATCTCCGAAAGTAATCTCTCTGTGATAAAGAGTAATAAACATACCCATTGAAATTGTCGAAAGAACAGTAGTCATCGCAATAAAAATATTGTTTAGTACCGAAAGTTCAAACAGCGAACGCTCCTTCGTCTTATTAAACGAATCAGGATAAAGCAGTAAAAGAGCAATTGCAGTGTAACCCCAGCTTGTAACATTAAGATTAAGTGCGGTTTTAAAATTCAAAGCAACTGAAGCTGCAAACGCAATCATAAAGCAAATAAGCCAAAACATCCCACGTGCTTTAAGAAAAATTCTTTTTGAAAACAAGTCGTATACTAATAATATTGCTCCTGCTCCGAGCATAACAAACATTAGCTTATAAGAAAAAGATACACACGGAACAAGCAGCGTCGGAATAAGAAAAATCAAAAGCACCGCTTTGTAATAAAAAACAATTGAATTTTTAACCTTCTCTGAAATTTTCATAAAGTCCCCCGTTATTATTCAAAGTACAGCTTTGATATAACCTTTGCCTGCGAGGCAAGCGAAAATCCGCTTTGACAGAGCAATTCCGAAACATCTGTTTTATGCTCCGTGCCGTTTTTAAGCATTTCGCTTATCCTTCTCGCCCACTGTGCGGCACCCTCGGATAACGGATAAAATTCCGTAAGTCCCGTCAAATCACATTCCCCTGTAACTGCATCGCTGACAAGAGCTGAAAGCCCGTTCGCCTGCGCTTCAATAAGAGTTATCGGAAGCCCCTCGAAAAGCGACGGCAGTAAAAGCAAATCCATTGCCGAATAATATTTGTATAAATCTTCCTGAAAACCGACAAAAATCACTCTGTCATTTAAGTTCAAAGCATTAACTTTATTTTTAATGCTTTCAAGAAGCTCTCCGTTGCCGACGAGCATCAGCGTACAGTCATTTCGGATTTTACAAAGCTCGCTGAATGTATCTATAAGAAAAGAATGATTTTTCTGAACCGTAAAACGCCCGACATGACCTATAAGATATTCCGTCTTCACACCGTACTTTGTGCGTATTTCTTCAGCATTTTTTGCACTGTAAGCAAATTTTCCAGTATCAACCGCATTGTTAAGTATAAGTGCATTCTGTGCCTGTTTTTTGCCGTACATCCACTCGGCGGCAGGTACAGAGCAAGCGCATTTTACATCATAATATCTATTTGCAAACACACGCAAAGCCTTATGCAAATTGCTGAATACAATTCTTCTGAGCTTCGAAGGCAAGTCCGTAAAGCTGCTGTGCGAATGCATTATAATCTTTTTTGTGCCGTACTTTTTCGCAATTCTGAAAATTGACAGCGTTGAAAGTCCGGAAAGATTAAAATGAACCGCATCATACCCCTTTGAAAATACATTTTTCAAAAAGTGCCTGTAAAGAAACGGGTGCTTATACATTGAAATATTAAACTCAAAATATTCCGCTCCGTGCGTTTCCGCCCATTTTTTCAGACGGTCATTGCAAAAAGACAGAATATCTACGCGCATATCTGCTATGTCAAGCTCACCTAAAATGTTTAAAATATACTGCGTTATACCGCTTGACGGCGCCGTAGGTGCAAAAATCAGTACCTTTTTCATAAAAAATCCAAAGCGTTTTGTGGCTTATTTTCCTAAATCTTTTTTAATTTGTGTTGTTGAAATTTCCGGTGTTCTTTCAAGATAAACGACCTCACAGTAATCCTTCAAAAAGTCGAATTTACCCTTCCAGTCATCACCCATAACAAAGGTATCAACCTTAAATTCCTGAACATCACTTACTTTTTGCTCCCAATTGTCTTCGGGAATAACCAAATCAACATATCTTATTGCCTCAAGCAGTTTTTTTCTCTGCTCGTAAGAAAAATAGCATTTTTTCTGCTTTTCGTTCCAGTTAAATTCATCAGTCGACAGCGCAACTATTAAATAGTCGCCAAGCTCCTTTGCACGTCTTAAAAGATTTATGTGCCCGTAGTGAAGCAAGTCAAAGGTGCCGTATGTGATTACCTTTTTCATAATAAATTCCCCTTTTGTATCCGCTTTAATAAGAGCCGAAATCTACCTTTAACAAACCGTGTCGGTTATATCTTTTGTCCTCAGGAGGAGGAGTCATATAGTCACCGTAAAAATATTCAAGATATTCCTTGTAGCCGGCAGGTGCGCTGAGCGTAAAGTCCTCAAACGGCAGCTCTACAGTACTGTCAACCCATTCACGCATAATCGTTTCTTTATCATATCCGTACGCTCCGCCTATGTTAACGATTTTGAGCGGTTTTTCATTCGGGTTATTGTAACGCTCACACTCAAAATCAATTTTTTCGCAAAGCTTTTTGCGTGAATAAAACAGCGAAATAAATTTAAGACCTGCGTAAACTATTCGCTTAACGCCTTTCTTTTTACCGCGTGCATTGTAATTTTGCTTTGCAAGAAGCAGCCGTCTTAAAAAATATGTACGTTTTTTATGTTTTGTAATTTCTTTTGCATCATTGGGAACTGCATCAAACGGGAAAATATCAATTGAAATACCTGCTTGTGCTTTAGTTGATGCCGCCGCCTCTTCGATAAATGTATTTTTCAGACGAATTTTTGCAAAATTCAGTCCGTAAGCAAGGTCAGTTTCGGTTGTTTGCAAAAAAAAGTTTTCTCCGATTTCTTCCTTGGCAATCTTTAAAAACCTTTCATAATCCTCACGGAGCATACCGATGTCCATATCGTCGTCCCACGGAATAAAACCTTTGTGACGAACAGCCCCCAAAAGAGTGCCCGCAATCATAAAATATTTAATTCCATTTTTATCGCAGATTCTCTTAACCTCTTTTACAATGAGTATTTCACAGCTGTGAAGCTTTGGCAAATAGTCAAAATTATCCATAACGTCCCCTTATTTTGCGAGCAAATTTTTGTAAAGCTCTTCATATTCCGAAAACTTTTTACATGCGTCAAATTCAGACGGGCTGTCCGTTTTTACCCCTGCAAGCGTCTGCGCCGCTTTGAACATAGCCTTTATGTCACCGACCGGAACCGTAATTCCTCTGCCGCCTATAAGGCTTTCCGGACTTCCGCCCGTATTATATGTTACAACAGGAGTACCGCAGCAAACCGATTCAAGATTTGTTGTCGGATAAGTATCCTCGTATGTTGGGTTCAAAAAAACATCTGCCGCAGTGTAAATTTCAGCAAGCTGTTTCGCATTTTCAGTCCGCTTAATACCGATTATTTCTTTTGGCAGCATAGACAGCTGTGCGTCGGTTAGACCTACAAGAACAATCTTAAAATCCTCGGGCAGCTCCTCGCTCAGCTTTATAAAATCGCCCAAGCCCTTGCTTTCCTGCCAAACGCTTGCAACGCCCAAAAGGATTTTTTTATTTTTAAGGCCGTACCGTTGTTTAAAATCACTTTCGGTCGGCTTAAAAATATCGGTGTTTATGCCGTTATTTATAACCTTTACAGGGTATTCCTTCAAAAACGATTCCTTTGCAAGCTCACCCAGCCAATTTGACGGAGTAACCAAGGTAACATTTTTCAGTCCCGTAAAAAGCGCTTTTTTCTCATTATAATTTTTTTCCGAATTATCTAAAACAAGGCTTTGCGGATATTCCTTTTTTGAAGGGCAGGAATGACAGCCTGTTTTCCACTTATCACAGCCTGCGGCAGTAAAATGCGCGCAATGTCCGGTAAATGCCCAACAGTCATGCAAAGTCCAAACAATTGGCTTTCCGCATTTTTTTAAATAGTCAAATAAAACTCTTATGTCAAGGTAGTACCCGTGAATATTATGAAGATGAATAATATCGGGATTATATTCTTCAATTTTCCGCACCAGTTTTTTTGTGGAATTTGCCGAATAAAACCCCTGCCTGTCGGTAACACGTGAAATCACACCGTGAATTCTTACAAGCGCTTCAGAGCCGATTTTATAAGACGGCACGCCGTTTGGAGCAGTTCCTCTGCCGTAGCATATAAGCCCGTCGCCGCCGTTTTCAATGACAGTATTTAAAATATTCACTGCTATTCTGCCTGTGCTTCCGAACCCACAGGTCGAGTTTATTTGAAGAAGCTTCATTGGTTTTCCTCCGAAGATTCCGTTAAACTGACAAATGTCTGCGTAAGCTTATCAATAAAGCTTCTTCCTGTGAAATTATTTATATAATATTCTCTGCCGTTTTCACCGCAAGCCGAATACTTTTCATTATTAGACACAAAATCTTCAATAGCTTTCGCCAAAGCCTCACTGTCACCGGCAGGCACACAAATTCCGCACCCGGATTCTTTAATTATCTGCTCCGCCGCACCGCCGATAGCTGCAATTACAGGTCTTCCGCTAGACATATATTCCTGAAGCTTCGCAGGAACAGTCTGCCCGATAACCCCTTGTGACTTTAGCGTTAAAAGAAATGCGTCTGTATTTTCATAGCATTTCCACAGCTCTTCCTGTGAAACTCTTCCGAAGAATGTAATCATATCGTCGGTTTTCAGCTTTTTGGAAAGAGCCTTACAGTTTTGTAATTCACTTCCGTCACCGTAGATTTCAAATTTAATATCATCCCTGCCGGAAAGAATAGCTGCCGCTTTTATTATACAATCAATATTCTGCACACTGCCTATATTTCCGCCGAATGAAAATACATAGGGTTCGCTCTCTTTGTGAATTTTCGGATTTAATTTCATATCCGCCGAATGTTGCGGAAGATAAACTATTCTGTCCTCGGACACTTTGTTCACTGTTTTTAAGTATTCGGTAAACGGCTTTGAGGTTATACCAATACAATCTGCACTGCTGTAAATCATATTTGAATATCTGTGCATTATTTTGAAAATGGGATTTTTCTCTCCTACTCTCCACGCTTTAAGTGACTCCGGCCACAGGTCAAGGCAGTAAATAAATAACGGTATCTTCCTTTTCCTGGCAAATGCACGGGCAGCGTTTGCCATAAGCACGGGTGAGGTTTGATAACAGCATACCAAATCAAAATCTCCGTCCATTTTCAGTGCTCTGTAGGTTGAGGATACATAAAAAGAAACATAATTGAGCGCACGGAAAATAATGCCGCTTCTTCTTGCAACCGAAAAGCAGCGAATAACCTCAACACCGTTCCATATAATTCTTCTGTTTTTTTTGCCCTTGCAGTCATCAGGTACTCTGCCTGTTGCATAATCGGGGAGCGATGTAAGTACCGTTACCCGATGGCCGTCTTCTGTCAGCATTTTTGCAATATCGTTAACACGAAAATTGTCAGGATAAAAATGCTGAGATACCAAAAGAATATTCAAAATCTATCCTCCAACGGGGTATTACCCCTCGTAATCGTCCTCATTTTCCCAGTTATGGTAAACATTCTGAACATCGTCGTTATCCTCAAACATTTCAAGCATTTTGCCCATATTCTTAATGTCATCAGGATTTGAAAGAGCAGTATATGACGAGGGAACATACTCAACCTCTGCCGAAACATATTTGTAGCCCTTTGCTTCAAGGTCATCACGCACAGCGCCCATATCGTTAGGTTCAGTGCGAACGTCATAAATCTCATCATCCGTTATAAAGTCGGTAGCGCCCGCCTCAATAGCGTCCATCATAAGCTGTTCCTCGTCAATATCTTCCTTCTCAAAAAGAATAACGCCCTGACGGCTGAACATAAACGAAACGCAACCGCTCGTTCCCATATTTCCGCCGAATTTGTCAAATGCGTGACGCACATCTGCGGCGGTTCTGTTGCGATTATCGGTCAAGGTTTCAACAATAACTGCAATTCCCGACGGGCCGTATCCCTCGTAAACTATATCTTCGTAGTTGTCGCTTCCGCCCTCGCCGGCCGCTTTTTTGATTATTCTGTCAATATTATCATTCGGAACATTAGCCGCTTTTGCCTTGGCAATAACATCCTTAAGCTTTGAGTTGCCCGCAGGGTCGGGGCCGCCCTCTTTAACTGCAACGGCAATTTCTCTGCCGATTTTAGTAAACACCTTTGCTCTGGCATTATCTGTTTTTTCTTTTTTTCTTTTAATTGTACTCCATTTTGAATGTCCGGACATAGCTATACCTCTTGCATTATAAATTTTTACTCTTCATTTTACCACATAATGCTATACAATTCAATAGTTTACATTTTTTTGTATCGCAGAAAAGTTTAAAATATTTCGGCAAAAAACTTCAATATACTGTTCAAAATTCCAAAATTGTGATAAAATAATTGCAAGCGATTATTTTAAATAGACTTTATGTCCCTTTGGCTCTGCCTTACGGAAGCCTGCAAAGACGGACAAATTTTTATCATAACGCTTTGCTTTTATATGCAAACAATATTTTATATGCTTCGAAGGATGATGATTTATGAAATCGTTTATGGACGAAAATTTTCTTCTTACAACCGACACAGCAAAAGAAATATTTAATTACGGGGCAAAGGATATGCCGATTTTTGACTGGCACTGTCACCTATCTCCGAAAGAGATTTACGAAAACAAAACTCCCCGTGACATAGCAGAGCTTTGGCTCGGCGGCGACCATTACAAATGGCGTGCAATGCGTGGGTACGGCGTAGATGAAAAATATATAACGGGCGACGCAACGCCTTATGAAAAGTTCTTAAAGTATGCGGAAACCTTAAGCTACTGCATAGGAAATCCGCTTTATCACTGGACTCACCTTGAGCTTCAGCGATATTTTGACATTCACGAGCCTTTAACGCTCAAATCCGCACCCGCAATTTGGGAAAAGTGCAACGGGAAAATAAGAAACGGCGGATTCACCCCCAGAGAGCTTATTGAAAAATCCAATGTTGCCTGCGTATGCACAACTGACGACGCCGCAGACTCGCTCGAATACCACGCACTTTTAAAAGAAGACAAATCCTTTAAATGCAAGGTTTTGCCTGCCTTCAGACCCGACAAAGCTTTTCTTATTGACTCACCCGTTTTTATTCCGTGGGTCAAGGCTATGGAAAATGCTTCTCAAATGAAAATCACATCGTTTAAAGAGCTTAAAACTGCACTCGGAAAAAGAATTGAATTTTTTGATTCTATGGGCTGCCGTGCCGCAGACCACGCACTCACATATTGTCCGTACAGCGAGAGTACGGACGAAGAGCTTGAAGCCATATTTAAAAAAGCTCTTTCGGGCGAAAGATTTACAACTGACGAGCTTGACAAATACCGCACGGCGATTTTACAGTTTTTAGGCAGAGAATATGCAAAAAAAGGCTGGGTAATGGAGCTTCACCTCGGCGCTATGCGCAACAACAACACAAAAATGTTTGAGCGTTTGGGCGCTGACACGGGCTTTGACTCGGTTGCCGACTGCCAAATTGCAGAAAAACTCTCAAGATTTATGGACTCGCTCGAAAAAGACGGACTTCTTCCGAAAACCGTTCTCTTTACGCTCAACCCCAAGGACAACACTGTGCTCGGCACAATGCTCGGAAATTTCCAAAGCAGCGAAGCCGCGTCGAAAATCCAATTCGGCTCTGCTTGGTGGTTCAATGACCATTATGACGGTATGCGTAAACAGCTTGCCGACCTTGCCGCTCTCGGCGTCCTCGGTAAATTTGTCGGTATGATAACAGATTCAAGAAGCTTTCTGTCATACCCCCGTCACGAATATTTCCGCCGTATTCTCTGCGAGATGCTCGGCGACCTTGTTGAAGATGGCAAATACCCGTGCGACATTGCATTTTTGTCACAGGTAGTTGCGGATATTTCATTTAATAATGCGAAAAAATATTTCGGAATTTAATAAAATTATTATTACACTCGGAGAGAAAAATGGCAGTTAAAATCATAGCAACCGACCTTGACGGAACGCTTATGGCGCCCGACCACACTACCGTCACAGAAAGAACAAAAACAGCACTTTTAAATGCACACGAAAAAGGAATTAAAATTGCAATTGCAACGGGCAGAACCCTCGGCTTTATAACTCCCGTTATAAACCAAATTCCTTTTACCGATTATGTTATTTTTTCAAACGGTGCAAGCGTTTACGATTTGAATGAAAAGAAAATAATTTATAAAAACCATATTCCGCCGAAATTGACTGCTGAAATTTTAGCAAAATTAAATGATTCACAGGTTTATTACAACACCTATGTCGACGGCACGGCGTACATTCAGGAGAACAAGCAGCAGTTTTACAAGGGCCGTGAATTGCCTGCGGATTTCTTGAAAATTTTTATGGCATCATCCGTTCTTTGCGAAAATCTTTGCGAAGCCTTAAAGGGTCGAAGTGCGGAAATCATAGCCGTTTACTCGGCAGACGAAAGTATAAGGCAATCTTTGGCTGAATATTTCAAAAGTTTAGGATTGCTTGTTACCGCATCGCTTAAAGATGAAATTGAGGCGACTGTTCCGTCAGCAAATAAGGGTGACGCTCTTGCACATCTTTGCGGACTTCTGAATATTAAAAAAGAAGAGGCAATGTCCTTCGGCGACGCTATGAACGACCTTCAAATGATTGAATTTGCGAAATATTCATTTGCAATGGGAAATGCCTGTGAGGAATTAAAGAAAAAAGCTCGGTACATAACTCTTTCCAATGCTGAAGACGGACTTGCGAGAGCAGTTGAAGAATATGCTTTATGAGCTGAAAGGGAGTTCTGCCCAATATGCCGTAAATGTAGCTCTTCGGCGTGTTTTCGTCCTTTCGACCTTGATTTGCGTCAGCAAACCTGCGATCTCAAAAACGAAAACACCGGGAATATCAAGCATTTACGGTGCGAGCAGTTTTAATCGAGCAAATTTTTTTCTGAACGAGGCGAAAGTTGATCGATTAAAACCATATTTAGCAGGACTCCCTTTCTGCTAAGCATTTTTTTATTGACTGACACTTTTTGTTGTGGTATCATATTTTCATATTTTTGCAGAGAGGAGTCTTAACCTTGAACACCGTAACAGTACCCAAGGGCTATGTTTCCAAGCTCAACAGTTATGACCAGCAACGCGCGATTTCATACATAAAACAGACATTTCAATTCGGCTTTGCGGATGCGCTCGGCTTAAAAAGAGTTTCCGCGCCGCTATTTGTAACAGAAAATTCAGGTCTTAATGACAATCTTAACGGTGTTGAAAGACCTGTATCCTTTGACATTCCCGCCGTCGGCGAGGACGCTCAGGTTGTGCATTCCCTTGCAAAATGGAAAAGACTCGCTTTAAAGCGTTACAATTTCACCGTTCACGAGGGTCTTTACACTGATATGAACGCTATTCGCCGTGACGAAGAGCTTGACAATCTTCATTCGGTTTATGTTGACCAATGGGACTGGGAAAAAATTATTCTTCCCGAGGACAGAACCGCTTCTTACCTTAAAAGCACGGTTCAGAATATTGTTGATGTTATCTGCGACACTTTGGAAAAACTTAAAAAGCAATTTCCCGTTATTGATGTTCAGCTTTCAAGAGATATTTCGTTCGTAACATCTCAAGAGCTTGAGGACATGTACCCGAATTTGTCCTCACACGAGCGTGAAAACGAATACCTTAAAGAGCACAAAACAGCGTTTATTATGCAAATCGGCGGAGCGCTCCGTTCGGGCAAGCCGCACGACGGCAGAGCGCCCGATTACGACGATTGGGAGCTTAACGGCGACATAATGTTCTGGAATGAAACACTGGGTCGGGCCTTTGAGATTTCCTCAATGGGAATTCGTGTTGACGCCGAAAGCCTTGACAGACAGCTTAAAATTTCAGGCTGTGATGACAGACGCAATTTGCCGTTTCACAAAATGCTTTTAAACGGCGAGCTTCCGCTCACCATAGGCGGCGGAATAGGTCAGTCAAGACTTTGTATGCTCCTTATAGGCTGTGCTCACATCGGCGAGGTTCAGTCAAGCATTTGGGACAGCGAAACATACAGAATTTGCGAAGAAAACGGCATAGCACTGCTTTAAAAAATCAATACTGAGTAAAAAAGGCAAACAGAGCATTCGCACTTTGTTTGCCTTTTTTATTATTTGTTCATCGCTCAAAGCTCAAAAAGCAAATGAGCGATGAGTTGATTTTTGAGCGATGAAATGATATAAGTATTGATAATATGTTTTAAAGCAGTGTTTAATTGACAAAATATAGGTATTATGCTAATATTTAATATGTATATCTTTTAAAAAACATTAAGGTGATTTAATGAATTTCAGCATATTGACAAGCGATGAATTCCGCAGTTTTTCCAAAGAAAACGAGCTGGCATCCTTTATGCAGACCGTGGAAATGTCCGAGCTAAAAAAAGAACTCGGCAGTAAAATACATTTTGTGGGCATAAAGGAAAACGAAAAAATTATTGCCGCCTCTATGATTTTAGAGGATAAAACTGTTTTTAATCAAAAAAAGTTTTATGCTCCCCGCGGGCTGATTGTCGATTACCATAACAAAGAGCTTCTCCGCTTTTTCACTGAAGAACTTAAAAAATACATTAAAAAGCAGGGCGGTTTTATTTTGACAATCGACCCCCCTGTTGTTTACAGAGTTCGCACTCACGAGGGTGAAATTATTCCGGAAGAAACGGCTGACGATGAATCTGTAAATAATCTCATTGAGCTCGGCTACAAGCATTACGGCTTTAATCTTTATCTTGATGCAATGCAGGTGCGTTGGTGCTGCCGTTTTAATCTTGACGAGCCTTATGAAGACAAAAAAGCCAAATTTTCAAAGCAGACAAGGAAAAATATCGATGCCTGCATTAAAAAAGGTTTATCCGTTAGAGAGGGCACTATTGACGACCTTAAGGTAATGGAAGAAATCTTCGAAATCACCTCAAAACGCAGAAATTTCTTTTTCAGAAGTCTTGAATATTATCAAAAAATGTATAAACATATGAAAGACCTTATGACAATATACATTGCCTATTTAGACCCTGATATTTATTATGAGCACACAGAAAATCTTTTAAATGAGGCAAAAGCAAATTACGCGGATATTCTTAAAAAGCTGGAAAAGAACAGCGTAGGCGAAAGACTTCTTAAGAACAAGGAAAATGCCTTAAAGCAAATTGAAAAATATGAAAAAGAGCTTGAAAAGGCGGCAAAATTTAAAGAGGAAAATCCTAACGGAAAAGATATAGGCTGTCTGCTCTCCCTTCGCAGCGGCAACGAATATTTAACTCTTTCAAGCGGTGTGCTTTATGAATACCGTCAGTTTACTCCGAAATATTTAATGTACGAGCATCACATTAAAGAGGCATATAAAGAAAATTTCAAATACTGTAATTTTTACGGAATTACAGGTGACTTTAACCCCGACAACGAATATTACGGCATATATGAATTTAAAAAAGGATTTCGGGCAAATGTTATTGAATACATCGGTCAGTTTGAACTGAAATGCAGTCCGTTTTACGATGTATATTACTTCTTAAAAAAGATTAAAGGAAAGATAAAAAATGAAACTGACTGAGCTTGACAAGCAGGAATTTGAACTTTTTTCGGAAAACAATCCGCAGGCTTTGTTTTTTCAAACGCCGTATTGGATAGAAATTAAAGAAAAAAATAATTGGAGCGGAAAAATTGTCGGGTTTAAAGAAAACGGCAAAATTATTGCGGCGACTGTGTTGCTTTTTAAGAAAGTCCCCGTGATAAATGCCAAGCTTGCCTATGCCCCGCGCGGATTTCTGCTTGATTATTCTGATTTTGATTTGCTTGAAGAGTTTACAAAAGAAATAAAAAAATATCTTAAATCGCAAAATGCTTTCTGTCTGAAAATAAATCCTTATGTTGACTATCAGCTCCGTGACATTGACGGAAATGTGATTGAAAATACGGCAAACGACGCTTTAATGGACAAGCTTTGCGAGCTTGGCTTTATTCACAACGGATTTTATATTGACCAAGACGAAAAGAGCGACTTGGAGCCTAGGTGGATTTCCGTTCTCGACATAAACGGCAAAAGCTTTGACGAGCTTTACAAAAATATGCGGAGCGGCACAAAATGGGGTATAAACAACAGCAAAAAGAACTTTATTACAATTGTTGAGGCGGACGAAGAAAATCTTTTTGAGTTTAAGGATTTAATGGTTCACACCGCTGAAAGGCGAGGCTTTATTGACCGTCCGCTTTCATATTACCAAGAGATGTTCAAGGTTTTAAAGCGTGAAAATGCCGTTAAAGTGCTTTTGGCACAGATTGATTTTAAGGCATTGCTTAATTCCTCTCAGGAAAAATTCGACAAAAACAGTCAGCGTCTTTCGGTGATTAAGGATAATCCCAAAAAAGCTAAAGAGGCGGCTGAAACCGAATTTGAGCAAGGGTGCTTAACCGAAAGAATTGAAACGCTAAAACAGAATATTGCTGAATTTGGCGAGAAAAAGGTTATTGCTGGCGGCTGGTACATTATGCACGGCAAAGAGATTGTTTATCTTTTCGGTGCAAGCTACAAGCCGTTTATGAAATACAATTCCCAGTATTTATTACAGCAAGTAATCCTCCAATATGCCATTGAAAACGGTTATGACAGATTTAATTTTTACGGCATTGACGGCAATTTTGACAAAAATTCAAAGCACTTCGGTCTGTTTGATTTTAAGCGCGGTTTCGGTGCGGTTGTTCACGAGCTTATCGGTGAATTTGATTTAATAATAAGTAAACCGATGTATAATCTTTATAATTTTTTGCTCAAAGGCTACCAAACCTTAAAACACATAAAAAATAAATTAT
>DERX01000019.1:36957-51527 GCA_002361875.1 Ruminococcaceae bacterium UBA3329
AAACACATAAAAAATAAATTATAATTACGGGTTATTATTATGTATCAGTTCAAGACAAATATTGATGAAAATGAATACAGAGCATTTTTGGCGGAAAATGCTTACCATTCCTTTATGCAGTTACCCGAATGGGCAAAGGTAAAGGACAATTGGGGAAAGACTCTTTGTGCCCTTTTTGACGGTGAAAAGATTGTCGGCGGAGCTTTGCTGCTTATAAGGAAACTTCCCCTTGGCAAATGCATAATCTATTCTCCCCACGGGTTTGTTATTGATTATTCGGACACGGAAAAGCTCGGCGCATTTTTGTCAGGTCTAAAAAAATATGCAAAAAGCATAAATGCGATTTCGGTTAAATTCGATCCGTTTGTGCCGAACAGAAATATTGACGGGCAGGAAACAATGCCCAATTTCGGCAATGATTTTGATAAAACGATTGAAAATCTGACAGCGCTCGGCTGTATTCACCACGGGTTCGGAAGAGAAATGGGCGATTATTTTCAGCCTCGGTTTAATATGGCAATTCCACTATTTAACGAAAACGGTCCGATTGACAAAAAAGCGCTGCTCAAAACCTTTGCAAAGGGCGCACGCAGCTACATCGGAAATTACCATAAAAACAGGGGCGTTTATTTTGAATGTACCGATTCCGCTGATGATTTACCCGAATTTGTAAGGCTTTTGTCCTTTACGGAACAGCGTCAAAACATACATCTTCGCAACGAAGAGTATTTCAAAAAAATAATGGATGCCTACGGCGACAGAGCAAAACTTTATTTTGCAAAAATCCATTTGCCGACATACATTGACTATTTGCAAAAGAGTATTGACAAGGGCGAAAACGCAGAAAAAAATAAAGCTCTAAAAGAAGAGGCTCAACAAATTTTAGCCTCACGCGGCGACACTGTTGCGCTTTCAACAGGGCTTATAATCCTGCCGAGAAAAGAAGAGAAAATCAAGATTGCCGAATACCTTTACGCAGGCGCCGACACCTCGATTTTTCCGAATCTTTCCACACCTAACGGCATTGTTTATGCCTCTGCCTGCGACGCTTTAGATTTAGGCTGTGACTATTACAACCTCGGCGGAATAGACGGTGATTTAGCTTCCCCGCTTGCAATTTTTAAGAAGAAATTTTCACCGCATATTTTTGAATTTGTCGGTGAATTTGATTTGGTTATTGACAAATTATTCTATTTCGGTTTTGAAAAACTCCTGCCGAAAGCTAAAAAATTGATTAAGCGAGTTCGCAAATAAAAACATATCAGTAAAGGGATGTTCGGATATGAAATCGGTAAACAGTAAAAGATTTATGATTTTTTCCATATTCTATTATTTAATATTTACAGTTCTTATGATTTTAGGTACTGTTTTTGATTTGTCAATAGGAAAAGCTGTTTATAATCCCGAAAATTTCTTTGCAGGATTTATGGAGGATTTCGGTCAATTCGTCTATTGGGCAATGTGGGGTCCGGCGCTTACCGTTATTTTTCTTTGCCGCAGAGATTTAAACGAAAATCTTAATGTAATCGGAAAGGTTTTTCCGTTTATCTGCCCTATTAAAAATACTGACGGTAAATTATACAGAATCTGCAATTTCTGTGTAAAGCTCATACTTACAGCAGGCTATTTTGTTCTTGTTGTTGTAGGCTGGAAAAAGCTTATTGAGAATGTGACCAAAAACATACTGCTGAATATCGGCAAAGAAAATTTAAGTGCGGCAGCATACTTTGCAATAAGCGCCGCAGTTGCAGTTGCAGGAATTGTTTTGTTCCGACGTATAAACCCAAAAACGCTAAAAAAACTTGAGGCTATCGCACTTGCAGGGGTACTGTTCAGTATTCTTTGCAAGCTGACAGAAGAATGTAAGCCTATCACTCAACGTGTCAGATTTCGTGAAATGGTCGCCTATTCAAACGGCTTTTTAAACGAAAATGGACTCAGCGAAGGCAAGCTTTCTCCGCTAAATGCATCAATGGTTAACGGCACAGATTTTTCCGCCTTTTCCCCTTGGTATAAAATCGGAAATGATATGGGTATTTACAGCCGGGCGGATTCATTTCCCAGCGGTCATACTCTGTATTCAGTTACTCCGTTCATTTCATATTTCTTCTTTACTGCATTTGAAAAGGTCAAGAAATTTTTACCGTTGGCACTGTGTATGTCTTTTATATATGTCATTTTAATGTGCTATACAAGAATGGTAATGGGCGCACATTATTTAACAGATGTTGCAAGCGCCGCTCTTTTAGGCTACACTTTTTTCTTACTGGCTAAAGCCGCTTATGAGAAAACTACTCAAAAAGGCATCATTGGCTGAAGATTTAATAAATACAAATAAAAGTCCCGATTGGCAAAATTAACTGCTTTTCGGGACTTTTTATTTATTTAATATTCAGTTTTGTAGGGACAGCCGACCGTCCGAAAAAATATACAAAATTATATCAGTTTTTCAATGGAACGCCGAGTTGCCGCCCCCTGCTTGCTTAATATAAATATATTGAACTTTGTACCGTTATTATTCTTTTGTTGCCGTGATCAGTTTTCAGTCATACTCTTTATGTATCGCTTAAAGAATGTAAGTGCACCCGGAATTGCCGAAAGGGGCAGGCGCTCGTTTGTGCCGTGTGTGCAGAGAAGAAGCTTTGTGTCCACAACAAAGGGTGCGAATCTGTAAATATTTTCGCATACATTCTCATAATTATACGCATCTGTTCCGCCCATTACAAGGAACGGTGCAACAAGATTTTTGCTGTCTGCGCTTTCGCAAAGCTCTTTAATTGTTTTGAAAGCCTTTGAATCGGTAGGCGAAACATTCGATGCCTCTTTACCCACAAGGAATTTAACATCAATATTTTTATTTCTTACCGATTTTCTTATATGCTCCTCAACATCGGGGATTGTAACGCCGGGCATTGTTCTGAAATTAACTGTGATTGACGCTTTCTGCGGAAGAACATTGAACTGCGGACTGCCCGAAGCCATTGTAACCGCTGTGCAGGTTCTGATAAGCGAGGCTGCAGGCGGAATTTTTGTCATTATTTTAAGAATAATCGGCTTTAAAAGCCAAATGTTACAGGTCACAAGCCTTACGGGATATGAACAACGCTTGCCGATTTCAGTGAAAAGCTCATAAACGAAATTCGGCATTGTCGCCCGAAATTGATGATTTTCAATATCTTTAATAACATCTGCAAGGTGACCGAGAGCCGTGTGTTTCGGCGGCTGTGAAGAATGACCGCCCTTTGCATTTACGCTTATTTCGTAGTTGACACTTCCCTTTTCCGCAACGCCTACGCCTGCAAGGTTGCAGTTCAAAACTCCGTTTATCTTTACGGGAAGAATTGCTCCGCCCTCGTCGAGAACCGCCTCAAGATGCACTCCCTGCTCTTTAAGGTACTGTGCTATTTGCTTTGCGCCGTTGTCGGGTGCGGCAACAACCTCTTCATTGTGACCGAGGCACAGGTAAACGGTACGTTTGGGTTTGTAGCCGTCGGCAATGAGCTGTTCAACGCTTTCCATTACGCCGATGAGGTGATTTTTCATATCCATTGCACCTCTGCCCCAAATGAACTCGCCGTCATTAACTCCCTCAAACGGCTCGTGAGTCCAATCTTGGAGAGTGCCTTCGGCAATGGGCACAACATCCTGGTGCGAGAGCAGCGCAATCCCGTCAAGCGATGGGTCTGTACCCTCCCATTTGTAAACAAGACTTGCGTCCGCAATCTCTGTTTTTATAAGCGTTTTGTGGATAAGCGGATACCTTTCCTCCAAAAACTTATGGAATTTTTCAAACTCGTTCCAATCAACTTTTTCTCTGTCGTAATTTGAAATTGTTTTAATTTTTATTGCATCCGAAAGGTTTTGACAGTAACGGTCAACATCTATCTTCTCTTCGGGCAAATCTTTCCTGTCAGATGTTTTTTTCTGCGGAACAAAAAATGCCGCACGGATTGCCGTTACAACCAAAATAAATAAAATTATGCCTAAAATAATATACCCTGTCATTTTGCTTTATCCCCCGTCTTTATAGTATCGGTATCAATATAATAAAAGCTCTTATGTTCCGGCAGATAATAAACCGTTACTGCGGAATTTATTATCTCTTTCGGAAGCTTTTGCTTTACCGTCTTGCTTTTATACGGCTCTGCGTTTCTGCCCCTGATTTTTTTGCTTTCGCAAAGAATTTTTTCACCGCCGATTACATCGACAATTTTTTCAATTCTTACAAGCTCGGTCTTGCCGTTCTTTATGATATATTTTCTCATTTCAACGGGAATCCATACCGCTCCTAAAATAACTGCCGACACAACTGCAATGGCAAGCCCTGCATAAAGGAATATGTAAAATTTTTCTTCTGTTTCGATAAAAATTTTATCGGGAGCGCCTTTTGTATAATAAACCCTTATATCCCTTCCGATATAATCCTCTTCTTCATTAAAATCATATTCAGGCTCAAAGGTTTTACCCTCTGCATTGTAATAAAGCGTATATTTTCTGCTGCCGTCCTCCTGCTTAATTGAGGATACAAATGCCACCACGCTTTCGGCAGTTTTTGTGTATTTTTTGTCACTGATTATTGTTCCTGCGCCTATACCTGCAAAGACTGCGCCTATTAAAATAAGAGCCAGCAAAACCGCACAAACAGCTTTAAGCTTTATTTTTTCCATATGTTTTTCTCCTTTTAACCGAATAATGATATTTGAGCCGTGTCGGGAAGTCCTTTCAGTGCGCCCGCCTCCTTAAGAGCAGTCACAACTGCGCTTGAAGCGCCCGTTTTCAGCTGAAAATCGTCAATTGATATAAAGTGGTCAACGCCCGCTCTTCCCTCTTCAAGACCTCTTGCGGCATTTTCACCCACTCCCGAAAGTGCTGAAAACGACATTCGGATTTTACCGTCTTCAATGTAATATTCTGTTGCTCTCGATTTGTAAATATCAACGGGCAAAAGCTCAATTCCCCTTGCCATCATTTCATTTACAACCTGCAAAGCCGTAAACGCAGATTTTTCGGTTGCCGAAGCATTTCGGTTTTTAATTTTAATGTCAAGCTGTGCCATTTTCTCTTTTACTGCCGCATGACCTTTCATGACCGTTGCGGCGTCAAGATCACCGCCACGAACCGTCAAAAATGCCGTGTAATATTCAACAGGCTTGTAAATTTTATACCATCCGAGGCGGAGTGCCGCAATAACATAAGCCGCCGCATGGGCTTTGGGGAACATATACTTAATTTTTCGGCAGGATTCCATATACCATTCGGGAACATTACATTCACGCATTGCCTCTTCCGCTCCCTCGGGAAAACCGACCTTTGCAACAATACCCTTACGGGTTTTCTCCATAATATTAAACGCCATACTGGGCTCAAGCCCTTTATGCATAAGGTAAATCATAATGGAGTCACGCGTACCGATAACCTCGGAAATTGTACAAGTGCCTTTTTTAATCAGCTCCTGCGCATTGCCGAGCCAAACATCCGTTCCGTGTGAAAGTCCCGAAATCTGCAAAAGGTCAGAGAATGTCTGCGGCTTTGACTCAACAAGCATTCCGCGTACAAATTCCGTTCCCATTTCGGGGATTGAAAGTGTGCCTGTTTCTACGCCTATGTCCTCGGGAGTAACTCCGAGAGCCTCGGGAGATGTGCAAAGGCTTACTATTTTCGGGTCGCAAACATCAACATCCATAACGGGAATCCCCGTTAAATCTTCAAGGTGCTTGTAAAGAGTCGGCACATCGTGACCGAGAATATCAAGCTTCAAAATTGTATCGTGCAGGAAATGGAAATCGAAGTGCGTTGTTTCCATATCAGATTCCGTATCGTCCGCAGGGAACTGAACGGGAGTAAAATCGTAAACATCATATTCATTGGGAACAACAACCATTCCGCCGGGGTGCTGACCTGTTGTTCTCTTAATGCCCGTACATCCTCTTGTCAGTCTGTCCTCTTCGGCACGTGTAACCTTAAGTCCGCGTTCTTCAAGATATTTTTTCACAAAACCGTATGCCGTTTTATCCGCAACGGTAGCAATTGTACCTGCTTTAAAAACGTGTGACGAGCCGAAAAGCTCTTCAGTGTACCTGTGCGCCTTACCCTGATACTCACCCGAGAAATTAAGGTCAATATCAGGCGCTTTGTCGCCGTGGAATCCGAGGAAGGTCTGGAAAGGTATCTCATGACCGTCACGCACCATAGGGATATGGCAATTCGGGCAATCCTTCGGGGGCATATCAAACCCCGAGCCGTATTCGCCCTTCAAGAAAAATTCGGAATGTTTACATTTCGGGCAACGGTAATGGGGAGCTAATGGATTTACCTCGGAAATTCCTGCCATTGTGGCAACGAATGACGAACCGACAGAGCCTCTCGAGCCTACATGGTAGCCGTGAGCCTCCGAGTCCCAAACAAGCTTTTGAGCAATTATGTAAAGCACGGCAAATCCGTGTTTGATAATAGATTCAAGTTCCATATTAAGGCGATCCGCAACATATTCGGGAACAGGGTCACCGTACCATTCCTTTGCCTTGTCCCAGCAGATTTTGCGAAGTTCTTCCTCACTGCCCTCAATTGACGGCTGGAAGGTACCTTTGGGAACGGGGCGGACAGGTTCAATCATATCCGCAATTTTATTTGTATTTTCGACAACAACCTCATAAGCTGTTTCCTCGCCGAGATACGCAAATTCCTTGAGCATTTCCTCCGTAGTCTTAAAATAGAGCGGCGCTTGATTGTCCGCGTCCTTAAAGCCTTGACCCGCCATTAAAACGGCACGGTAAATTGCGTCCTCGGGGTCCATAAAATGCACATCGCCCGTGGCAACGGTCATTTTTCCGAGAGAGTCTGCAAGAGTGATTATTTTTTTGTTTATCTCTTCAATATCTTTGTTGCTTTGAATGTGAGCATATTTCGGGTCTTCGGAACGAATCATAAACTGATTATTGCCGTTCGGCTGAATTTCAAGATAATCGTAAAATTCGGCAATTTTCCTTGTTTCTTCTTCGGGTGCACCGAAAACAATGCTCCTGTAAAGCTCGCCCGCCTCGCAGGCAGAGCCTATAATAAGTCCCTCTCTGAATTCAATTATCTTTGAACGGGGCATCCTCGGTCTTTTGTAGAAATAATCCACATTAGAAGTTGAAATGAGCTTATAGAGATTTTTAAGACCTACTTTATTTTTTACAAGAATTATTATGTGATAGCTGGGAAGCTCCTTGTAGGAAGCATTCGGATTACCTATATCGTCAACAAGATAGCCCTCTACGCCGTAAATAATTTTAATTTCTTTGCCGTCCTTTGCGAGTTTTTCCGCCGCATTCATAGCGTCGGGATAGCCTTGCGCGTTACCGTGGTCTGTTATTGCAATGGCGGTATGTCCCCAAGATGCAGCTCTTTTTACGAGCTTGCCTGCATCCGTCATTCCGTCCATCTGCGACATATTTGTATGTAAATGCAATTCAACACGCTTTTTCTCCGCATTGTCCTGCTTCATAATCCTCTTAACTGAATTTACTGATGTTGCCGAAATAATATTTTCGCCCGTAAATTTGTCATAGGTCACTCTGCCGTAAATCACAACAGTCATATCGTCCTTAAGGTGGTCAAGCAGATTTTTTGCCTTTTCGCTGTCTTCAAAAATCTTTACGCTGTATGAATAATCGTCATCAGTAATGTTAAATGTGATAATCGAATTGCGCTTGTCACGGGTAACTCTTACATCAAGCGCGAAAACTCTGCCCCAAACGGTAACAGCGCCGCTTTCAATGCTCAATTCCCGTAATTTCATCATATTTTTATATCTTATAAGATTGCCGTAAAGGGGTTTAAGCGTTTCAAAATAAAGCGGAATCCCGGGAATTACTATATGCTCCTTGGGTTCACCGTCCGCCGCACTTGCGGGCAAATCAGGAATATTATGCTCCCTTTTGTATTCCTCGTCAGCCTTTTTCTGCATTGAATTAAGCGCCGCCTGTGAATCAAAATTTTCCTCCTCGGAAAATGTGACAACACATTCAAAGCCGAAAATCAACTTGATTATTTTTTCCGCTTCTCTACCGCATTCGGCATTTTCAAGAATATCTTTTCCGCCTTTTTTAAGGTGAATTTTAATTTCGTTCCCGTTAAGTGAATATTCCGCACCGCTAAAATAGCCGTTTGCAACAGTTACCCTGTCACGCAAAACCGAAATAACCGTCTCCATATATGAAATCAAAAAGCCTTTTCTCGTATTTTGGGAAATAAGCCGAACATTAACGCCGACTGCTTTTGCGATTTCCTCTGCCACCTGTGAGAGTCTTTTTTCGTCAAGCTCTCTGTACGGATTTATGTAAAATACTGCATTTCCGCCCTGCACTTCCATAGAAACAATATCCGAAAATGCTATATCTAAATATTCATCTTTGCTAAATTTTTCGCCGAATAAATCTTTGAACAACGCCATTTTATAATTACATCCTGTCTATTTCTTTTAAAAGCTCCGGTACAATTTCTTCTTCGCTGACTTTTCGCAGCACTTCTCCGTGCTTGAACAAAACGCCGCACCCGTCGCCGCCTGCAACGCCTATGTCAGCCTCTTTTGCCTCTCCGGGGCCGTTGACAACACACCCCATTACAGCAACTGTTAACGGCTTTTCGCAGTTTTCCAAGGCGCTTTCAATTTGATTTGCCAAGGAAATCAAATCAATTTTCGTTCTGCCGCAGGTGGGGCAGGAAACAAGCCTTACACAGTCGGTTTTAATGCCTGCGCCCTTTAAAATGTCAAAGCCCGCCTTAACCTCTTTAACGGGACTGTCCGTCATTGAAACACGGATTGTATCGCCTATTCCGTCAAGGAGCAGAGCGCCTATTCCGATGCTTGATTTAATAAGTGCCATATTGTGTGTGCCCGCTTCGGTTACGCCTAAATGAAGAGGATAATCACACTTCCCTGCCAAAAGTCTGTATGCTGCTACCATTCTTTGAACATCAGACGATTTAATTGACACAACAATGTCGTTAAAATCAAATTTTTCAAGAAGCGATATATGATAAAATGCGCTCTCGCAAAGCGCCTCAGGTGTGGGCGAGCCGTATTTCGCCAAAATATTTTTCTCAAGTGAGCCTGAATTTACACCTATTCTTATGGGAACGCCCTGAAGTCTGCAAGCGTCGGCAACAGCCTTAACCTTGCTGTCATCACCGATATTACCGGGGTTTATACGAATTTTATCCGCCCCTGCCGCAACGCTTTCAAGAGCACAGCGATAATCAAAATGTATGTCGGCAACCACGGGAATTTTAACAGCCTCTTTAACCGCATAAAGAGTTTTTACCGCCGCCGTGTCGGGAACGGTCAGGCGAACTATTTCACAGCCTGCCTTTTGGAGCTCGAGAGCCTGTTTAACATTGCCCTCAACATCATTTGCAGGCACATTTAACATTGACTGAACGGCAATTTTGTTTTTGCCGCCTAAACTTATATTACCTATTTTTACGGTTCTTGTTTTTCTTCTCTCAATCATCCGCTGTGCCCCCTGACTATTGTCAAAATATCGTTAAATGTTACAACAAGCATAAGTCCCAAAAGAAGTATAAGACCTATCGCATGGACTACGCCCTCATATTTCGGGTTAATCGGTTTTCTGCGTATTCTCTCAATGCAAAGGAAGAAAAGTCTGCCGCCGTCAAGTGCAGGTAACGGGAAAAGATTAAAAACGCCAATGTTTATTGAAATCAGCGCCATCATTTCAAGTGCGGATTTTAACCCTTCTTTACTTCCTACTGCACTTTGCGTTGCGTCTGCAATAACATTTACCGTTCCCACCGGGCCTGACAAATCGGTCAGCCCGTATTTACCCGTTACTAAATCGAAAAGGCTGAGCCAAACTATTCTTACAATTGAAACCGAGCGTTTAAAGGAATTTGTAAATACATTGAGAACGGTTGGCTTTTCGCCCAAAATAACGAAATCGTATTCAATTACAGTGTATTTGTCCTCTTTTTGGCTCTTAAAGGTTACATCTTTTAGCTCGGTTTTCTTACCGTCACGGCGAACGGTCATATCAAAAATGCCGTCATCGGAGCGTGCCATAAGAAACGAAATATCCATATCGGAAAAAACTCTGTGACCGTCAATGGACAGAATTTCGTCATCCTTCTGAAGACCTGTCTGGACACTTGTCGCCCCGTCATAAAAGCTGATTATTCTATTTGTGCCGATAAGGTCTTCCATTGAAAGCACAATGCTTACCAGAATAAGACCGACAATTAAATTGGTTATTGCACCTGCGGCAACAATAATTATCTTCTGCCAAACCTTTTTGCGGTTAAAAGCGTTTTCGTCCTCGCTCTCTTCGTCCTCACCCTCCATACTTACATATCCGCCGATGGGGAGAACACGCAGTGCGTAGGTTGTGCCGTTCTTTTTACGTTTAAAAATCGCAGGACCCATTCCGAGAGAAAATTCATTTACCGTTACCTTAAAAAGCTTGGCGAATGAAAAATGTCCCAGCTCGTGCGACGCTATTAAAAATCCGAAAAATAATATTGCCACCAAATATGGCCAAACCTTTGAAAAAATTGCCAAAAATATCACCGTTCCTGTGCGTATTTAATCACTGTTTCTCTTGCCAGTTTATCTGCGTTATCAATATCTTCAAGTGTGTAATCCTTAATATCGGGTGCTTCCGAAGCTACGCATTCAACAATGTCGCCTATATCCAAAAATCCGATTTTACCCTCACGGAACATAAGGTTTGCCTGCTCGTTTGCACTGTTGGCAAATGCAGGCGCTATTCCGCCCCTCATAAATGCGTTTTTACAAACATTTATAAGCTTAAAGGTTTCACAGTCCGGCTTGTAAAACGACAAATTGCAGATTTCCGCCAAATCAAGCTCTGCCGTCGGAGCATCATATCTTTCAGGGTATGTCAGCGCATACTGAATTGGTATTTTCATATCCGGCAGACCCAACTGCGCAATGACCGCATTATCATCATACTCAACTGCCGAATGAATTATACTCTCCCTGTGCACAACAACATCTATTTTCGATGGAGAAATGCCGAAAAGCCACGACGCCTCAATAACCTCCAACCCCTTATTCATCATTGTAGCAGAGTCTATGGTTATTTTTGCACCCATCGACCAATTAGGGTGCTTAAGTGCGTCCTTAACCGTTACATTTTTAAGTTCTTCCCTTGTTTTCCCGAAGAACGGACCGCCCGAGGCTGTCAAAATAAGCTTTTTGAGCGCCTTATTCGTCGGCTTTCCCTGTAAGCACTGAAAAATTGCGGAATGCTCGGAATCGACAGGTAAAATATGAACGCCCATTTCTTTTGCCCTGTTCATAACTATTTTACCGCCCGCAACAAGCGTTTCCTTATTGGCAAGAGCTATTGTTTTTTTACATTCAATTGCGGTAAGAGTGGGCTTTAAACCTGCCATTCCCACAATTCCGTTAATCACGGTGTCTGCATCATTTACTGCGGCACATTCGCAAACGCCCTCAATCCCTGACAGAATTTTTGTATCTGTATCCGCAACACGGATTTTAAGGTCTGCCGCCGCTTGTTTCTCAACCAAAGCGGCAACACGGGGCTTAAATTTGCGAATTTGCTCCTCTATTATATCCACGTTAGAATATGCCGAAAGTGCGGACACATTAAACCCGCACTTCTCCGCAATTTCAAGGCTCTGCGTACCGATTGAACCGGTAGAGCCTAAAATACTTAAATTTTTCGCAGCCATTAAAATACCACTCCGAAAATGTTAATTATTGAATAAAATGCAATAAGTACAAAAACCTCGCTGTCAAAGCGGTCCATAACTCCGCCGTGGCCGGGGACTAAATTGCTGAAATCCTTAACTCCGCAGTTCCGTTTTAAAACAGAAAATGTAAGGTCACCGCACATACCGAGGGCGCAAAGAACCGCCGAAACAAGCGCCACCGCTAAATATTTACCGTGCGGAGCTTCAAAAATAAGATTGTCAAATATTGCGTAAAGAACAAGAGCACTTACAACTCCGCCGAGGATTCCGCCGATAGCGCCCTCAACTGTCTTTTTAGGACTTACCTTCGGGCAAAGCTTGTGTTTGCCGAGGAAGCTGCCTGCAAAATATGCAAAAGCGTCTGTAATCCAAGCGCAAAACATTACGAAAAGAATAAAGAAAAGTCCGTGATGCTTTCCGTAGCCTGCATTCGGGAAAATCTTGTCTATCTCATTGCAATAAAGAAGAACCGTTACGGCAAAGGGAATCCCCCATGTTGTAACTATTACAGCCGCGGCATCGTGAAACTTGATGTTTTCAAAATCGGCAATCATAATGATAAAGCACAAAAGTCCGTACAGCAAAAAGAAATAAACGGGGTTTAATGTAAGACCGAGTTTTGCTCCCAAATTTAAAATATTTTCTCTGAAGCCGAAGCACATGGGAATTGCAAAGCTGACTATTCCCGTTAAAATTTTCATCAGCTTATTTTTTATTCCCAGTGCGTGGTTTATTTCATAGGTTGCCATCATACTGACTACTGCGGCGGCAAGCGGGAACAGCCACGGTGCAATATTACGCAATACTAAAACCGTAATTCCTGCAAGTGCGCAGATTATTCCGGCAATTACTTTCTTTTTCATAATAAAAATCAATATCCTCTCTGTAAATACTATGTTTACACTCCGCCGAAACGGCGGTTTCTCCGTTCAAATTCACGAAGCGCCGCAACAAGGTCATCCTCCGTAAAATCGGGCCATAAAACATCTGAAAACCACAGCTCAGAATAAGCAGACTGATATGTCAAAAAGTTTGACAGCCTGCACTCACCGCTTGGGCGGATAATTAAATCGGGGTCAGGCAAATGTTTTGTATAAAGATGCTCCGAAATTGTGTTTTCGTCAATATCGCAAACATCTATTTCACCACTTTTTACCTTTTCGGCAATTTCACGCACAGCACTCGCAATTTCGTGTCTGCCGCCGTAATTTATTGCAATATTAAGCACAACCTTTGACTTGTCGCTGCTGATATTTTCAATGTGAGTCATTAAAGCCGCAATGTCTTCGGGAATTCCGCTTCTGTCGCCGATAAAGCGAAGAGTAATGCCCTTTTCCTCGTTTTCGGCAGAGCGTTCGTCCGCCTCTTTTAAATACTCACGGAAAAGCTCCATTATGGCGTTAACCTCCTCCTGCGGCCGTTTCCAGTTTTCAGTGGAAAAAGCGTAGAAGGTAAGGCATTTTACGCCTAAATCTGCGGCAAATTCGCCTATTTTACGGAATGTTTTCGCACCCTCAATGTGCCCCTTATAGCGCGGCAGATTTCTTTTTTTTGCCCATCTGCCGTTACCGTCCATTATAATTCCGATGTGCTTCGGAAGAACGGAAAACTTAGGAAGATTATTTTTGTCCATAGTGTTTTTAAAACGCATTTATGGGCAGCACAGCAAAAGCGCTACCCATAAATATTATATCTCCATAATTTCTTTTTCTTTTACAGATGACGCCTCGTCTGTTTTCTTTACGAAATCATCCGTAATCTTCTGAATTTTAGTTTCAGCATTTTTCTGGTCGTCCTCGGTAATTTCCGAAGATTTTTTCAAAGCCTTAATCTGGTCAATAGCGTCACGGCGAATATTTCTCATTTTAACCTTGCACTCTTCACCCATTGCCTTTACATTTTTGGAAAGCTCTTTTCTGCGCTCTTCGGTAAGAGGCGGGAAAGTAAGACGGATTACTCTGCCGTCATTCATCGGGTTTATGCCGATGTCCGATGCTTGTATTGCCTTTTCAATCGGCTTGATTGTTGAAGCATCCCACGGCTGAATTATAAGTATTCTGCCCTCCTGAACCGAAACAGCAGCCATCTGCTGAACGGGAGTGGGCACTCCGTAATAGTCAACAACTATTTTATCAAGCACTGCTGCGGACGCACGCCCTGCACGCATTCCCGAATACTCACGGTCAAGTGCCGCAAGCGATTTTTCCATTCTTTCTTTCATCTGTTCAAAAACTTTTTCCATAAAATATTACTCCTTATTTTATTTCTCTTATTCCCCTGTGCAAAGTGTTCCTATTGTTTCGCCCAATGCCGCCTTAACCATATTTTCAGGCTCATTAAGATTAAACACAAGGATTGGTATTCCGTTATCCCTGCAAAGAGAAGCAGCTGTGCTGTCCATAACCTTAAGCCCTTTGCTGAGAATGTCCTGCTGAGTTACAACATCGAATTTAACTGCATCTGCAAATTTATTCGGGTCTTTATCGTAAACGCCGTCAACATTTGTTGCCTTAAAAATAATGTCTGCGCCGATTTCCGCCGCACGCAAAGCCGCACCCGTATCGGTCGAGAAGAACGGACTACCTGTTCCGCACCCGAAAATCACAATTTTGCCGTCTTCAAGGTGTTTTACCGCTTTATCTTTCTTAAACGACTCTGCAATTCTGGGCATATCAAGAGCTGTCTGCACAACAGCACCCACGCCTAAAGATTCAAGCGTGTCTGCAAGCGCTAAAGAGTTCATAACCGTTGCAAGCATACCTATGTGGTCTGCCCTTGTTCTGTCCATATCACCGCTGGACCTTCCGCGCCAGAAATTTCCGCCGCCC
>DERX01000019.1:51853-52009 GCA_002361875.1 Ruminococcaceae bacterium UBA3329
CCAGAAATTTCCGCCGCCCACAACAACTGCAACCTGAACGCCCAAATCCGCCAAATGCTTAACAGATGCACAAACACTTCCCACAACATCAAAATCAAATCCGTGACCCTTTTCGCCTGCAAGGACCTCTCCGCTGAGTTTTAATAAAATTCTTTT
>DERX01000037.1:0-11443 GCA_002361875.1 Ruminococcaceae bacterium UBA3329
TGAATTATAATCAGTATTATATTGACGAATGAGGATGAATGTATGAAACTGTTAGAGGATAGAATTTTAAAAGACGGTAAAATTTTCGAGGGAAATGTCCTTAAGGTTGACAGTTTTTTAAACCATCAGCTCGACATTAAGCTTCTTTCTGCTATCGGTGCAGAGCTAAAAAACAAATACAACGACTGTGACATTACAAAGGTACTCACCATTGAGGCTTCAGGCATCGGTGTGGGCTGTATGGTGGCGCAGTTTTTTAATTGTCCCCTTTTGTTTGCAAAGAAAACTAAAACAATCAATATTAAGGGCGATGTTTACACAAGTAAGGTTGAATCCTTTACACATCGCTGTGTTTATGATATAATCGTTTCAAAGGATTTTCTTTTACCTGAAGATAATGTATTGATTGTTGACGATTTTCTTGCAAAGGGAAATGCACTCAACGGACTTATTGACATTGTTAATCAGTCAGGTGCACATCTGGCAGGCTGCGGAATTGCAATTGAGAAGGCGTTTCAGGGCGGCGGAGATGAACTCAGAGCCCGTGGAATCCGCGTTGAATCAATGGCAATTATCGAAGAAATGGACTGTAAAAACGGTACTCTCACTTTCGGCACAAGGAACTGACAGCTTATGCTGTTAAAATAAAAACAAAGGAGAAAAACACTATGAAAAACCTCAAAAAAGTTCTCGCAGTGCTTATGGCTGTTGCTCTTATCGTAACAGTATTTGCAGCTTGCGGGAAAAAAGACGAAGGTAATACGCCTTCCTCAACCAAAGCTCCAGAGAAAACAGGTATGAGCGCTGACCTTCTTCCCCGTCAGGAGATTAAGACCGATGTTAAAATTCCCGCAGAATTCAAAATCGGACTTATTTGTCTTCACGACGAAAACTCTACTTACGACAAGAACTTCATCGATTCACTCAAATCAGCAGCAAAAGGCATGGGTCTTACCGACGAACAGGTAATTATCGTTCCTAACATCGGCGAAGACACCGGTTGTTATGATGCAGCAGTTGACCTTGCAAAGAACAAGGGCTGTTCAGTAGTTTTTGCTGACTCATTCGGTCACGAATCATTTATGAAGCAGGCTGCACAGGAATATCCGAATGTTCAGTTCTGCCATGCAACAGGTACTTCATCAAAAACAGCAGGTTTTGAGAACTTCCACAATGCTTTCGCAAGCATCTATGAAGGCCGTTACCTTGCAGGTATCGCAGCAGGTATGAAGCTTAACGAAATGATTTCTGCCGGCAAAATTACTGCTGAACAGGCAATCATTGGTTATGTAGGCGCATTCACGTACGCTGAAGTTGTTTCGGGTATGACATCATTCTTCCTCGGCGCACGTTCGGTTTGCCCGTCAGCTACAATGAAGGTTCGTTACACAGGTTCTTGGTATGACCAGGCAAAAGAGCAGGAAGCCGCAACAGCTCTTATTGAGCAGGATAAGTGCGTACTTATCAGCCAGCACGCTGACTCACTCGGTGCACCCACAGCTTGCGAGCTTAAGAACGTTCCCAATGTTTCTTACAACGGCAGCACATATTCAGCAGGTGAAAACACATTCATCATTTCTTCAGCTATTAACTGGGCTCCGTACTTCCAGTACATTATTGAACAGACTGTTAAGGGTGAAAAGATTGACACTGACTGGGTAGGTACAATCGCAACAGGCTCTGTTGTTCTTTCAGGCATTAACCAGAGCGTTGCAGCAGACGGCACAACAGAGGCTATCAATAAAGCAATTGAAGAGTTCAAGGCAGGCACTCTTCATGTATTTGATACAAGCAAATTCACTGTTGAGGGCAAAAACCTCGCTGAATACAAAGTAGACCTTGACGGTGATAAAACAAACGAAACAAATGTTATTCATGACGGTTATTTCGATGAGTCAAACGCTAAGGACTTCCGTTCTGCTCCGTACTTTGACATTATCATCGACGGCGTTACAAACCTTAACCAAGAGTTTTAAGCCGTAAATCTATTACAGTCCTGTAACAAATGCAAGGGGGCATTACCTTATGTCCCCTTGTGTGTTGTTTTTCCAGACAAATCTAACACAGGGGGAACTTTGATTTTGAACGCATTGGAATTAAAAAATGTTACTAAGCGATTCGGCGATGTTATCGCAAATAAAAATATCAATCTTACTGTCAGATCCGGTGAAATCCTTGCAATATTAGGCGAAAACGGAAGCGGTAAAACCACTCTTATGAATATGATTTCCGGCATCTATTATCCTGACGAAGGCGAAATCTTTGTAAACGGAAACCCTGTTACCATCAGTTCTCCCAAAGATGCTTTTGACCTTAAAATAGGTATGATTCATCAGCACTTTAAGCTTGTTGACCTTTTTACCGCTACTGAAAATATAGTGCTCGGAATCCATGACAAACATAAATTTAATCTTAAAAATGCTGAAAAAAAAGTTGCTGAAATTTCGGCTAAATATGGGTTTGACATTGACCCCAAAAAGAAAATATACGAAATGTCAGTTTCTGAAAAGCAAACAGTTGAAATTGTTAAAGTTCTTTACAGAGGCGCTGACATACTGATTTTGGATGAACCCACTGCGGTTTTAACTCCTCAGGAAACAGAAAAGCTGTTTAATGTTATTAAGAACATGAAAAAAGACGGCAAGTCGATTATCATAATAACGCATAAAATGCACGAGGTATTATCAGTTTCCGACAGAGTTGCAATTCTTCGCCGCGGTGAATATATAGATACTGTTGTTACTGCCGAAACAAATGAGGCAGAGCTTACGGAAATGATGGTCGGTAAGAAAATTTCACTCAATATTAACCGAACAGAGCCGAAAGAGCCGACTGACAGACTTATAATTGAAAATCTTAATTTAACTAACGCAGAGGGCGTTAAGGTACTTGACGATATTTCATTTACTGCTAAAAGCGGTGAAATTTTGGGCATTGCAGGTATTGCGGGCAGCGGACAGAAAGAACTGCTCGAATCTATTGCAGGATTAATAAATTCGTCAAAAGGAAATATTACATATATCGACCCGTCAAACAATAATAAAATCGACCTTCGCAAGAAAACCCCTGTTCAGATTCGTGAACTCGGCGTCCGTCTTTCATTTGTTCCCGAAGACAGACTCGGTATGGGTCTTGTCGGGAATATGGATATTATCAATAATATGATGTTGAGAAGCTATAAAAACGGGCATTCGATTTTCCTTGATAAAAAGCCGCCGAAACAGCTTGCAAATAAAATTATTGACGAGCTTGAGGTTGTAACTCCGAGTGCTACAACACCTGTAAGACGGCTTTCGGGCGGTAATGTTCAAAAAGTTCTTGTCGGCAGAGAAATTGCCGCCGCCCCCACTGTTTTGATGGCGGCATACCCCGTACGAGGACTTGATATTAACTCATCTTACACTATATATAATTTGCTGAACAAACAAAAGGAAAACGGTGTTGCAGTAATTTTTGTCGGCGAAGATTTAGATGTTTTGCTTGAGCTTTGCGACAGGATTCTTGTTATAAGTTCGGGTGCTGTTTCGGGAATTGTTGACGGCAGAACAGCAAAGAAAGAAGAAATCGGTCTTTTAATGACTAAGGCGAAAGGAGCAAAAGAGAATGAAAAATAAAATCAAAAAAACTCATGAACCTCTTTTCCATATTTCAAAGCGAACCGATATTTCCTTTTCCCGCGGAGTAGCAATAAGAATTATTGCCATTTTAGCGGCGCTTGTTGTCTGTGCAATTGTTACAAAGGTCTTTACGGGCGACGACCCGATTTCAATTTTTAAAACCATTTACCTGGGCGCATTCGGTTCAGGCAGAACTCTTGTTACAATCCACGAAATTGCAATACTTCTCTGTATTTCACTTGCTGTTACGCCTGCATTCCGAATGAAATTTTGGAATACCGGTGCAGAAGGACAGGTTCTTATAGGCTGTCTTTCAACTGCTATGTGTATGTTCTACCTCGGCGGAAAAGTTCCCGACGGTATTCTTATTTTACTTATGGCAATTTTCGCAATAGTTTCGGGTATTATTTGGGCAGTTATTCCCGCTTTTTTCAAGGCTCATTGGGGAACAAACGAAACTCTGTTCACGCTAATGCTTAACTATGTTGCTATTCAACTCATCGAATTTTTCTTAAAGGTTGCCGACAAAACAGGCTCAAATGTTGTCGGTCCCGACCTTTTAACTCACGGTTGGTTTCCGAAGCTTTTCGGGACAAACTATTTACTTAACATACTGATTGTTGCCATACTTACTATTGTTCTTTACATATATCTGAATTACAGCAAGCACGGTTATGAAATTTCGGTTGTAGGTGAGAGTGAAAATACCGCAAAATATATCGGTATAAATGTTAAAAAAGTTATTGTCCGTACTATGGCAGTTTCAGGTGCTATTTGCGGTCTTGCGGGTCTTTTACTGGTAGGCGGTGCGTCACATTCTATCGACTCAAACCTTGCAGGCGGAAGAGGATTTACTGCAATAATGGTTTCGTGGCTGGCTAAATTTAATCCGATTACAATGATTTTAACATCTCTTCTCATTGTTTTTCTTGAACGCGGAGCTGACGAGGTTGCATCAAAGTTCGGTCTTAATGCGGACTTTTCGGCAATACTTACAGGTATCATTCTTTTCTTCATTATAGGCTGTGAATTCTTCATTAACTATAAGATTAACTTTAATCGCAGTAAAAACAACAAAAAGGAGGAGAAATAAGATGGATATAATTGCTCAATTTATCTCCCGTGCGATTTTGCAGGGAACTCCCCTTCTTTACGGCGCAACAGGTGAAATAATCACAGAAAAATCGGGCAACTTAAACCTCGGTATTCCGGGAATTATGTATATAGGCGCAATTTCGGGTGTTATCGGCGGTTTCTTTTACCAAAATGAAGCTGAATCAGTTGAGCCGATTTTAGCTGTTCTTATTCCTCTTTTATGCTGTCTATTAGGCTCACTTTTAACATCGCTTCTTTACTGCTTTTTGACCGTTACACTTAAGGCAAACCAGAATGTTACAGGTCTTGCAATTACAACCTTCGGAGTTGGCTTCGGCAACTTTTTCGGCGGTTCACTTATTAAAATTGTAAAAAGCGATGTACCCTACCTTTCTCTTGTTAAAATTGCAAAAGCATTTAAAACCCCTGTTTTCTCGTTTTCAGAAGATATGGACAGCTTTGGAAAAATGATTTTTTCACACGGATTTATGGTCTATTTAGCGATTATTATTGCTCTTGTTTCGGGTTTTATTTTGAAAAGAACAAGGGCGGGTTTACATCTTCGTTCAGTTGGTGAAAACCCCGCAACAGCCGATGCCGCAGGCATCAATGTTACTCTTTATAAATACCTTGCCACATCAATAGGCGGTATGATTGCGGGGCTCGGCGGTCTTTTCTATATTATGGATTACAGCAACGGAATTTGGTCGAATAACGGATTTGGTGACAGAGGCTGGCTTGCAATTGCAATTGTTATTTTCTCAATTTGGAAACCGAGCCTTTCAATTTTAAGCTCATACCTTTTCGGCGCACTGTATATTCTTTTCAACTATATCAATGTTCCGATGATGTATATTCCTCTTATTCAAATGTTGCCGTATGTCGTTACAATACTTGTTCTTATTGCAACAAGTATCCGTAAGAAGCGTGAAAATCAGCCGCCCAATGCACTCGGCGTTACATATTTCCGAGAAGAACGATAATTTTCAGGAGTTTTATTTATGACAAACAATTTTGATGTAATTATTATCGGCGCAGGCCCTTCGGGTATTTTTTGTGCTTATGAGCTTTTAAACAAGAAGCCCGATGCTAAAATTCTTATGATTGAAAAAGGCAGGTCAATTGAACGAAGAGCCTGCCCCAAGCGTAAGACTAAAAAGTGCGTTGGCTGTAATCCATGCTCAATAACCACGGGCTTTGCGGGTGCAGGCGCATTTTCCGACGGAAAACTCTCACTTTCACCTGATGTCGGCGGCAATCTCCCCGAAATTCTCGGATACGAACAAACAATGGAGCTTTTAAAAGAAGCTGACAAGGTTTATCTTGATTTCGGTGCTGACAAAAATGTTTACGGTGTCAACAAGCAAAAGGAAATCGAAGAAATCAGAAGAAAAGCGATTAACGCTAACCTTAAACTTATTGAATGTCCAATACGCCACTTAGGTACTGAAGAAGGCTACAAAATTTACGGCAGGCTTCAGCACTACCTTGAAGAAAAAGGTTGTAATATTATCTTTGACACAATGGTTGAGGATATTATTATTGAGGACAACTGCGTTAAAGGCATAAAAGCAAACGGCGAAACCTACTATTCTGACCGTATTGTTGCGGCTGTCGGCCGTGAAGGCGCTGAATGGCTCAGCCACATTTGCCAAAATCACGGTATTGAAACACAGGTTGGTACAGTTGATGTGGGCGTAAGGGTTGAGGTCAGAGATGAAGTAATGAAATTCTTAAATGAAAATCTTTACGAGGCAAAGCTCGTTTACTACTCCCCTACCTTTGACGATAAAGTACGTACGTTCTGTACCAATCCTTCAGGTGAGGTTGCTACCGAGTATTACGACAACGGTCTTGCTGTTGTAAACGGTCACGCTTACAAATCGGCGGAATATAAAACGAACAACACTAACTTTGCTCTTCTTGTTTCAAAAAATTTCACAAAGCCGTTTAAATCACCCATTGAATACGGTAAGCACATTGCACAGCTCAGCAATATGCTTTGTGACGGTAAAATTCTTGTTCAGACTTACGGTGACTTTAAGAGAGGCAGAAGAACAACCGCAGAGCGTCTTTGCAGAAACAACCTCATTCCTACTCTTAAGGACGCAGTCCCCGGTGACTTGTCACTTGTATTCCCTCACAGAATAATGGTTGACATTCACGAAATGCTTGAGGCGCTTGACAAGGTAACTCCCGGTATTGCCAGCGATGAAACTCTGCTTTACGGCGTTGAGGTTAAATTCTATTCAAATAAAGTTGTTGTTAACGATGACTTTGAAACGAGCGTTAACGGTCTTTACGCCATCGGCGACGGAGCGTCCGTCACAAGAGGTCTTATGCAAGCGTCTTCAAACGGAATCAGCGTTGCGCGGAGCATTATGAAAACTCTTTAATAAAAATTAAACGGGGCTAAAAAGTCCCGTTTTTTAAGGTAAAAAAATATGTTAATTTCTTTAGATTCAGTTTGCAAAACCTTTCTTGACAAGCAGATACTAAAAAACATTTCCCTGTCAGTTAATGACAGGGACAGAATAGGCTTGCTTGGAATTAACGGTATAGGCAAATCTACTCTTTTAAATATCATTTCAGGTCAATTAGAATATGATGAGGGCACAATTTCTTCAAAGCAAGGGCTTAGAATCGGCTATCTTAAGCAAAACGAAGCATTAAATTCTTCAAATACGCTTAAAGAAGAGATTGAAGATGCTTTAAAGGAAGTCTTTGAAACAAGAAAGAAAATTGAAGAAATCACTTTGAAAATGTCAAATTCATCGAAAGATGAATACGAAAGTCTTTCTGCCGAATATGACCGCCTTACCAATATTTACAGCGCACTTGACGGTCACAATGCCGAGGTCAGAATTAACACTGTGCTTAACGGTATGGGATTCGGCTCATTTGATATGAACAGCAAAATTGCTGTTTTGTCAGGCGGCGAAAAAATGAGATTTGCCATGTGCAAAATTCTTGTTCAAAATCCTGAGCTTTTAATTCTTGACGAGCCGACCAACCATCTTGATTTTGAAATGCTCGGTTGGCTTGAGGGGTATCTTTCCTCTTACAAAGGCGCAGTAATTGTTGTTTCCCATGACCGATATTTTCTTGACGCAGTTTCGTCGGATATCTGCGAACTTGAAAACGGAGAATTAGTCCGTTACAAGGGCGGTTATTCTTCGTTTTTAAAACAAAAGGAAGAAAGAGTCAAGGTGCTTTCAAGAGAATATGAAAAACAGCAAAGAGAGCTTGCGGAACTGCGTGAATACGTCCGCCAAAATATTGCAAAATCAAGCAGTATTAACAGCGTAGGGTCACGTGTTAAGGCTCTTGAAAAGGCGGAACTGCTTGCAAAACCTAACCCCAAACCAAAAGACCTGGTTATTTCATTCCCATTTGACATTGAACCTCATAAAACCGTTCTTGAATGTAAAGATATGTCACTGACTGTCGGTAAAGGTGAAAATTCAAAGACACTCTTTCAAAATCTGAATATTGAAATTTTAAAGGGCGAAAAGGTCGCCTTTGTCGGCAGAAACGGAATAGGAAAATCCTCTTTTCTTAAAGCAATTTTGAAAAAACTCCCCTACGGCGGCTCTGTAAAATGGGGCGGAAATGTAAAAATTTCATATTTTGACCAAGAGCTTTCTTCCCTTGATTTGAACGCCACCGTAATGGACTCTGTTCACAGAAAATTCCCCTCAAAAACCGAATATGAAATAAGAAGTATGCTTGCACGCTTTCTTATTGAAGATGAGGATGTTTTTAAGCGTGTAAAGGAAATGTCGGGAGCGAACCGTGCAAAAATTGTGTTTTGCATAATTGCTTTTGAGCGGTCCAACGTGCTTGTGCTTGACGAGCCGACCAATCACCTTGACTACAAGGCAAAAGAGGCTCTTGAACAGGCTTTGAACAGCTATGAGGGCACTGTTATTGCAGTTTCACACGACAGGTATTTACTTAACCGTGTGCCGAGTAAAATTGTTGAAATGACGGATTCGGGAGTTGTTGTTTACAACGGAAATTACTCTTATTACAAAGAGCATAAATTAACGCCTCAGGTGAAAAGCAGCGATATTAAGCCAAAAAGCGAAAACGCAAAGGAATATGAGTTAAACCGAAAAAACAAGGCTGAGGACAGAAAACGCCGTGCAAAGCTTATGAATATTGAAAAGGAAATGGGCGCTCTGCAAAGCGAGATTGACCGTCTTAAGACTCAATCAGTTTCCGAAGAAACTGCCAGCGATTATGTTCGTCTGTCTGAAATTCTTAATGAAATTGAAGAAAAACAGGCACAGCTTGACGAGCTTGAAACGCAATGGCTTGAGCTGTCATAAATTCAAATAAAATTATTGAAATGCCGTCGGTAGAACCGAGTATTCAGGTTTGTTCGACGGTATTTTTGTGCCTTTAAGGCGCTGTGCAGAAAAGACCGCATTTTTGCCGTATTTATTTTTTATTCCGATATAAGACTTTTCTTGCTCATTTAACTTTTCACGGCGGGCCATATTATACCCGATTTCTATTTGGCACACACTTTTACAGCCAATAAGGTTAAATGTACGGACTGTTACTGAACGGACTTTTTTTCTCCATTCAAATGTATTTTTAAACAGCTTAAAAGCATTTTCACATATTTCCGTGGCATTATCCGTCGGAAAAACGAAGTGTGCGGAATAGCCCTGTACCTGAAGGTCATTTGTCTTGATAGCCAAATGCAATGAATTTGCCTCTAAATGCTCTGAAATAAGCTTTTCTGAAACCGCAAATGATAATTCCCTGATTACTCTTAAAACCTCTTCATTGTCTTTTAGATTGTCAATACAGGTAATTCCCCTGCCGATGCTTTTTATCGGTGCTTTTTCGCCGTAAAATGCTACAGGAGAACCGTCAATTCCGTTTGCAGATGCCCACAGACCGTATCCGTTTTTACCAAGGATTTTTTTCGCAAAATCGGGCGAGACCGACGCAAATTCGCCTATTGTATATATCCCGTATTTGTTCAGCGTTTTGACCGTACTCCGCCCAGCAAAAAGCAAATATCCTATGGGTAAATTCCAAATCTTTTCCTTAAAATTTTCTTTTGAAATTACGGTAACAGCGTCAGGCTTTTTCATATCGCTCCCAAGCTTTGCAAATGCCTTGCAAAAGGACACTCCCACTGAAATTGTAAGACCTGTTTCTTTTTTCACCCGTTCACGGATTTCGTTTGCAATTGTTTCTCCGTTTCCGAAAATGCGCATACTCCCCGTAACGTCAAGCCAAGCCTCGTCAATTCCGAACGGCTCAATCATATCCGTGTATTCGGCATAGATGCTTCTCACCTGCTTTGAAAGCTTTAAATACAAATCAAAATCAGGATTTAATATTATAAGGTTCTTACATTTTTCATACGCCTCTGAAAATTTGTCACCCGTTTTAACGCCGAACCTTTTTGCCTCATTTGACTTTGCCAAAATAATTCCGTGACGGTCTTTTTCGTTACCGCCGACCGCTATCGGCTTACCCTTAAGCTCGGGATTTCTTGCGCACTCGGCAGAGGCATAAAAATTATTCAAATCACAGTGAAGTATTGTTCGTTCCGTAAATATCACCTCTTGTATGAGTTTATTATACAGAACAAATGTTCGATTGTCAAGTAAAAAATAAGAGCCGAATTTCTCGGCTCTAAAAATTTATTTTTAATTAAGCGTCAGATTTGTAACAATCGGGAAATGGTCGCTGGAGTAAACTTCGTCATAGGTATCAGTCAAAACCTTATAGGAATTTACGGTGAAGCCCTCTTTTGAAATCATAAAATAGTCAATGCAGTTACGGTATAAAGCTTTACCGAAATTTTGATAAGTACAGCTTGTCATTGTGTTTTCTGTCTGATATTTAGCGTCAAGGAAATTTTCTGTAACCGCCTTATAGGTTTCTGAACCTTCCTCACTGTTAAAGTCGCCCATAATAAGCGACGGTAGTGAACCAAACTCCTTAATCTTATCAAGAACAACGCCTATTCCGTTAATTCTTGCCTCATCGCTGATATGGTCAAGATGCGTGTTAAATATTACAAACTGCTTTGCCGTTTCAATATCCTCTAAAATTACATAAGTGCAAATTCTGTAACACGCCGCACCCCAGTCCTTGCTCATTTCATTCGGTGTTTCGGAAAGCCAGAAAGAGCCCTTGTCAATCAGATTATAAATATCTTTTCGGTAAAATACAGGACAGCCCTCTGAATTAAAAGCTTTGTCACGGTATGTAATTACAGACTCATACTGCGGCAAGGTATCGCAAAGGTAACTGTACTGCCATTTTGTCGCTTCCTGAAAGCCGATAATGCTCGGTTTTTGCGATTCAATTCCGTTCAAAACAAGTTCTGCACGGTTAAACCAACTCTTTTTGCCCAAATCAGTGGGATTTAAACAACGGACATTGCAGCTCATTACGCAAATACTTGATAAATTCTCCGCCGTATATTCAATATTGCGTGCTTCTTTCGCTTTTTTATAGTGAGAATACGGCACAAACATAAGTCCGGTCCAAACAAGAATCACCGCAATAAGCAAAGCCAAAACCGCTAAAATTATCCTAATAACTGTTTTTTTAACTGATTTTTTCATATATAATCCCCACAAAAATAAATGTATCTTTATATAAATTATATCACAATTTTCTTGCGCAACAGCGCAAGAGCGGCGAAGCCGTATGGGCGACAGCCCAAATTGATGAAACAATGTTCTCCGAAA
>DERX01000037.1:11700-13181 GCA_002361875.1 Ruminococcaceae bacterium UBA3329
ATTTCGTGAGGTTATTATATCACAGATTATTTTTATAATCAATGCCTTTAAAGCAAAGTCGCTTTTCATTTATTTTAAATTATAAATCAACAAATCGGAAAAAGGAAAAACGGCAAGTTCCCTTATGAAAATTGCCGTTTAATATCTGTTAAGTACAAAAATGATGTTTCGAATCTATAGGTTCCGAATCTCTCTCGAACTCATTAGTATTTTTATTTACCTTGCATTAACCTCACAAAGCACATTATATGACGGCTTTTTATTTCCGTATAAATCCGTTGAGCCGTGTATACGCTGTTTTAATTTTCCTTCGCCCGCTTCGCCGCAATGTGTCCTATAATCGTTGAGAGAGAACCAGACATAACCGACCATATTCGGGAGCGATTTGTAAATCGGTATTCTTTCTAAAAGGATTTTCGTTCTTCTTTCATCTCCGCCTTTGAAATGCGGCTCGCACAAACCGAATTCCGTAACCATAGAGGGCATATTGCCGCATCTTTTATGAGTTTCCAAAATAGTTTTTTTCACATCTTTGCAGGGAAGCCAAAGACCGAGATATTCGTTCCACATGGCAATATCTCCGTGCAAAGCGGCGTCATCTCTTTCAAAGAATTTTTTAAGATGCAGTGTGTTGGAAACATAGTTTACAAGACGGGTGCGGTCTTTGGACTTAAAATAGCCGTACATTTTGTCTACATACTGCATTGTTTCCTTTTGCCTGCCGCCAAGCTCGTTGCCCACGCCCCAGCAGATAATTGACGGATGGTGTGAGTGATAATGCACCATAGCATCAGCGTGCTGTTTTGCAATGGTAAGCTGTAATGGGGTTGCCTTTTTAGGACTGCCCCAATAAGGTATTTCCTCCTGCACAAGAAGACCGTTTTCATCACACCAGTCGAAAAGAGTTGTATCCTGCTGCCAATGAAAACGCGTAAATACACAACCTGCATTTTTAAGCTGGGAAAGACTTTTTATGCTGTGCTCCAAAGGCTCTGCCATACCGTAATCGGGGTGCGAGCCAGATTGCAGGCTCAAAGCCTGCTTGCCTTCTTCAAAGTCAACAACAATATTTTCCTTAAAATCGGGCAGACTTCTTTCTAAAAAACCTGAAACTGTTTTGTTCATATCTTATTATCCTCGTATTGCTTGCTTTTTTGAACGATAAGCATATCTATATTATACGGTATATGTAATTGGAAAAACTTAAGAAAATCTGCTGTTTTCTGTAATTATTTTCAAAATTATCATGCAAAATGTCTAAATTTCGGATAAATCCTGTATGTTAAATCAAACATATATAGATGAAAGATAATTTTCTTAAAAGCCTTTGCACGTCTTTGGCAACAGAACAGCGCAAATGCATTCACGGTGCTGCTTTCGAGTTTACAGAAAAACTTTTTAGGGAAAAAGAAAAAAGCCTCGAATTATTGAAAACTCAATAATATCAAGACTTTTTGTATGGTCCGAGTGGCGAGACTTGA
>DERX01000036.1 GCA_002361875.1 Ruminococcaceae bacterium UBA3329
TGAATCTCTTGAAAAATAAAGAATTTTTTGATATGATTATTCCATTGTTATCTATTTAAATATAATTATTTATATTATTATATAATCTTAAAAGAGAGGGCTGGTTTTATGAATATTGCACTTATGGCGCACGACTCAAAAAAAGAACTAATGGTACAGTTTTGCATTGCTTATTGCGGAATCCTTTCACGGCATAACCTTTGTGCAACAGGCACAACGGGAAAAATTGTTTCTGAAGCAACCGGTCTCAAAATTATGCAGTTTTTAAGCGGCTCACAGGGCGGCGACCAGCAAATCAGTTCAAGAATTGCTTGTAACGAAATAGATTTGCTTTTAATGTTCCGTGACCCAATTTCGCCCAAACCGCACGAGCCTAAGGACAACACACTGCTCCATCTTTGTGACGTTCACAACATTCCCGTTGCAACAAATATTGCCACTGCCGAGGCGCTTATTCACGCACTTGACCGGGGCGACCTTGACTGGAGAGATATTATCAATCCGAAGATTTAAAAAACCGTGCCTCCCATTCGGGAGGCAATCCTATATTACAAAGATTTTGAGGAAACAATATGGCACTTATTACAAACGCAATTAAAGGCACGCAGGACACGCTGCCGAATGACAGCTATAAGGTTCAGTATGTTGAAAGCGCAATGCGTGAAACGGCGGAGAATTTCGGGTTCCGTGAAATGCGCACGCCCGTTTTTGAGCATACGGAGCTTTTTCAAAGAGGAGTAGGCGAAACGACAGATGTTGTTCAGAAAGAAATGTATACCTTTCTTGACAAGGGCGAGCGCTCAATTACTTTAAGACCAGAGGGCACGGCAGGTGCTGTCAGAGCATTTCTTGAGCACGGTCTTTTTAATGAGGCTTTGCCGCAGAAAATTTACTATTTAACCTCTTGCTACCGTTATGAAAAACCGCAGGCAGGCAGACTTCGTGAGTTCCACCAGTTCGGAATTGAATGTTTCGGAGCAGGCGAGCCATCGGCAGATGCAGAGGCAATTTCGCTTGCAAATGAAATTTTCAACTATCTCGGAATTGACGGTTTAAGTCTTGAAATTAACTCTATAGGTTGCCCCGAATGCAGAAAAGAGTATCACAAGGCGCTGAAAGAATATTTTTCGAAATATGAAAACGACCTCTGCGAAACTTGCAGGGGCAGGCTTGAGCGAAACCCGATGAGAATTTTAGACTGCAAAAGTCCCGTTTGCTCCGGCATTGCAAAGAATGCGCCGACAGTATTGGAGTTTTTGTGCGACGACTGCAAAAACCACTTTGACGGCGTAAAAAAATATCTTGATGCAATGGATATTGAATATACGGTGAATCCCCAAATCGTCAGAGGACTTGACTATTATACAAGAACGGTTTTCGAATTTGTATCAAACGAAATCGGCGCACAGGGCACTGTTTGCGGCGGAGGAAGATATGACGGGCTTATCGGCGAAATGGGCGGAAATCCTTTGCCCGCATGCGGATTCGGTCTCGGTATTGAACGATTGCTTTTACTTATGGATAAAAAAAATTCGCAGTTCCCCGAACCCAAGAAAACCGACATTTATATAGCGTCAATGGGCGAAAATGCAAGCTTAAAAGCGGCGGCGCTTACAAAGGATCTTCGTGAAGAGGGTATTTGCGCTCAGTTTGATACTGTGGGCAGGGGCTTTAAGGCACAAATGAAATATGCAAACAAAATTAACGCTGCTTATGTGCTGGTGCTCGGTGACACAGAACTCGAAACAGGAAATATTAAGCTTAAAAATATGGCGGACGGAAAAGAGCACGAAATGGCTCTTGACTCTTTCGCTGACGATTTTCAGTCAGTTGTAATTAAGGACGCTATGGAAGGCTTTGAGTCTTTGGGACTTGAGCTTGACGCTGAAACACTCAGTGCTTTGACAGGGGGTAATGAATAATGGATAAAATGACAGGACTAAAAAGAACCGATTACTGCGGTGTATTTACCATGGCGGATGTGGGCCGTGAGGTTACGGTGTGCGGCTTTGCGCAGAGAAGGCGTGATTTAGGCTCTCTTATTTTCATTGACCTTCGTGACAGAACGGGCATTGTTCAGTTGGCGTTCGGCGAAAATACAGACAAAGAAATATTCGACAAGGCGTTCACTGTCAGGAGCGAATATGTGCTTATGGCAAAGGGTACAGTGCGTGAGCGTTCCTCAAAGAATAAGGAGATCCCGACAGGCGACATTGAAATTGATGTTAAGGATTTAAGAATACTCAGCGTCAGCGAAACTCCGCCCTTTGAAATTGCAAAGGCAGATGAGGTAGGCGACGAAACAACGCTTAAATATCGTTATTTGAATCTCCGTAACGAAAAGCTTACAAAGAATATTCTTATGCGCCATAAAATTGCGCAGATTGCAAGGGAATATTTTTATGCAAACGACTTTATTGAGATTGAAACCCCGATGATGATTAAGTCAACACCGGAGGGCGCGCGTGACTATGTTGTTCCCAGCCGTATTCACAACGGCAAGTTTTACGCACTTCCGCAAAGTCCGCAGATTTACAAACAGCTTTTAATGGTTGCAGGCTTTGACCGCTACATTCAGCTTGCACGCTGTTTCAGAGATGAGGACTTGCGTGCAGACCGTCAGCCTGAATTTACTCAAATCGACCTTGAAATGAGCTTTGTTGAAACTGACGATATTATGGATATGGCAGAGGGCTTTGTTAGAAAGCTTATGAAAGACACAATAGATGTTGACATAACCGCTCCTCTTCCCCGTCTTACATTTGCCGAGGCTATGAACAAATACGGCTCGGACAAGCCGGATACACGCTTTGAAATGCTTATAGAAGATATTTCCGATTGGGCAGGTAAAACCGATTTTGCGGTATTCAAAAATGCGATTGAAATCGGCGGTACTGTAAGGGCGATTGTTGCGAAAAATGCGGCAGGAACTTATACAAGAAAGAAAATTGACAAGCTTACCGAGCAGGCAAAGGGCATCGGCGCAAAGGGTCTTGCATATATCCGCTGGGCAGAGGACGAGCCTAACTGCTCATTCGCTAAATTCTTAAAAGATGGCGAGCTTAAAGCTCTTATTGAACAATTAGGCGCCGAAAAGGGCGACTGCGTATTTATCATCAGCGATAAAACAAGCCTTGCACTCTCGGTTATGGGTGCTTTGCGTTTGACGGTTGCAAAAGAGCTTAGAATTATCCCCGAGGGCAAATGGAATTTCCTTTGGATAACCGAAATGCCGTTTTTTGAGTATGACGAAGAGAGCGGCGAATGGCTTGCAATGCACCATCCGTTTACAATGCCCCTTGACGAGTGTATTCCTTATCTTGACACCGATAAAGCAAAGGTTCGTGCAAAGGCATTCGATTTGGTGCTTAACGGAACGGAGTTGTCCTCAGGCTCAATGAGAATTACTGACTGTGAATTACAGAATAAAATGTTTTCACTTCTCGGAATGGAAAAAGAGGAAATCGACGCAAAATTCGGCTTCCTTGTTGAGGCTTACAAATACGCTTCTCCCCCTCACGGCGGTATGGGCATTGGTCTTGACAGACTTGCAATGCTTATTTGCGGTGCGGATTCATTGCGTGATGTTACCGCATTCCCGAAAGTTCAGAATGCAAGCGAGCTTATGAGCGGCGCACCGTCTGTAATTGACACAATTCAGCTTGATGAGCTGGGAATTGATTTAAAAACAAAGGAATAATTTATGAAAAAGCTTTTTTTGACTGCCGCTCTATTTTGCCTTATGACATTAAATTCGTTTGCGGCAAACGGCAACCGAATACCGCTGACACCCACAGTCACGCCGCTGCGGATTTTCTTTGCGGTTTTGGCTGTTCTCGGCTTTGTTCTTGCGGAAATTTACATTGAGAAAAAGAGAGAACAACGTGTTGCAGAAAGACCAGAAAGAGCCAAAATGAAGGCAGAAAAAGACAGAATAAAAAAGAAGAATAAAAAATAAAATATTAGACAAAGTATCAAATAAATCAATTAAAAACAGCAGTCTTACAAACCGTAGGACTGCTGTTGGTTTATATAAATGTTTATTAAAAAATTATATTTGTAGGGTGCGACAACATCGGCGCACCGTGAAAAACTGACTGAAAAAATCAACTTCGTAACGGGACGCCGAGTCGTCGTCCCCTACAAAATTTCGCTCCTACAAGGGGAAAGCGGGAGAAAACGAGACGCCGATCATCGTACTCTGTAAAAGAATATTCAGTATTATAAAAAGACGGGAGGGCATGGAAACCCTCCCTTACAGAATGAACAAATAAAAATCAACTTAAAACTCAAGTGAGCCGTAGGTTCTCGGGTACGGGAGAACGTCACGGATGTTCTGAACGCCCGTTGCGTAAATGAGAAGTCTTTCAAAGCCCATGCCGAAGCCCGAGTGAGTGCAACCGCCGAATTTACGAAGATTTACATACCAATACATAGATTCCTTTGAAATTCCAAGTTCATCCATACGAGCAGTGAGCTTGCCGTAATCGGTTTCTCTTTCACTGCCGCCCATAAGCTCGCCCGCCTCTGGAACAAGCAAATCAACCGCTCCGACTGTTTCGCCGTCGTCATTCTGATACATATAAAACGCCTTAATGTCTTTCGGCCAGTCGTAAATGAACACGGGAGCGTCAAAATATTCCTCTGTGAGGTATTTTTCGTGTTCCTTTGCCAAATCCTCGCCGTATTCGGGCTTGAATTTGAAATCCTTGCCCGAATTTTTAAGGAGAGTAATAGCCTCTTTATGTGTGATGCGGTGAATTTTTGAGTCGATAACCTTTTGCATACGCTCACGAAGCGGCAATTTTGTAAATGTTTCAAGGAATGTAAGCTCGTCGTCACATCTTTTAAGGATTTTGCCGAGCACGCATTTAAGGAAATCCTCTTCAATATCCATAAGCTGTGAGAGATTGCAGAATGCAATTTCAGGCTCAATCATCCAAAATTCTGCGGCGTGAGTGGGAGTAACCGAATGTTCAGCGCGGAAAGTTGGACCAAATGTGTAAATTTTGCCGAATGCCATAGCAAAGGTTTCGCCCTCAAGCTGTCCTGTAACAGCTAAAGATGTGGGTTTGCCGAAAAAGTCATCCGCATAGTCAAATTTTTCATCTTTCGGGTCAAGGCTTGTTACGGTAAAGGTGTTGCCTGCGCCCTCGGCATCGTTAGCCGTGAGGAGCGGAGTGTGAACATAAACATAGCCGTTATCCTGGAAATATTCGTGAATTGCCATTGCGGCAACGCTTCTTACTCTGAACACCGCTTGGAAAAGACGGGTTCTGGGACGAAGATATGCGATTTCACGCAAAAATTCAAGCGAATGACGCTTTGGCTGAAGAGGATAATCTTCAGGACAGTCGCCCAAAACAGTAATATTTGTTGTATTTATCTCGATTTTATTTCCGTTTTCAACTACAGCGCCGACTGCTTCAATAGCAGAGCCGATATGAGTAGTGCTGATTTTTGCAAAATCGGGATTTGAGTCGTCATAAACCAATTGAATAGAATTAAAGCAGGTTCCGTCAAAAAAGTCGATAAAACCGATATTCTTTTGCTTGCGGTGGTTTCTTACCCAGCCGTGAAGTGAAACTTCTTTGCCGATAAATTCAGATTTTTTTTCGTAAAGCTCTCGTAAATCCATTTTTGTTCGCCTCTCAATAATAATGAAATCTATTATAATACTAATATATTTTTAAGTCAAGAATTAAGCGTTTGTGCTGAAACGGTAGGTTTCGGGTTCGCTGTCGTTGTCGAAATCAAGGGCATCGCCGAAAGACCGACAATTGCGGTCAATGTGAACGGCACTGTCGTAAATTTTTACATTTCTCGCATTGCGGATGAAAAAACCTGCGTTTTTGTGCTTTTCAATTTCCTTGTTAAGTCCCGGGCGCATATCGTAAAGCCCCGACTCCCATTTTGACGATTTTGAAAGCGTAATGTCAACATTCTCGAATGTGACATTTTCAATTACATTTTCCTGTGTCCCGTGCAGGAGTACTCCGTTTTCACCCTTTGCCGTGATGCCCTTAAAGCTTACATTTTTAATGTGCCCTGCTTTTGTATTTTCATCACGGTCAAAGGCGGTAATGACAATAGGCTCTGCCGTACCCCACCAGTCGGGGCAGAAACGGCGTGTTTCAATTATAATGTTGTTGTAGCGCACATTTTCAACATTTCCGCCGTCGCGGATTTGAATTGAAAGCCCGCGGTTGCTTTTTGAAATTATGCAGTTTTGAACAAGCACATTGCGGAAATCGCCAACTCCCTCAGTGCCGATTTTGATTGCGGCAGAGGTTGAAATCAGCGTGCAGTCGGAAATCACAATATTTTCGCACGGCCCGTATTCTGCGTTGCCCTTTGAGGTTTTAAGGCAAATGCAGTCGTCGGCACATTCAACGTGACAGCCGAGTATTCGCACATTGGTGCTGTGGTCAGGGTCAATACCGTCTGAGTTTGCAACATCCAAATCGTTAAGAATACGGATTTTGGAAATCAGCACATCGTCACAGCCTGCGGGGTGTAAAGTCCAGAACGGTGCGTCAACAATTGTAACATCTTCTATTGTAATATGATTGCTTTTTTCTATGTAAATAACGGTTGGGCGGGGGTAAAAATTGCCCGTTACATAATATTTATCTTTACGCTCAACAAATGAATGACCGTTTGCATCAATAGTGCCGAAGCCTGTAATTTTGCAATTGTGCGCCTCAAAGCCGTAAATAAAGCAGAAAGACGGCTTGCCCGTTACGGGGTTGCCGATTAAAGTATTGGTTTTATCGTTTATAAAATTGCAGGGCCTAAAATAGCCGTTAATATCGCTTGTAGCTTTTAGCCTTGCGCCGATTTGCAAATGCAGCTCAACATTTTCTTTAAGTATAATTGAATCTGAATAATATGTCTTGCCTGAGGACAAAACAACTCTTCCGCCGCCGTTTTCGTTCGCTTTGTCAATAGCAGTCTGAATGGCTTTGACATCATTTGTCTTGCCGTCAGCCAAAGCACCGTAATCTTCGGGATAAAAGTACATAAACACACCTCTTTGCCGTGATTGCTTTTATAATGTAATAGAGTATAGCACATAAATTTAGACGAAACAATATTTATTTTGATGATAAAATGTATTTAGATTAAAATTAACTGCATAGTGAGCGTAGGGCGGGGGCTTGCTCCCGCCGTTGTTATTAAATGAATAATGAAGTTGCTATGCTGATGAATATTGAAAAATGAATAATTTCGGTTTGAATGAATATAACCCCTCTGTTACTTCGTGACATCTCCATTACTCGCCTGCTGAAAAAATAAATCAAAACAGTTATGCAACGGACAGGCACGGAGACCTGTCCCTACAAATACAAATTTAATTAAATATAAAAGCGGCGGGGTAAACCCCCGCCCTACGTCTTTTGTTTAATTCTGCATATTTATTTGCTGATTTAGTATCATTGGGTATTTAATCAAAATGTTTCCGTCGAGGTTTTCCGAGTGCATATCAACGGCTGTTATTTGGCGATTTTCATATGATGTGTAATAATAAATCCCTTTGTCGCAGTTACAACATGAAGAATATATTGTGATTTCGTACTGACCGTTTTCTACCTCACAGCAACCTTTCGGCTGTGCGACTGAATCGAGAATATGGAAAAACTGACTGACGCTTGTCGATTCTCCGTTTCCCGAAACGGAATTCATTTTAGTAAATGCGGCTCTTACAAAACGGGACTGTGACGACAAATCGCCGGGAAGTCCCATTGCACCCATACCTCTTGAATAGGCTTTAAGGTCTAATTTGTCCGAAAACAGATTTTTAGGCTCTTTGGGCGATAAATGCAGAAAATTGTTCAAATTAAAAAGCTGTTCGGGAAAAGTCGGGTTATTGGCAAGCACGCCGACGGGATTTTCGTAAACGTGAATACCGTCCTTTACGGATTCAACTGTTATTGCTTCGTCACGGTCGGCGATTATCCAGTGAAGCTGTGCCACGGGGAGCGACTCGCTGAATTTTGTGTTTGTGATGTTTATTTTGCCGAGGAGCGCTTTTGCCTCTGTAATATTCTCACACTGTGAAAGAATCCACGGAATAAACTCAAACTGAGCAATATTGTCTTTGTCATTTGAAAATCCGCTGTAAACGGCATTGCCCACAAAGTTAAGTCCTGCCATACCGAGCCCTTTTTCGTTGACTGCGTCGTAATAAAGTGGATAGCCGTCCTGCACGAAAGCCATTCCGATTATCGCAAAATGCTTGTCCACAACCCTTGCATTTCGGAATACAAGCGGAAAATTGCGGGGCGTTACCGTTACCTCTTCCGTGTATGAGTGTTCATAGTCGAGCGTTCTTCCGAAATAAAAATCTTTGGTTTTTAAAGTAATTGCCGTGCACATAATGTTACCTCTCTTGATTGTTTTATGAGTGACAGTATAGGGGCAGTGAAATTCTTGGCTCTCCTGAAAGGGGAGCTGGCGAGCGTTAGCGAGACTGAGGGGTTAATTTTTTCGAAAGAAAACTTTATAACCCCTTTGTCAACTTCGTTGACATCTCCCCTTTCAGGGGAGACGAGAGTTCCGTAAAAATCAAATTTAGGCTCTGATCCCTACTACTTTTATATTATACACCTATTTTCACATTCCGTAAAGTTCGACAAAAACGGGCGAAAGACGGTCGGAGACAAGCTCAATGAAATTTTTGTTCGGCATAGGATTTATTTTATTTGCTTTTTTAAATGTCATAACAACCGATGAAAATTCTTTGCCGTAAACCGTGAGCGCCTCGCCGTCAAATTTTTTCACGGCGTTTTTAATAAATTCAAGGCTTTCGCTGTTCTGCGGTAAAAAATTGCCCATACACTGAATTTCAGCGGTAACAAAGCGTTTGCGCTCTTGCGTTTTGACCGTTACAAGCGGGCTTTCTCCGTGAATACAGGCACTGCCAACAGCCTCTAATACAGCTTTAGTTGAAATTTGTCTATTACTGAAAACGGGAGATACATCGTTTCCGCAGAACACCACCGTTTTGCCCGATTCACGCAAAATAATATCCGCAGCTATGCAAACATTCTCCGCCAAATCGGATAAATCGACGCACTCTGTTTCCGAAGCTTTTATATTTCTGTTAAGCTTTTTCAGCTTTGAATAGAGCGTTTGAAGAGAAGAAATGTCGCCGTCTATTATTGCCGAGGAGAAATTTTCATTTAGCTCTTCACGCAATTTTTCTTGTTTTTCCATATTATATTCGCCGCCTTAAGTTGGCGAATATAACCCGAAACAGTTTTTTATCGGAATATTT
>DERX01000083.1 GCA_002361875.1 Ruminococcaceae bacterium UBA3329
TTTTTGTCTCTTCAGCAAAGAGTAAACCCCCGGTTCTACCGGGGGAAATAAAACGCTTTAGTAAAAATAAAAACGGCGAGCTGAAAGCAAGCCGAAAAAAGGTTTTGGGAAAAGATTAACCTCCAGTATAATAGAAATGGTTTGGCAACCGCATTACTAAAATACAGGAGGTTAAAAACATGATAAAAAAGAATGGAAATAACGAAATAAAAGCATTAGCACACTCAACATACAGGTGTCAGTATCACATAGTGTTCGCACCAAAGTATCGTAGAAAAGAGATATACGGGAAGCTGAAAAAAGATATCGGAGAGATAATACGCAAATTGTGTGAACAAAAAGGCGTAGAAATAATAGAAGCAGAAGCGTGTAAAGACCATATACACCTTTTGGTCTCAATACCGCCGTATCTAAGTGTAGCACAATTCATGGGATATCTCAAGGGGAAAAGCACACTAATGATTGAAAAGCACACTAATGATTTTCGACCGACACGCAGATTTAAAGTATAAGTACGGTAATCGACATTTTTGGTGCAGAGGGTACTATGTAGATACAGTCGGTCGAAATAAGAAAGTGATAGAAAAGTACATACAAAACCAACTTGAGGAAGATTTCGCAAATGACCAAATCACACTCAAAGAGTATGTAGACCCGTTCACGGGTAACAAGAATAAGTAAGCAAAAATAAGCAGCCGCACGAGAGCGGCTGCTTGAGATAGTAATGCGGTGTCAAGCTTCAGTGCCGCCTTTTAGGCGGCGAGCCAGTAGGCGCCCCTTATAGGGGCTGCGCAAACCACCAGTTCAACTGGTGGTTATGATTTTTGTCTTACTTTTTTATTTTGTCCCTGTTGAGCCGAAACCGCCAGTGCCTCTGTCTGTTTCGTCAAGCTCATCTGTTTCTACAAGTGTGGGGATACACACCTGCTTTATCACCATTTGGGCAATTCGCTCAAACGGCTCAATAGTATAAGGCTCGTCGGTTGCTTTGATAACTCCTACGCACACTTCTCCTCTGTAATCGCTGTCAATAACGCCGACGGAGTTTAAAAGGCAAATTCCTTTCTTTATGCTCAGCCCAGAGCGTGAGTGAATAAACGCCGCATAGCCTTCGGGTACGGCAATTGCAATGCCTGTTGGGATTAAAGCTGTGTCGCCCTTATTCAGAGTTATGGGCTTATCAATGCAGGCGTACAGGTCAAATCCTGCCGCACCGTCAGTCCCCCTTGTGGGGATTTTTGCGTTTTCTTTCAACTTTTTGATTTTAAGCTCCATTATTCAACACCTCTGTAAAGAAGTCCCCTTGTAAAATCGCCGTCGGGACTTTTTTCGTTATAATAAGACTCCATAATTTTATTTACTTCGTTTTTTGTTTCAACGGTAAAATTGAAAAACAAAAAGTCATTGTTTTTAATCTCCGAAAGCCTGTCCGCCATGTAAACGGGACGGGAATTGAGTAACTCTGAATAACCCATATTGCACCTTACGGGGAAAGAAAAGCCTTTCCTGTCCATGATACTGCTGTTTCGCCCACATTCGACACACGTTTTGCCGTTCTTTACGGGGCAGTTACGGGTAAGCATAAGCGGGATTCTGCCGTAAGCGAAAATACCCTTTTTAATCGGTGCGGAAAGCTTATTTGCAAGCTCCAATCCACATTCGCAGGACAAAATCATTTCCGAAATACCGAGCGATTTTGCCTCGTCCGCCGAAAGTGAATTTAAAATGTTCATAGAGCTTGATGCAACAATTTTTTTGCCGCATTTTTTTGCAATTGCCACTGCGTCAAGAGTGTGGCAAAGCGCAAATTCGGCAGAGGATTCAGACAGCATTTTAATAACCTTTTCCTCATTTCCGAACATTCCGCGTGGAATTTCAACCGCATATCCGTTTTTCTCTACAATTTCATCAGGTGTGTTTAACGGCACAAAAATTAAATCCGCGTCTAAATTTTCGGGAATATTTTCGGCGCTGTCAAATCTGCAATATATTTCATTCAAATTTTTTGCGGGGATTTCCGTATGAATGGGGCAGGAGAATGTTTTTCTTGTCGGGATTTCACCGATTTTGTCGGATAAAAGCTCAATAGCCTTTCTTCGCATAAGGTTTACCTGCGAAACGGGCAGGGTATAATCAATATTTTCATCGACTTTTATGCTGTCGGCTTCAAACTGAGTGCCGCCGCATTTTTTTAAAGCGTCCTCGATTCTGTCTGCGCTTATCGGTCGGTTTATGGGCTGTTCGCACACATCTTCACTGTAAATCTGCACCGTGTTTCCCGAGCAGACAGCCGTAAGCACTGCTTTTTCGCCGATTTTCCCGTGAAAATCAAAATTCACCTTATATCTCGGCGTTTCCTTTTCGTAAATTCGGGCATATTTATCCAAAAGCTCCTTGGTGGCGGACTGAACATTTTCTTTTTCGCGGTAACCGAACATACCTCGTCCAAGCTCGCCCTTAAAATACCCCTCCGTAAATCCGGAGCGTGAAAAAAGATTTTGCAAATCGGTCTGTAAAGCATCGCTGTAACTGCCGTGAAGAGATGCTTTGCACGCCGCAACTGCGGCACTGACATATTCAGGACGTTTCATTCTGCCCTCAATTTTAAATGAGCAGATACCCAAGTCCGAGAGTTCGCTCATATGCGAAATAATTGATAAATCCTTAAGACTTAAATCGTGGCCTGTGCCGCCGTGTACCTTAAAAGGCAGTCGGCACGGCTGTGCGCAAAGCCCGCGGTTTCCGCTTCGTGAGCCGAGAACGGAGCTTAAAAGACACTGTCCCGAAACGCACATACACTGTGCGCCGTGAACAAACATTTCGAGTTCAATCGGCGAGCTTTCGGCAAGTGCTTTTATCTCATTAAGCGACAACTCTCTTGGGAGAACTGCACGGGAAAAGCCCATTTTCTTTAAAAGCTGTAATCCCTCTTTTGTGCCGACCGTCATTTGCGTGCTTGCGTGCATTGGAAGTTCGGGACAAACCGTTCTTATAATTCGTGCTACGCCTAAATCCTGCACTATAACAGCGTCGGCGCCCGCATCGCAAATCTTTTTGACCGTTTCGGCGATTTCATTTATTTCCGTATCTTTTATAAGGGTGTTAAGAGTAATATGTACCTTAACACCCCTTGAATGACAGTATTTAATTGTGCTTTCGAGCTCTTCTGCTGAAAAGTTGTCCGCATTTCTGCGTGCATTAAATTTGCTCAAGCCGAAATACACCGCATCAGCACCCGAAAGAACAGCGGCTTTTAACGCTTCCCTGCTGCCTGCAGGGGCAAGAATTTCACTCTTGTTCATCATTTTTCTGATTTTTAGTTCCTGCAAAAAGATTTATCTGGTCGTTTTTAAAGCTGACCTCTGTTTTGTAACGCTCAAGCTCACGCTTGTAATAATCTCTTTCGTTTTTAGCCTTTGTTGCCTCTTCAAGATATTCGCTTATCTGTGTGCGGAAGTTGTCAGCCGCTCCATTTGCTTTTTCAAGCTCGTCGGCAATCTCCAATGCAGTTAAAACGGCTGCCTGATTCACCGTAATCAAAGAATTACTGCGGAGAATTTCCGTTATACGCTTGTCGATTTTGTCCCCTAAAGCTACGGTATATTCAAGTGTTTCGTCAGTATTGATGTAGTAATCAATTCCGCCGATATGAAGCTTAACTCTGATTTTATCCATTTTTCACACCTCAGTTTTTAAAATTCCGTTTTGCATAAGCGAAAATTAAATCAGCCGCAAAACTTTATAAAACTATTGTAACATATCATTTCTCTCTTTTCAAGCATTATGTCCGTTCTTTATAAATGAGTCAAGCAGACCGCCCGACTGCCTGCTTTCTCTTCTCGGCGGTTTAATGTCAACAAGAATTGTGTCGTCGCCTATCACTTTGATTTCGTTCCAGCAAATTTTTATGTCGTTTTCTCTGCCCAAAAGACCGAAGCACTTGCCCTTGCCGTATATGATTATAGACACAAGACAGCCTGTGCAGGTGTCCACCTCGACATCGCAAACATTGCCGAGCCTTGCGCCGTCGCAAAGATTTATAACCTCTTTTTCGTTTAAGTCAGTAATGTAACAGTTCATATCACGGCACTGCTCCTCTCTGCGTTTTTATTACAGTATATGCAAAAAAAGAGGAGTTGTGAACACCTCTTAATTTTTATTAGTTTTCTTTAATTTTTTTCAGTGCGCCTTTTTCAAGTCTGCTGACCTGCGCTTGGGAAATGCCGATTTCCTCAGCAACCTCCATTTGCGTTTTCCCTTGCATAAATCTGAGCGTCAGAATTTGCTTTTCACGCTCGCCCAAGTGCTTAATGGTTTCCTTTATTGAAATTTCATTGAGCCAATCGTCATCGCTCTCCGCTCCGCCCACCTGGTCCATTACATATATCGTATCACCACCGTCGGAATATACAGGCTCATAAAGTGACATTGGCTCAACAATTGCCTCAAGCGCTAAAACAACATCGGTGGGTTTAATTGACAGCTCCTTTGCAATCTCTTCTATCGTAGCATCTCTGCCTAAATTATTTTGTATTCGTTCCTTTGCTTGCATTGCGTGGTAGGCTGTGTCACGAAGCGAACGGCTGACTCTTATGGGGTTGTAATCTCTTAAATATCTTCTTATTTCGCCGATAATCATCGGCACGGCATAGGTTGAAAATTTAACATTTTGCGTAATGTCAAAATTGTCAATAGATTTAATTAAACCTATGCACCCGACCTGAAAAAGGTCGTCGGGGTTTTCGCCCCTGCCGCTGAATTTCTGAACAACCGACAGTACAAGGCGCAAATTGCCCTCAATCAGCTTTTGGCGTGAATATGAGTCGCCGTTTTTTGCCTTTATTAAAAGCTCTGTTTTCTCCTTTTCCGTTAATACTTTAAGTTTAGATGTATTTATTCCGCATATTTCCACTTTGCTGTATTGCACACAAATCTTCCTTTGCTGTTTTATGTACAAAACTATTATGGACACTGTCAGCATCATTTAAACATCATAAAAAAATAAACGGAAAAATGCTTTTGTGTTACTTAATCTCCTGTTCGAGATTTCGGAATGTGTCGGTATCAAAAAATTCGCTTATAGAAATATCAAGTCCGTCGCAAATCTTTTTGATAGTGGTAATTCCGGGATTTTTGCTTTGATTGTAAATAATTGATTTAACGGTTGTGTACGGGATACCGCAAACAGTTGCAAGACGGCAAAAATTTATACCTTTCTCGTTGCAAAGCTCCTCAATTCTAAGTCGTGTCGCTTCGGAAACGGTCATATGTATCACTCCTAATAAAAGTATGATACTAATTTCTCCAAAGCTTTATAGACTATAAAATATACTAATTACGATGTATAGTCTTTATTTCCTGCGAAACTGTTGTAATAAAAGATTTTGGTGTTGTGCCAACCACCGCAAGCTGTAACGCTTTAATCATTTCCTCTTCAATTTCTTTGGGTGAGCAGTTGTTTTTCTCTGCCAATATTTTTAATATTAACTCATATTTCATCTTTTCACATCCTTTCAGCAATATAGTACAATATATAGTCTATAGAATTTTGTCGAAAGATGCGGCTTGATGAATTTTTTTGAGAATTCGTGCGAAATATAATTTTATTTTTTTCCTGTTTTTCTCATAAAAAATATGCACCTTCAAAAGTGTCTAACTTTTGGGGCGCATATCAAGTAGGCTGTCCCTACAATTTCAACTGAAATTATTTATTTTTCATAATCCAATATTCATTAGAATTTATTCCACCGTAACGGATTTGGCAAGGTTTCTCGGCTTGTCAACATCAAATCCCTTTAATACCGTTGTATGGTATGCCAAAAGCTGAAGCGGTACAACAGTTATTGACGGCATAAGGTAGCGTGACACAGCGGGTACATAAATAACCTTATCGGCAACCTCTTCAATTCCCTTTGTGCCCTCGCGGGCAACGGCAATGACAAAAGCGCCTCGTGCACGCACCTCTTTAATATTTGAAATCATCTTGCCGAGCAGTGCATCGTCCGTGCATATTGCTACAACTGCCGTCCCGTTTTCAATAAGCGAAATTGTGCCGTGCTTAAGCTCGCCTGCGCCGTAACCTTCTGAGTGAATATATGAAATTTCTTTAAGCTTTAACGAGCCTTCAAGGCAAAGGGGATAGTCAATTCCCCTGCCTATAAAGAACATACTTTGACGGTCCTTTATTTGTCCTGCTATTTCCTTTGCCGTGTCAGAGACTCCAAGTGCTCTCTCGATTTTTTCGGGAACGGCGAGCACCTCTTCGGTAAATTTACTGAGAATATCGTCGCCCATAAGTCCTTTTTCGTGAGCAAGAAAAGCGGCTAAAATGTAGCATACGCCAAGCTGTGCCATAAGTGCTTTTGTTGTGGCAACGGCAATTTCAGCGCCTGCGTTTGTGTAAATAACGCCGTCCGACTCCCTTGCAATGGTGCTGTAAAGCACATTGACAATCGACATTGTAAATGCGCCCCTCGCCTTTGACTCACGAAGCGAAGCGAGCGTGTCTGCGGTTTCGCCCGACTGGCTTACAAAAATGCACAAATCGTGCTCATTCAGTATTGGATTTCTGTATCTGAATTCGCTTGCAATGTCAACAATTACAGGTATGCGAGCCATATCCTCGATAATGTATTTTGCAGTCATACCAACATGGTATGCACTGCCGCAGGCAACAATGTGAATTCTGTTAATTTTCTTAATGAAGCCTTTCGGAAACTCAAAGGGCAAAACGATTTTACCGTCCTTTATGAGCGGTGAAACAGTATCACGGAAAGCCCGGGGCTGTTCGTAGATTTCCTTTTCCATAAAATAGTCGTAGCCGTTTTTTTGGGCGGCGTCCACGCTCATATTTATGCTGTTAATCTCAGCTTCCTTTTCTTTGCCGTCAATTCCGTAAACTGTAATTCCGTCCTTGCAAAGCTCAACAAAATCGTTATCCTTTACAATGTAGCAGTCCTTTGTATATGGAAGAATTGCGGGAATATCCGATGCGATGAAGTTTTCACCGTTACCTCTGCCTATAATCATAGGATTGTCTTTTTTCATTGTGAATACTTTATCGGGAAAACCTTTAACGAGCATTGCAACTGCGTATGAGCCTTGGAGTCTGGCAGCGGTGTTTATCATTGTTTCAACAGCATTGCCGTTAAATAAACTGTCAAAAAGCTGTGCAATAACTTCAGTGTCGGTTTCCGATTTAAAAACATAGCCCTTTTCTGTAAGCTCGTTTTTAATTTCGATATAGTTTTCAATAATACCGTTGTGAACAAGCGTTACAATGCCGTTCATTGATGTGTGTGGGTGGGCATTGATATTGTCGGGAATTCCGTGAGTTGCCCAGCGTGTGTGACCTATGCCAACTGTACCCACAGGGTAAACCCTGTCAATTTCCGCTTTAAGATTATCTATTCTGCCTTTTTCCTTGACAACAGTGACTTTTTGTCCTGCAATGGCAACGCCTGCCGAGTCATAACCTCTGTATTCAAGCCGTCTTAAACCCTCAATAAGAATAGGGGCTGCCTGCTTTTCTCCGATGTAACCTACGATTCCGCACATAAAAAATCCTCCGTTAAAAAATTTGTATTGAATGTAATTTTTCCGTTAATACTGTTTTTGAGGTGACTGTAATGATGTATATTAAACTTAAGGCGCAAAAAATACTTATGGGAAAAAACAGAAAAGCATTTTTGGCAAGCATTTTGCCTTATTTAGTGACAGGAGCGCTTTTATGCCTTAATTATTATTTACTGATTTTTCTTAAAAACTACGGTGATATGCTTTTAATTTTTAAAATTTTAACTGCCGTAATTTCGGCTGTATTTTCGCTTTTTATGATAAATACTGTTTCGTTTATAAGCGAAAACTATTTTTTCAGACGGGCAACAAATTCTTTTGCACCTGTTGGTCTTCGTGACCTTTTTTGCTCATTTGCCGTAAAAACATTAAAATTCTTTCTGTTCTTTTCGTGGTGCGCCGTTTTCTTTTCACCTGCCGCCGTATTGCTTTTCAGTGCAAATTACGCAAATACAAACGGAGAACCCCGTGAAATTGCAGTAACGCTTGCCGTTTCGGCAGGGGTGACGGCTTTGGTGGGTGCAGGGTGCTTTTTTGTGCTGTGGGGGAGATATTCCAAAGTAAGCTTTGTTCAGTTCACCACAGGTGAAACCAATCCCGTAAAGGTTTTAGCACAAAGCTGTGAGCTTACTGAAGAAAATCAAATCAGATATGCTCTTTTCCGCCTGTCGTTTTTTGGTTGGGATTTGCTTTGCTTGCTTTTATTCCCCATTATATATGTTCTGCCGTACCGAAAATGTGCGAAATATGTCTTTTTCAGCGAACCGAAAAAGAAAAAGCAGAGGGTAGTTTTCAGCGACAAGCCGATTGTATTTATTTTCGGTTAACTTTTTCCCTTAAAACAAACAGACCGGGATTTTTGCGCAATCCCGGTCTTAATAAATGCTCAATTAAAGGATAATTCCCATTTCGCCGTTGGGCATGGCCGCATTTGACTCGTCAGTGTCAATATGCATTGCAAGCTTAAACTTTTCACTTACTCGTACAACAACATCGCCGAAAATAAGCTCTCTGCCGTTTGACGGAACCTTAACAGAAACAATTTGCTTGTCGGAAAGTCCGTAATTTGCGGCGTCCTCGGGAGTCATATGTATGTGTCTTTTCGCAACAATAACGCCCTCGCTTATTTCAATTTCACCCGCAGGGCCAACAAGCTTGCAGCCCGGTGTGCCTGCAATGTCGCCCGATTCACGTACAACTGCGGCAACGCCGATTGAACGTGCGTCAGAAGCGGAAATTTCAACCTGATTTGCAGGTCTTACAGGACCGAGTATTGAAACTGCAGGGAACTGACCTTTAGGACCTATTACGGCAATTCTTTCTTCGCAAGCGAACTGACCGGGCTGTGAAAGGTCTTTTTTCTTTGTAAGCTCATGTCCCTCGCCGAAAAGTATTGCAAGAGCTTCTTTTGTAACATGAACGTGTCTTGCAGATGTTTCAATTAAAACTGTTTTTTCCATATCTGGTACTTCCTTCTCATTTGGATTTACAATGTATTATAATACTCCATTTTTATTCATTTGTAAAGTGTAAATAAAAATCACATCAGCTCGGCGAACGATTTAATATTTACATCTGCGATTTTGCACATTTCGTCCCAGTCACCATGTGACGATTTGTCAAACATTGCGATAGCTGTAAATCCTGCGCTTTTTGCGCTTTTAAGACCTGCGAGTATATCCTCGACAACAATACATTTTGAGGGCGCAACGCCGATTTTTTCAGCCGCCGAAATGTAAACATCGGGGTGAGTTTTGTCCTTACCTACTTCGTGTACATATGTTTTTGAGTCAAACAAATGTAAAACGCCGTTATGTTCCAAAACCGCTTTGCATAAATCATCGTCAGAGGCGGTGGCGTATGCGGTTTTCAGTCCGTTTTTCTTGCAAAATGCAATAAACTCTCCGGCACCGTCTTTAAGAGGCACGGTGGTTTTGTACTGCTCCATACAAAGCTCCCGCCATTCACTGATTATGCTGTCAACGCTGTCGGGCAAGCCGTATTCTTTTTTAGTGTATTGTGCGGCAGTGTTAAAATGCATTGTTTTGATTTTTTCTTTGTAATCGGTCGGCAAAGGGATTCCTCGCCTTTTGAAAAATTCAACATCTACCTCGTGCCAAACATCCATTGAGTCGATAAATGTGCCGTCAAGGTCAAAAATTATTCCGTCAAAGTTTTTTATGTTCATATCAGTTATTTTATACCTTCAAGATATTTTTCAATTTCGACCGCAACGCCGTCGTCCTCATTTGAAAGGGTAACATGTTTTGCGGCTTTTTTAGCGTAATCCCAAGCGTTTGCCGTCGCAAAGGAATAACCTGCCGTTTTCAGCATTTCGCAGTCATTTCCGCTGTCGCCGAATGCCATAACCTCGCTTTCGCTTATGCCGATTATTTTGCAAAGCACAGAAAGAGCGTGACCCTTGTTAGCGTCAGTATCGGTAATTTCAAGATTTTCGGGGATAGATGATGTAAGGCAAATTCCGCCGATGCTTAAAATTTCGCTTTTGACATTTTCTAATATATCGCTCGGAACATGCAAAATGCTGATTTTTTCAACGCCCTTTTGACCGATGTGTTCAGATAAAGAGGGCACAACATTGGCTTTGTCCTTTAAAATTTTTAAATAATGAGCGGAAATATTGCCAAAATTGTAGTTGTCCGCCGAACGGGAGTTAAGAAAGCATTTGCCGTCAAAATAAATTTCGTGAGAAAATGAGTGTGATTCTATAAACGAAAAAATTATGTCCGCCTTTTGAGCGTCCAAAAGCTGGGATGCAATAATTTTGTCTGTCTTTGCGTCATAAGTCACTGCACCGTTAGATGTGATTATGTAATCCGCAAAGGGAACGCAGGAAAGTGCGTCAAAAAGCAGAGACTTTGTTCTGCCTGTCGCAATGCAGATTTTAATTCCGTTTTCCTGTGCCTTTTTCAGCGCATTTACATTTCTTTCTGAAATGCTTTCGTGGTCATTCTTAAAAAGAGTGCCGTCTAAATCTGTCATAATAAGTTTAACTGCCATTTTTTATCTCCGTTATTTACAAATTGATTTTTTATGATAAAATATACCTTGA
>DERX01000014.1 GCA_002361875.1 Ruminococcaceae bacterium UBA3329
TTTTAATTATTTTTCATACATAATTTTGTTTAATCTGTAAGTATAAGGTAAAAATATATTTGAAAAATCAAAAATACAGTGGAAAAATATTACTGTATATGGTACAATAACCAATAATACTATTTTTAATTATATTCTGTGTTATATTAAGGTGAAAAGGATGAGTAAAATACAATACAATATGATAGCAGACGGAATAAGACTGCTCTGCGTTAACACCGAAAAGTTCAAGACAAATTATATAAATATTGATTTATTTACACCTCTCGGGGAGAATTTACCCGCACAGTATGTTTTGACGAGCCTGTTATCTCATATTTCTGGAAATTATCCTACCGTTAAAAGCTTTAATTCAAAGGTGGAAAGCCTTTACGGTGCATCGTTTGATTCGTCAATCGGCAATTACGGCGACAATATGCGGATGTCTTTCTTTTTAGAGCTGCCGGATGACTGCTTTGCGTTTAACAACGAAAAGCCTTCCGAGGAAGCTGTGGATTTTCTGACGGATATTCTTTTGAATCCGCTTTGCAGTGACGGTGATTTTCAAGAAGAGGCGGCAGAGCGTGAAATCCGTTTTGCTCTTGAAGATTTAGAGGCTAAAAAGAATGACAAAAGAGCCTATGCGCTCTCACGCCTTAAACAGCTTATGTGTGAGAATGAAAAATACGGTGTTGACAGCGAATGGCTTGAAAATGAGGTTCGTTCTCTTACGCCCGAAAGGCTTTTTGAGGCGTATAAAAAGCTTTTGAGCGAGGCACAATTTGTTGTTACCGCCTGCGGCTCTTTAAATGAGAATATGCTTTGCGAAAAATTCACTGAATTTTCGGATAAAATTGAAAACAGAAATCCTGCCGAATTGTCGTCCGAATTTGTGACAAAGGCAGATGAAATCCGTTATTTTAACGAGTCAATGAAAATGATGAATCAGTCAAAGCTTGTAATCGGACTTCGCAGCGGTATGGAAAATGACGCTGACAATTATTTTGCTTACAGAATAATGACCGATGTTTTCGGCGGCGGTCCTTACTCACGTCTTTTTACAAATGTGCGTGAAAAATTAAGTCTTTGCTATTACTGCGGCGCAAGGCTAATAAGACAAAAGGGAATAATTTTCATTCAAAGCGGAATTGAAAATGAAAACTACCAAATGGCTTTGGACGAAATCACTGAGCAGTTAAATGTTATGAAAAACGGCGAATTTACGGATGAGGAGCTTGAGGCGTCAAAAAGAGCGCTTGCCGACGCTTACTGCGGTGTTGAGGACAGTCCGTCGGGTGTTTGCGCATTCTTCGCTTCACAGTGCTTTGCGAAAGACCTTGTAAGCGGTGAGAAAGAGGCCGAGGCTCTTTTAAAGGTAACAAGAGAAGATGTTATAAAATGCGCACAGAAAACCGTAATTGACAGCGTTTATCTTCTCAACGGGGAGGAGAGCGAAGAAGATGAATAATATTAAAGAAATTAAAAATGAGCTTTTAAATGAAAAATATTTTGAAATAGACCATTCTTCAGGGCTTAAAATCTTTGTATATCCCAAAGAAAATTACTCATCAGCTTATGCGATTTTCGGCACAAAATACGGTTCAATTGACAACTGCTTTAAGACAGGCGAAAACGGTGAATATATTACAGTTCCCGAGGGAATTGCTCACTTTTTGGAGCACAAGCTGTTTGAGAGCGAGGAGAGGGGCGCGTTTGAAAGATATTCCGAAACGGGCGCATCTGCAAACGCTTACACCTCTTTTGACAAAACGTGCTATCTTTTCTCCTGCACGGGCAATTTTTCGGAGTCGCTTGAAATTTTGCTTGACTTTGTAACAAGTCCGTATTTCACATCTGAAACCGTCAGAAAAGAGCAGGGAATAATCGGTCAGGAAATAAAAATGACTAATGACGAGCCGTCTTGGGCTTCACTGTTTACTCTTTTAGGGGCAATGTATAAAAATCACTCTGTAAAAATTGATATTGCAGGTACAACGCAGTCAATCTCCGAAATCACATCCGACCTGTTGTACGATTGCTACAACACATTTTACAATCTTAACAATATGGCGCTTGCAGTTGCAGGCAATGTAAATGTAGATGAGGTTTTGTCGGTTGCCGATAAAATCCTAAAAAAAGCGCCTGATAAAAAAATTGAGCGAAATTCCCACAAAGAGCCGAAAGAGGTTGTAAGCCGTTATGCCGAAAAGCATCTTGATGTTTCAAGGCCTCTTTTTGCAATAGGGTATAAGGAAGATGTCGGGAATATACGAAGAACCTTAAAGCAGTCCTTGGAAAGCGAAATAATGCTTGATATTATTGCGGGCAAAACCTCTTCTCTTTACGAAAAAATGATGAACAGCGGTCTTACCAACACAACCTTTAACGCAGAGTATTTTGAGGGTCAGGGTTACGGTGCACACATTTTTTCAGGCGAGAGCGAAAATCCGGATGAAGTAAGAAAATGTATTGACGAAGAAATTTTGCGCTTGCAAAAAGACGGCATAGACAAGACGGAGTTTGAGCGCATCAAGAAAAAGCATTACGGTAAATTTATAATGGATTTTGACGATGTTGACTCGGTTGCAAACGACCTTATAAACGATTACTTTAACGGTGACGGACTTTTCGACGGACTTTCAGTGCTTGAAAGTATTACTGCTGAAGATATAAACAGGCGGCTTTGCGAAGCTATTGATGTAGAAAATTCTTCAATGTCCGTTATTAAGGCGGAATGAAAGGAGCTAAAATATGCGTTTTTTAACTGACTACACCGCCGTTGAGTTCCCTAATCTCGGCTGGAAATTTGACATTTATGCAAATCTTGTTGAGTTTACAATTCCCGGGTGGGACATAGACATTACAATAAGATTTTACGGTGTAATTATTGCATTCGGCTTTATTCTTGCCGTGCTTTTCGGCGGAAGAATGGCTTACAAATGGAAAATGGACTTAAATAAAATGCTTGATGTGCTTTTGTACGGCACTGTTGCGGGCATAATCGGCGCACGGCTCTACTATGTCATTTTTGAGTGGGACAGCTACAAGAACGATTTGCTTTCCGTATTCAAAATATGGGAGGGCGGTCTTGCAATTTACGGCGGAATAATCGGCGGAATATTGGCGGCTTATTTCGTCTGCAAAAAGAACGGACTTAACTTCCTGAAATTGCTTGATTTATTCGGAATGAGCGTGCTTATCGGTCAGGGAATAGGACGCTGGGGCAACTTTACCAATCAGGAGGCATTCGGTACGAATACAGACCTTCCGTGGGGTATGTGGAGTGAAAAAATTGCGGATTATATAAACATAAATTACGCAACTCTTTCCGCAAACGGCATTGATATGGAGGCGTCAAAACCCGTTCACCCGACCTTTCTTTATGAATCGCTTTGGTGCCTTTTAGGTTTTCTGATTCTTTACATAGTTTGTAAACGGTTCAGAAAATTTGACGGTCAGTTAATACTCGGCTACGGCGTAATTTACGGTTTAGAGCGAACGGTTGTTGAGGGACTTCGGACTGACAGTCTTTACATTGCAAATACCAATATTCGTGTGTCGCAGGTGCTCTCGCTTTTAATCGCTGTTTTGTGCTTTGCAATTACAATAGTTAAATTCGTGCAAATCCACAGAAGAAATGTATATAAAGTAAATGAATATAAGGAGAAGAAAAATGCAGATAATTGACGGAAAAGCAGTTTCGGCATCAGTTCGTGAACGCATAAAAAATGAGATTGAAATTCTTAAAAATGCCGGCAAGGAAACAGGTCTTGCAGTTATTATTGTGGGCAACGACTCTGCCTCAAAGGTTTATGTTAACAACAAGAAAAAGGGCTGTGCCGAAGTCGGAATAAATTCTTACGAATACGCACTACCCGAAGAAACTACAACGGAAGATCTTTTAGAGCTTATAAATAAACTTAATGGGGACAGTAGGGTTGACGGTATTCTCTGTCAGCTCCCGTTGCCGAAGCATATTGACGAGAAAACGGTAATCAATTCAATAGCTCCCGAAAAGGATGTTGACGCATTCCACCCCGTGAATACAGGGCATATTATGATAGGTGATTACTCGTTTTTACCCTGCACGCCTGCGGGTATTATCGAGATGCTGAAATTTTATAACATTGGAATCAGCGGAAAAGAGTGTGTTGTAATAGGCAGAAGTAATATTGTAGGCAAGCCCATGGCAATGCTTTTACTGCATAACAGCGGAACGGTTACTGTTTGCCATTCAAAAACGGTAAATCTTGCTGAGGTCACTCGCCGTGCGGATATTCTTGTTGCGGCTGTGGGCAAGGCGAATTTCGTTACAGCAGATATGGTAAAGGACGGCGCGGTTGTAATTGATGTCGGTATGAACAGAAATGCGGAGGGTAAGCTCTGCGGTGATGTTGATTTTGAGGGTGTAAAGGACAAATGCTCGTTTATAACTCCCGTTCCGGGCGGCGTCGGACCGATGACCATAACAATGCTCCTTAACAACACTCTAACTGCGTCTAAAAATAATAAGTAAAAAGCAACAGGACCGCATTTGCGGTCCTGTTTTGGTAGGATATAATATAAATTATTCTGTTTGGGCATAGCGAAGGTGAGGGTGTCCTGTGGACACCTTGGGACGATGTAACATCGTCCCCTACTTGTAGGGTGCGCCGACCTCGGCGCACCGTGGCGATAAGTGCTATTGATAACATATTTTATTTCGGCCAGCCGGGTCGGCTGTCCCTACACGGCAAGTGAGAATGAAGGGGAACCGCTTTAGCGGTGGATGAGATGTTATAGGTTATAATGCTACTTAAAACTCCTTCGGAAAATACGCATTTGAATACGCTTTATAGCCGAGTGTGTCAGTAATTACTATTCTGAAATATTTTTCGTTTTTCTTTACTTTGAATGTCGCCTCGTTAATGCACTCTCCGTACTCGGCATTTTTGATTTGGCAGTCACGCGAACAGGGAATGTAAGCAATCGACCGCACATCACCCGTTTTAATGTGCACTTCGCCGTTTTCATATGTTATGCTGTGAAATTCGGGGCCTGTGTGCTTGTAAGTACCTGTCGAGGAATAAAACAGTCCTTTTTTGAGAGCGGCAGTTACATCTCTGTAATTAAGTGACGGCGAAGCAATCATAATGTATCCGCCGTAGGAGTCGCAGTCAGGCGATGAATCGGGGTAAACATTGTGATTGTCGTCGGTCGAAATGCAGAAAAGCTTTTCGCCGTCCCGTAACATATCGTCATAAGCGTGGCCGTTGTCATCGTCAAAGCCGCACACAACACAGCCGTAATTGGTGATTTCCATAGCGTCGGCATTTTTGTATCTTATATATTGCGGATAAGCTTCAAGACTCCATGTGGGGTGGTTATAGGTTACAAAAAATCCGTGTTCCTTACCTGTTTTAATAAGCTTGTTTACGCCGTGTTTTGTGTATTTTCTGAAAAGCATACTTGTTTTTTTATCAATATTTACATATTTTGCATTTTCCTTTGCGTTGCCCCAAAGGTGCGCTTTGCTGAAGCAGACTTCTTCGGTGTTGTCAGGTTCAAGAGCTACAAAGCAGAGGTGGCAGGTCTTGCTGCCTGTTCCGCTCGCTTCGATTTCATATCCGTTCAGCATAAGAAACTCGCTGTCGGAAAGTTCGCTGTGCGAAATAAAAACCTCATGGTCTGTAATTGAGAGAATGCTGTACCCGTGCGCTTTGTAATCTTCCTTTAGCTGTTCAGGAGTTTTTGCACCGTCCGATATTGTCGAGTGACAGTGTAAATTTGCCTTGTAATATTTTAATTTTTCGTTTTCTTCGGGAAGTAAGATTTTTTTCATTTTTATCACCGAATTTATTTTATCAAATTTTTATTTTGCGGTCAATAACATTAAGGGGGTTAAA
>DERX01000027.1 GCA_002361875.1 Ruminococcaceae bacterium UBA3329
CTTGAAAAATATTTTAAAATAATCTTATAAACTTTAAATAAAATTTCAGCTTTGTATTTCGGAAAATATTTCTTAATTCAAAACCTCATAGAGACTGTGCTTTAGGTGCGGCGTAAGGGAACTTTTCTGTATAGTTTTATTTTGTGAAGAGCGTAAATAAGAAGAAATTACAGCAGTATGATAGTTTTGAAATAGAATTTTAATTTGCAGGGAGTTTAATTTCAATGAAATTTAACTATGAATTTAAACGGCAAACTAACAGTGAATTTTTGCTCTATAAGTGTGAAAATCAAAATGTGCGTATTGACATTTTGGGCGGGTCACTTTTAAGAGTTGCCGTTTTCCGTGACGGAGAGGACCTTTTGCCCACATTTTGCATTGACCCGGAGTCTGCGGATTTAGGATTTTGCGGTCGGGACAGACTTTCAGTCAGCGGATTTACGGCGGAAAAAATAAATCCCGAGACGGACGGCGAAACAGACAAATTCACGCTTAAATGCGGAATAAAGGTAACCGTTTACCGTCACAATTTTCTTTTAAAATATGAAAAAGACGGCCAAACTCTTTTCTGCGACCGTGCACCTCTTGCGTACAATTTCGGGGGCGAATTCGGAAAAGGGATGTTCCATTATATTTCAAGAGAAAACGGGGAGAGAATTTTCGGCCTCGGCGACAAGTGCGGAAGGCTCAATAAATCGGGCAATTCATACAGGATTGAAACGAGCGATTCAATGGGCTATAACGCTGAATGTTCAGACCCTCTTTACAAGCATGTACCGTTCTTTATATGTGAAAACAGCGTCGGCTCGTACGGAATCTTTTACGATACGTCCGATACATCTTATTTTGATTTCGGCAAGGAGATAAATAACTATTACGAGCCGTTTAAATATTTCAAAACGCAAGACAACGCGCTTGTTTACTATGTTTTCTTCGGCACGCCGCTTGAAATAGTAAAGCAGTTTTCGTCTGTCTGCGGAAAACAGATTTTACCGCCTAAAAACAGCTTTGATTACTGCGCCAGCACAATGGCTTATACCGATGCGCCCGATTCCGAAAATCAAATGAATTTATTCCTCAAAAAGATAAGTGAGCTTGACCTTAACTGTACAGGGTTTTATCTTTCATCGGGATACACCTCAATCGGCAATCAGCGGTGCGTTTTTAATTGGAACACCGAAAAATTCCCGAATCCCGAAAAATTTATTGAGAATTTTCAAGGCAAGGGCGTTGATTTAATCCCTAATATTAAGCCTGCATTTCTCCAAAGCCACCCGATGTATAAGGAAATTACCGAAAAAGGTCTTTTTGTTAAAAATCCCGACGGAACGCCGTTTATTACACGCTTTTGGGACGGGCAGGGGAGTTACCTTGATTTTACAAATCCAGCCGCCCGTGAATTTTGGATTAAAAATGTAAAGGAAAAGCTGCTTGACAAGGGAATAAAATTTACTTGGAACGACAACAACGAGTTCGACATTAAAGATGAAGATGCGCTTGTCTACGGCTTTGGAAAGACTGTTAATGCGTCACGAATACGCCCGGATTTAACATATTTAATGGTTTATTCCTCTTATCTTGCGCAAACGCAGAAATACCCCGATTTAAGACCGTTTTTATCCACAAGGAGCGGAAATATAGGCGTGCGCAGATATGCTCAAACTTGGTCGGGGGACAACAGAACCGATTGGCAATCCCTGCGGTACTGCCATTTTATAGGAATTACAATGTCACTGTCGGGATTTTATTTTTACGGGCACGACCTCGGCGGGTTTTCAGGTGAAAAACCCTCACGGGAATTGCTTTTGCGCTGGCTTCAATTAGGACTTTTTGAGCCGAGATTTACAATCCATTCGTGGAATTCGGATGGCTCTGCCACAATGCCTTGGAGCTACCCTGATATTTTGCCTTATGTCAAGGAAATATTTAATCAAAGAAAAGCGTTAGTGCCTTATCTTTACAACTGCGCGTACAGAGCGGTCGAATTTAACGAGCCGATAAATTCCCCTGTGTTCCTTTACTATGACAGCGAACCGAGGGAGTCTGACCTGTTCCTTGCAGGCAGAAATATACTTGTTTGTCCTGTTTTGGACGAGGGAAAAAATGAGGTTACGGTTCAACTTCCGAAAGGCGATGATTGGTATTTTGACGGTGCGTTTTATAAGGGCGGAACGGTGCTTCAAGTGCAAATTCCCGCATACGGTAAAATGAAATATTTTGTAAAATGCGGATGTGTGATTCCTTATAATAAAACAACAGGGCGGAAAAGTCAGGAAAATATCGTTTTAATTGTTTACCCTGTGAGTAACGGCACATTTACCGACACATTTTTTTATGATGACGGCAAAACCTTTGACTATCTTAAAAACAAGTGTGTAAAGCTTAATATGACGGTCGAATGTAAGAAACAAGAAGTAACCGTTTTTTATGAAAATTCGGGCGATATGCCGTTTACTCCTCACTTTGAATTAGCACAGGGCGACAGAAGAAAACTTACAGTGAAAGGAAAATCAAAATGAACGAATTATTATTTAAAAGCGTATTAGACCAGGACAGAGCACCGATTGTGCTTTGCGATTTAAGCCATAAAATTGTTTATATGAACGAAGCAGCAGTTAAAAATTATGAAAAATACGGCGGAGAAAAGCTTTTGGGTCAAAGTCTTCTCGAATGTCATAATGCAAAATCCTGCGAAATGATTGAAAAAGTTGTTGAATGGTTCAAAAAAGATACTGACAATAACCTTGTTTACACCTTTAAAAATGTTAAGCTCAATAAAGATGTTTATATGGTAGCTCTCCGTGACGATGAAAAAAATCTTATAGGCTATTACGAAAAGCACGAATTCAGAACGGCTGAAACAATGGAAAAATATAAGCTTGACTGATATTTAAATTTTAACTTACATAACAAAAACCTCAAAAAGCGTTGCGCCTTTTGAGGTTGATTTTTTATTTGGTTAAACTGTTATGAAACCTTTGCGCAGTCACGGGCATTTACCGCAATGCCGTTTATTTTAACGGACTTTTCCGTGTGATTTACATAAACCTTTGTGCTGTTGTTGTACTCTGTGCAGAACACGCCGTCCTGTACCTCGTAATGTGATGTCATTCGTGCGTCACGCAAATCTGCAAGAATGTCGTTTGCTTTTACGCAGTAGGCAACAATTTCGTTGATATTATTGTTATAGCCGTATTTATCATTTGCGTCTGTATTTACACAGTACCAATCGGCAGACGGAACAGCGCCGAATTCAACTGAACGCAGGAAGGTTTCTTCCGGATCGTCGCTTAAATTTATGCTGTTTAGGCTGTAATCGTATGTACCGTGAAGAATGAGCGAAGCAAACGGAATTGCGCAGTAAGCCTCGTTTTCTGTGCGTGACACGGTGCTTTGCGGAATATTTGAAATAATGCTTGCGTTTTTTATTGAGTAAAAATTACCTTTATTTATCATAACCGGCTTGCTTGAGGAGAGCACGGGAATGAGTGAGGCAATTTCTTTTTTACTGCTCTCTCTGGGGTAAAAGTCCGATGAATAATCCGAATAAAGAGCTGTGCCTATATCGTTTAATGCAAATCCGTCAAATGATATATCGGCAGAGCTGTCTAAAAGTGCTTCAATTCGGTCTTCAAGCTCGGACATTTGAAGGTAGCCTCGAGTGCCTTGGGGCATATTAAAACTTGTATTTCCGTCAGTGTATTCTATCTTGTTACCGAAAAGATTTTTAGCTCTGTCAGATGAGGACTTTTTGACCGACAGAACACAAGAGTCTATATATACTGGAAAATTCTGCGTTTTCATATATGAATAAAACGATTCGTATTTTTGACTGTTGCCGAGTTGCTTTAAGAATGAGCCGAAATCTTCGCTTTCGCTGTTATTAGCATTTGCAAACAGTCCGCTTGCATGTAACAAAACTGAGTTAATACCCTTTGCTTTTAAAAGCGCTATGAGAGTCTGCGCTTGCTCAAATGTGGATTTAATGGTCAGCTTGCCGTTTGCGTCGTAAGCGCCGAACTGAAGATTTACTATCAGCGGAAGAGAGGAGCTGTCCGTATTAACCGTTTTTGAGGAAATAACAGAGTTCCTTATAAGATTTTCACGGCAGGCGGCGGCCATACCCGAATATGTAGCCGATTTTCCCGAAAGGAATCGGTAGCAAAGACGGATTTCACCGTTATAGGTGTTGCCGACGGTTTTTGCTTGTTTTGATTTTTTCGTTTCGGTATTGATATCCGTAACCGAAAAGTCTGCACCCACGCTGTTAAGGGAAGCTTCCGACAGTCTGTAAGCGTTAATGTCAGCTATTGAGTCACCGCTTTCAATAATGCAGAGAAATGCGCCCTTGCCGTGCTTAATGCCGAATGCACCGAGGGGAGCGGAAGCTTTGCCTGTGTTGACGGCAGGGTCATCGCCGTATACTTTCAGCGAAACGGGAGTAAATTCGGGGTCGGGGACGCCGGTTTTAATAATTGCGCCGTTTCCGTCGGGTATAAATATAAAATCGTCGGCGTTTTGGTCGCTGTAAGCACCGAAGGAATTTAATAACCTTATATTTTCAATATGTATGCCTTTCGGAACGGAAATGCTGTTCATATTAACCGATGCATAAAACGAGCCGTCCAAAAGAGTATATGAAACGGTAATGTCGGCTCGAACAGCGTTTTCGGGAAGATTGTTTATGTCCGTTTTACCAGTTTCGGCGTCAAGCGACAGGGAGTATTTAACATTAACGCCGTTATTTGTCTTTTCAAAGCTGAAATTGCCGAAGCACACCGAGCTGTCCTGAGAGTTTAAGGCATATTCTTTGCCGTCCTCGGTTAAAAGCACAGCCTCAATTGCCGAAAAGCCGATAGCTTTTTCCTCTTTGCCCACAGGGAGCGCACTCCAAAAAGTACTTGATGAGGAGTCAAGAATACCTACCGATGCAGTCTTTTCATCAAAAAACAATTCAATAAGACCTGATTTGCAAACGGATTTGTATGCACTTCTGTTTGCCTTTCGGTATTGGTCGCCTGCGCTTTCGGGATAAATACATTCAAATTTATCTGCCTTAATCTTTGAATTTTTTATCGGCGAACAGGCAGTCAAAAGCAAAGTGAGCGACAGACACACCGCAGTAACCGCAACAAAAATGCTAAACCTTTTTTTGCTCATAAAATAACTCCCGAAAAAATGATTTGTCAATGTATTTAACCATTATACCACATATTTCCGAAAAATACAAATTTAGGCCAAAATTACTCAAGCGTAAACAAATCATTTGGGGTACATTCTAAAATATTGCACAGCTTTTCAATGGTTTCAAGCTGTAGTCCCGTAAGTGTACTGTCGCAAATTTGCTTGGAACAAGGTAGCAGGCGCAACAGGATACTATGTATACCGCAAAGCTCCTAATGCAAAGTCCTGGACAAGAATAGCAACAGTTACAGGCACTGTTTATAACGATAAGAATGTAAAGAGCGGCTCAAATTATGTGTATACCGTAAGAGCGTTCAATAGCAAATTTACAAGTACATTCCATTCAGGCGTAGCAATTAAATATCTTGCAAGACCTACATTTAAAGTTGCAAACAAGAGCAATAATGTTACAGTTGCTTGGAGCAAGATAGCAGGAGCAAAGGGATATTATGTATACCGTAAGGCAGGTAATGCAACCTCTTGGACAAAGGTAGCAACAGTTACAGGAACTTCTTACAATGATAAAAATGTAAAGAAGAATGTAAAATACACATACACTGTTAAGGCTTACAACGGCAAATACACAAGCACATATCATTCAGGCGCAGGCGTTAAGCATTAA
>DERX01000009.1 GCA_002361875.1 Ruminococcaceae bacterium UBA3329
GCACAAGAAAATTGTGATATAATATATCAATAAAATAGCATTTAGGAAATCAGAAATGAAAACTTGATAAAACCGATATTACTGCTTTTCAGGCGTCCAAAAGAACCGGTGTGCTGTATTGCAAATCAGTCGGCGAAAGAGTTATTATTTCGGGCAAAGCGGTTTTATATTCCGTTGCAGATATTTTACCGTAAATACAGTTTATTATAACATTTTTGCGCTTTTACAACGCTATGTGCGGTTTTTGTTCTGCATAAAAATATAAAAATAAAGCCAATCGGGACTTCCTATAAGGTCTCGATTGGTTTATAATATATGTAAAATAAAAAAGAGGCATCTAAAATTGAAAGGAAACTTAAAAAAACGAAAAATTGATATTTTACACGGTTCTATCGGGAAAGGTCTGGTGCAATTCGCTATGCCTGTTGCGGCAACGGCAATCTTAGCACAATTATTTAATGCGGCGGATATTGCAGTAGTCGGCAATTTTACAGGTGATAAAAGTACGGTTGCAGTTGCCGCGGTAGGGGCAAACAGTCCGATTATCGGTCTTATTGTCAATTTATTTATCGGCATTGCGCTCGGTGTTACTGTGGTAATTGCGAATTACATCGGATTCGGAGATAAAAAAGCTGTTCAAAAGACAGTTCATACAGCGATTCTTGTGGCAATTACAGGGGGTATATTATTATCGGTTATCGGTGAAATAATAGCCTATCCGATACTTAAATCGGTAAATGTTCCTGAAGATGTGTTCCCGTTTGCACTGCTTTACCTGAGAATTTATTTTATCGGTATTCCCGTAATTTTATTATACAACTTTGAGGCTGCAATATTTCGCAGTGTGGGAGAAACAAAAATTCCTTTGATTGCGCTTGCTTCTTCCGGTATTCTGAATGTTATTTTAAATTTATTTTTTGTAGCTGTATTACACATGACAGTAGAAGGAGTTGCTACAGCAACAGTCGTCTCCAATGCTGTAAGCTCCTTGATTTTATATTACAATTTAAGACGCACCAAAAGGGAAATCCATTTTGAACCAAAGCTTTTGAAAATTGATAAAATAAGCTTAAAACAGATTTTACGGATAGGCTTGCCCGCAGGTATTCAAAGTTCTGTATTTTCAATTTCAAATATTGTTATCCAATCGGCGATAAACAGTCTGGGAACAATAGTTATGGCGGCGTCAAGCGCGGCATTTAACATTGAGGTTATAAGCTATAATGTACTGAATTCATTCAGTCAGGCGTGCACAACATTTGTAGGGCAAAACTTCGGTGCAAGCGATTTTAAACGCTGCAAAAAGACATTAAAGTTCAGTTTGTTGGAGGGAAGTATTGCTCTCGGAACGGCTATTGTACTGATACTGTTTTTCGGAAAATCGCTTATTGCTGTTTTCGACAGTAATCCCGATGTAGTTAAAATAGGATATGTCCGTTTGATGATTATTATGGTTTCTCATGCATTCACTTTGCTTTATGAGGTTATGTCGGGCTATCTTCGAGGCTTCGGCATTTCGCTTACCCCTGCAGCTTTAACGACGCTCGGTGTATGCGGTATTCGTATCGGGTGGATTAGATTTATTTTCCCCCACAGCCGAACCTTTGAAACAATTATGATTGGATATCCTGTCAGCCTTGGTGTAACTGCCTTTATGCTTTTGATTGCGCTGATTTGCTACCGTCCGTCTTACCGATTTCGCAAAAAGGAACAGTTGAATATAAATAATAATAATAATACATAATATAGGCATTAAGAGATACAGAAATGAAAAAATTGATATGAGGTAATAGTGTGAAAAAAGCTAATGAAAAGACAAATGTAATGAGAATATTAGACCAAAATAAAGTAAACTACAAAACTCACTTTTATTATGAAACCGATGCCGTGAGCGGAACGGAGGTTGCAGATGCTTTGAACGAAAATCCTGACCAGGTGTTCAAGACTCTTGTAACGGTGGGAGCGACTAAAAATTATTATGTTTTTTTAGTTCCCGTCAGCAAAGAATTAGATTTAAAAAAGTGCGCAAAAGCGGTAAACGAAAAAAGTATTGAAATGATTAAATCAAAGGATTTACTGCCGCTTACCGGCTACATTCACGGCGGCTGTTCTCCTATCGGTATGAAAAAACGCTTCAAAACCGTAATTGACAGTTCGGCAGAGAATTTTGATACAATTCTTTTCAGCGGCGGAAAAATCGGCTATCAGGTGGAGCTGACACTAAATGATTTGAGCAAAATTATTCAGTATGAATTAAAGGATATAAGCAAATAGCGATATGGATTTATGAGTCAAAAAATGAAGGCAGAAACGGTTGGGCGCCGCTCCTGCCTAATTTTAATTTATGACTGTTTATTGTTTTTTACACGCCGAAACGAAGAATGAGAAGATTTTTCTTTGCTCGGCACTTTTTTTGCTCATATGCTCGGGGTGCCATTGCACACCTACACAAAACGGGTGGTTTTGAAGTTCAATAGCCTCAACAAATCCGTCCTCACTTTCAGCCGCAGTCCGAAATCCGTCTCCGACCATATTGATTGCCTGATGATGCATACTGTTCACATTTATCTTTTCAGTCTGCAAAATACTGTAAAGAACCGAATTTTTGTCAATTGAAACGCAGTGTATACTCCCTGCCCTCGAAAAAAAGTCCATATGCTTGCATTTTTGCACATCTTTTATATCCTGAAAAAGAGTTCCGCCTTTACAAACATTTATAAGCTGAAATCCTCGGCAAATCGCCAGAATCGGCTTATTGGTTTTCAAAAATTCCCGAAAAATAACAGGCTCTGCGTTATCTCTTATTTCATTCGGCGTGCCGCACTTTTCGCTCTTTTCTTCGCCGTACATTTTAGGGTTAATATCCGCCCCGCCCGGTAAAAGCAAGCCGTCGCAGGAAAGTGCCTCGGCTACTGCTTTTTCTATATCTTCAAGCTCTATCCATTTTACATCTGCCCCTGCCCTTTCAAGACTTTTTTGATATTTGCTTTTCATATATTTTCTGAATAAATCGTTTCCCATTTGAGGTATAGCAATAACGGGCTTCATAATGTCACTCCAAGCATTTTTCTCTATTAGCATCTTAACAAAAAACATTGACAATGTCAATAATGAGTGATACTATTTAATTGTTAAATAAAAGGCAAAGTACTCATTTTTCAGACGCTTTGTCTTTAATTTTTTAGGGGGTGTTTTTTATGAAATACGATTTTACAAGTGTTCCCGACCGTTCAAAATGCGGCTCAAGCAAATGGAACAGCGCAAAAAATGCATCTGTCGAAAATGTGCCGTTATCTGTGGCGGATATGGAATTTTACACAGCTCCGCCTATCAAAGAGGCTATTAAAAAATTAGCCGATACGGCTATCCTCGGCTATACGCAGGCAACGGACGAATATTACGACGCTGTTTGCGGCTGGATGAAACGCAGGCATAATTTTGATGTGAAAAGAGAATGGATAATCAACACTCCCGGTGTTGTTGACGCACTCGCCGTTCTTGTTGACGCAGTTACAAAGCCCGGTGAGGCAGTTATTATTCTTACACCTGTTTATTATCCGTTTGATATGGCGGTTGTTGCAAAGGGCAGAAGAATAATTTACAGCACGCTTAAAAATACTGACGGGCATTATGAAATCGATTATAACGATTTAAGAAAAAAAGCGTCAATGCCGAAAGCCAAAGCGTTGCTTTTCTGCAACCCTCACAACCCCGTGGGCAGAGTTTGGACAAAAGACGAGCTGAAAAAGGTTGCCGACATTTGCTGTGACAACGGTGTTTTCATTATTGACGATGAAATTCATCACGATTTGATTATGCCCGGGTACGAGCATACGGTTATGGCAACTGTCAGCGAACGGGTTAAAGAAAATATTGCGGTTTGCACCGCTCCGAGCAAAACCTTTAATATTGCAGGTCTTCAAGGCTCCAACATTGTTATTCCGAATAAAATTGTCCGCACAAAGGCAAAGGCGTGCAGTCTGCTTAATATGCAGATGAATCTTAACATTGTCGCATACACTGCTTGCACAGCCGCTTACAATGAGTGCGAGGAATGGCTCGACGAATTGATAACCGTTATTGACTCCAACGCAAAATATGTTGAAAGCTTTATGGCAGAGAATTTTCCCGAAATTAAAGTTTCACCCCTTGAGGGAACATATCTTATGTGGCTTGATATGAGAGAACTCGGAATGACGCATATTGAGCTTAGAAAAATGCTTGAAAATGCAAATCTTTACCTTGACAACGGCGAGGTATTCGGCGAGAGCGGAAGAGGCTTTCAGCGCATAAATCTTGCCTGTGCAAGAGGAACTCTTGAAAAAGCAATGGGTAGATTTAAAGAGGCTGTTGAAAAGGTTCGAAATGAATGGGAAGCCAACGGCAAGCCTTATCACAAAACGCTTACCGTCGGCACAAAGCTCGAAGAATTTATTTACAACTCTTCGAGGGGAGTATGCCAAAATCTTGAAGGCTTAATTCAAAAGCCGACGTTAATTGTTTTCACACGCTACTATGAATGTGAAATATGCCGTGCAATTTTGGCGATGCTCACTGCGGCATACCCCGTACTTAAAATCAAGGGATATGATGTTAAGGTTGTTCTTCAGTCGAGCCTTGAAACAGTTACCAAGAACTCAAAGAAATATCCGTTTGAGCTGATTGCTGACCCCGATAAAATTCTTTACGATAAATACAATGTATTTGAGGCGGACGGAGTTGTGCCGATGCTTGCAGGCGACAAGCTTTATGAAACCTTTGTAGGGAAAAATGTTAAAAAGCTGTTGAATACTGATATGGTAAATTCAATTGCGTCTGCACTTGACAGCGACGGTGATGCAAATGATGACGGACCTCGCCAAATGCAGCTTTCGGCCTTTATTGCGGTTGATAAAAATATGAATGTTACATATTCACATTACTGTAAAACTATTGCAGATTTCCCAAGTTCAAAGGAACTGCTGTTTAATTTAAAATAATAAAACGGAGGAAGATTTATGGCAGAAACAAAAAATAAAAAGAAACTGGGCGTAATAGAGCTTATGTGTTACGGAATCGGCAACTGCGTAGGCTCGGGCATATTTGTTTCAATGGGCAGCGGCATCGGCTTCACAGGCCGTTCAATCCCGTTAGCGCTTATTGCCGCCTGTGCAGTAGTTCTTTTTGCATACGCTTACAAGACCATTATGGCAGGTATGTTCGTTCTGCCCGGCGGAAATTACAGCCAGCAGGCGCTTCTTCAGCCGCCGCTCTTAGTCGGCGTTTCGGCTATTTCCACGGTTTTCACAGGACTCGCCTTTGCTATGTACGCACTGTCGATAGTTGAATATGCGTCAACGGTCTTTCCGCAAATTACGCCTTACGGCAAATGGATTGCAGTTGCAATAATTACGGTATTCTTTATTACAACCTTCTTCGGCGGAAAGTTTATGGGTAAATTTAACCTTATTCTTGTCGCCGTACTTATAGTTTCACTTTTTGTATATGTAATTGTCGGACTTCCGCAGGTTGACTTTTCAACGGCAAATCCTTTAAGCAGCGGGTACTTTAAGAACGGACCGACAGGGTTTATAATGGCGGTTGCAATGATGAGCTTTGCCTGTCAAGGCGCGACAATGCCCATTGCAATGACGGCTGATGCCAAAAATCCGAAGCGCAGTCTTCCGAAGGCTATTTTACTTGCCTCTTTCGTTGTAATGGTAATTTATTGCCTTATCGGTATTGTTTCCGTCGGCATTCTCCCTGTAGAGCAGGTTGCGGACAAAAGCCTCGGCGTTGTTGCTAAAGAGATTTTCCCGTACGGCGTTTTCGTTGTATTTATTATCGGCGGCGCTTGCTTTGCAATTGCAACATCGCTTTACGGCGCAATTGCGAGCGTTCAGCACCCGCTTATGGCAACGATTGAGGACGGCTGGCTGCCTGCATTTCTCGGCAAGAAAAATAAAAAGGGTTATCCGTGGGTAATGATGCTTGTACTCTATGTTATTGCGATAGTTCCGATTTTTGTTAATGTCGGCTTGCAGGATTTAATTTCGCTTATGATGATTCCCGTTATGGTGCTTAACCTTATAAACAATGTTTTGATGTTTAAGCTTGTTAAAAAATATCCCGACGCATGGAATAAGAGCTTTTTCCATATGCCTAAATGGGCATTTACGGTGACAATGGCTTTGGCGATTATATGTGATTTGCTGATAAGCATTGCTCTGTTTACAACTATGAAATCAGGCGACCAATATATGATTATAATTATGCTTGCCGTGCTTTTCGGGTACAGCTTTTACAGAATTAAGAGCGGTAAGGTTAACCTCAGCGACCTTGAAAGAGCAAGAGCAGAAGCTGAAGCAGACGCTGAAAAAAGCGTATAATTAAAAAGCAGTAAATAAAGATTCTTTTCTTTTGCGATAAAATTAAACTTTCTGCCGCAAATCTTACAAAATTTCAGTTAACACTTTCCGAGGTTGATTTTAAATACGGCATTTACAAATACACTTATGAAATAAACGCTGTAACGGGTAAAATTATTAAATCTGGAAAGGAAATATTTTAGCCGTATGAAAACACACCGGTTTTTTCCCACCGTTAATTGGGCGGTGGGATTTTTTCCTGTTAAATCGACTGTATCCGCATAATATCTTATATTACTTTTTTATTCTCTTTTCATTGACAAGTGTTTATGAAAAATATATAATATTTAAGTTAAGGGGAATAGAACACCGCTGTGTTCGGTTCTCCTCGGCTTAATATTTTATTAAAGCGAATTTCGCTTTTTAAAAGGAGAAAACTGACTTATGGTTAAAGCTATTGTCGGCGCTAACTGGGGCGACGAAGGAAAAGGCAAAATCACCGATATGCTTGCAAGCGAGGCAGATATTGTCATTCGCTTTCAAGGTGGCGCAAACGCAGGTCACACAATTATTAACGACAAAGGCCGTTTTGCTTTTCACCTAATGCCAAGCGGTGTTTGCTACGATCATACCACCTGTATTATCGGCAACGGCGTTGCGCTTGATATCGATAAATTTTTCAAAGAGCTTGACGATGTGCGCAAGGCAGGTCTTAATCCGAAGCTTTTGGTGTCGGACCGTGTGCAGATTTTAATGCCCTATCACATTCTTCTCGACGAATATGAGGAAGAGCGTTTGGGCAAAAATGCATTCGGCTCAACAAAAAGCGGTATTGCACCGTTTTTCTCGGACAAATATGCCAAAATCGGTATTCAGTTAAACGAGCTTTTCGACGAAGAAACTCTTAAAGCAAAGATAAAGAATATATGCACTCTTAAAAATCTTACTTTAGAGCATGTTTATCACAAACCGCTTTTGTCTGAAGAAGAGCTTTATAACACTTGTATGGAATATAAAGAAAAAATCGCTCCGTATGTTTGCGACACGCACAAATATTTGCACGACGCAATAAAGAACGGCAAAAATATTCTTCTTGAAGGTCAGCTCGGCACGCTTAAAGACCCCGATTTCGGAATTTACCCCATGGTTACCTCCTCTTCGACACTTGCAGGCTACGGCGCAGTGGGAGCAGGTATTCCACCTCATGAGATAAAGGAAATTGTCGTTGTTACAAAGGCTTATTCTTCAGCAGTCGGTGCCGGTGAATTTGTATCGGAAATTCTTGACGAAGAAGAGGCACAGGAGCTTCGTGTTCACGGCGGTGACAAAGGCGAATTCGGCGCAACAACAGGGAGACCCAGAAGAGTCGGCTGGTTTGACTGCGTTGCAACACGCTACGGAATTGAATGTCAGGGCGCTACAAAGGTTGTTATGACCGCTATTGACTGTCTTTCATATTTAGACGAGATTAAGGTTTGTGTGGCTTACGAGCTTGACGGCGAAATTATTAAGGATTTCCCGACTACTCCGGACCTTAAACATTGCAAGCCCGTTCTTAAAACACTTAAGGGCTGGAAATGCAATATAAAAGGAATTAAGGATTATAACGCTCTTCCCGCCGAAGCAAAGGCTTATGTTGAATTTATTGAAAATGAGCTTGGGCAGAAGATTGATATGGTATCAAACGGCCCTGAAAGAGAAGCTATTATTTACAGATAAACCGCATACTGGAGAAGATGTTAAATGAACTGGAATAAACTTACAAACAACATTGCATTTAAGCTTTTGATGCTGTTCGTTTCGATGATTATTTCATCAATTATTGTACTGCTGATAATGTGTGCTTTTATACCCAATGACCCTGTGACAGACACTCTGCCTGAAAAATATGACAAATGGGTGTATATCGGCGGTATCACACTTGCGCTTATTGTAAATTTCATTATCGAGTACAACTCGACCACAAAATTAAAATACAGCGTTTCGAAGTCAGAGGCTGAAGTCAAAGCGGCACTTGAACGGCGTGATTCTCTTTTAGAAAAAGCTTCACGTGTTGCTGACAAATATGCAGGTGAGGAAAAAGAGCTTTACTCGGAATTTGCCGACGCCCGAAAGACAAGAATGCCTGTTAAAGTGCGAACCAGCGGCGAATTCCGCGCAGTTGTTGAAAGCTACCCCGAGCTTAAGGCAAATGAGCATGTACACAAGCTGCTATCACAGATTGAAAGCTCGGAAAATATCCTCTATAACGCAAAAAGTGCATATGCCCAAAGCGCTGCTGAATTTAACACTAAAATTCACACATTCCCCAATGCAATTTTCAGAAAGCTGTTTAAATGGAATGACATTTCAGCCGAAGCAGTGCTTCCTGCCGAGGAAGAAATCACCGACGAACAGCTCGGAATTTGACGGAACGGTTTGAACAAATCGAATAATTATGTCTGAATTTTAAATAGGGACATATAGAATTCAAATTCTGCTCTGCAATATATAAAAATTAAATAACCGTTATACGGACAGGTTTGCACGCCTGTCCGTTTTTATTTGTGTCTATTCCTTTTTCCAATCTGTTGCACTCATATTATAATCTATCCAACTCTCCGAGGCGGTCGTAGGGAACGCATTATTGCGTTCCGATGAAAATACCGCAAAGTTATTCGGAACGGAAGAATCCGTTCCGTACAAGGTGAGTCGATATTTCTTCCGCTCTCTCGGTGAGTGAGCGAATTTTTGCGAACGGAAAATTAAGTTCCGTACGAGTACACAGTTAATATTTTCAGCAAATTTTATTTATGGCTGTCGGGTCGACAGCCACTACAAGTTGAACTTCAAAATTCAATTCAATGTACAAACATTCAGGGCATACCCAACGGTATGCCCTGTTATTTTGCTTTATTATGTTTTTAAGTCAGATATTGGGGTCAAAGGACGGCATAAGCTCAAGCTTAAATTTATTCATAATGTGCTTTTTGTCAATAAGCGCTTTATGCTCTTGATTCTCAATTTCGCCCGTGCGGATGTACCTGTCAAGCTCGGCATAGGTAAAGCCCAAATTGTCCTCATCCGTCTTGCCGCAAAGACCGTCAATCGGCACTTTTTCAACAAGCTCTTTCGGAAGTCCCAATACTGTGCCTATCTCCTTTACCTCCTGAACAGTTAAATGTGACAGCGGACTGAAATCCCCTGCCGCATCGCCGTAGCGTGTGGAATAACCGACCCAATCCTCGGAAAGATTGCAAGTATTCACTACCCTGCCGTTATTACTCTGCGCAACCGCATAAACCGTTGCCATTCTTATTCTCGGCGAAATATTTACAATGCTTTGCTCGGACAAATCAAAGGGAATTGCATTTTTCAGTCCCTCAACCGCATCTTTGATATTTACGACAAAATGCTTTATTCCGAGATGATTTACAAGAAGATAAGACGCGTCAATATCCGCCTGCTCTCCGCAGGGCATCAGCACACCGATTACCCTGTCTTTGCCCAGAGCCTCCACGCACAAAGCCGCCGCAACGGAGCTGTCTTTACCGCCTGAAATGCCCAATACCGCATTACAGCCCTTGCCGTTTTGCTCAAAAAAGTCTCTTATCCATTCTACACATTCATTTTTAACTTTTAATGCGTCAAACATTGTGTTCGTCTCTCCTCAAATCTAATTGCTGCTTTGCCTTACATCCTTACCCAAAAATTCGAGCGTTTCAAATGTGCCTACAATTCTTGAAACTATGCTTTCGTGATATTTGTCACGAAGCTCATCAGGCGACAGATTAGTGCTTATAACCGTGGGCAGATTTTTACAAATTCTTGTATTGATTATTGTGTAAAGCGCAGAATTTGTAAATGACGTGGCAAATTCCATTCCCAAATCGTCCAAAATCAGTAAATCTGCATCGCAAAGCAAATCCAAAGTATAAGTATCATTGCCCTTGCTGAACTTTTCATACTCAATTTTTGCAAAGAAATTATTTACAGAGCCGTAAATTACATTATAGCCTTTTTTAATGACCTCATTGGCGATTGAAAGCGAAAGATGCGTTTTGCCGAGTCCCGTTCTGCCGTAAAAAAGAAGACTCGGCGACTCAAGGTCAAAATTCTGCGAATACGAAACGCAGGTTTTAAAAATATATTTCATCTGCTCAAGCGTTTCCCTGTCGTCTTTGTAAAACGACAAATCAAAATCGTCAAATGAAGAAAGCTCAAGTGGTGTTTGCAAGGACATCTCCTCAGACGCTAAATTTTTAAGCAAATCAATGTGGCAGGAGCAAAGCTTTGTACCGTATGAAACTCCCTTTTTGTCGTCACGCTCCTCGTAGAAACCTGTATCATTGCACTTTTCGCAGGTGTAATGAACTTGGAGGTAATCCGAAGGAAGACCCATAGCGCTTAAAATTTCCTTTTTTTCTTTATTGAGCGCCGCATTGTCGCGGTGAAGCTCTTTAAGAATTTTTGCCGCATCTTCGGGCGAGGCAGAGAATGCTCTTACAAGCGCCGCACCCGTTCCCGCTAATTTTTCATTTATATATTTAAGGTCCGGACATTTTTCTTCAAGCTCTGCACATCGAATTTCAGCCGCTCTTTCGGCATCTGCACGGCGTTTTTTGATTTCGGTCAGCGCTCTTTCGTAAATTTCCTTTGAATATGCCATGTTATGCCCTCCTCTTGCGTTTCTTATTCTTTTTACTGCCTATATCTCTTGTTCTGTCTCTCGATTTTTCCTTTACAAGCTCGATGTCAAATGATGTTTCCTTTTTCTGCTTTGGCTTTTTCTTTTGCTCAACAGCATTTTCGGGAGCTTTTTCAATCTCGGAAACGGTATGTAACCCTGCTTCGTGCCATTTTTTCAGCACCTTGTCCATATACTGAAAATTTCTGTAATTCAGCGTACCTGTTTCTTTTTCGGCTTTCATTATTCCATGCGCTTTTGCAACAGCCTCTGCGTCAAAGCCCCATAAAATCCATTTGCAAAGAAGCTCATACTGTGCGAATGTGGGCGCAGTGTCTGCATTTCCCGTTAACCGGGCAAGCTCGAAAAAAAGCTTTCTGCCCTTAGTCGCCTTGTTAATGTAATCGTCGGCGGAGGCACAGTCGGTTATGCCGTTCTCGGACCAATATTTTGCAATTTTTAAAAGCTCCTGCTGTGAACAGGTGTCAGCATTTTTAGCGAAAATCAAAAGCAAATTGGCAACATCCTGCGAAAGCCCGTAATAATAAACTATATTATAAAGCAAGCTTTGCATTGTGTATCCGTAGGTTTTGCCTAAAATCTGCTGTGCCTCGTTAAACAAATTGCGAAGCGAACGGCTTTTTTCCAAAGCATTGTCAATCTCTTGCTGGGTAGGCTTTAACAGCGGAACAATTTTCGGAGCGGGAGCATTTTCTGTCATTTCTTCGTTATCTTTTTCAGAAGTCACAACATTCGGTTCTTTTGTTTCGGAGACAATAATTCCCGCATCTGCCCAGTATTCGGCACACTCCTCGACCTCGTAAAGTGAAAGACCCGTAATTTTTGCAATTCTTTCAGCATCAATTTCTGGATTTCGCAAAATGCAAAGAATAACCTTAAGCTGTTCCCCCGAGCACAGTTTCAACATTTCGTCCGCTATTTTTGCAGGAACAGAAAAAGAGGAAGCATAAAGCTTTACATCTGCCGAATACATATTTTCACCTCCGAAAACTATTTTAGAAAGTTATTTTATCATAAAGCGCAAGCGAATGATAAAATTTCGTCCGTCTTTGGCGGTATGCCGTAAGGCAGAGCCAAAGGGACATATAAATCTTTTAAAAATAAATGATCACATTTATTTTATCACATATACCGTTTAAATAAAAGTGTTTTAATAAAAAAAATTCTCTGTCATCTGTTTTGACTTATTGACAATAAAGCGTTAAAAATATATACTTAACTGTATAGGAAAAATTAAGGAGTGTTTAGCATTATGAGCGTTACAAAATCTGTATTCGGCGAAACCAAAAACGGCGAAAGAGTTGATTCTTTCCTTATCGAAAATAAAAACGGTATGAAAATAAACTGCATTACCTTCGGTGCGGCTTTACAGGCGGCTTACATAAAGGACAAAGACGGCAAGGAAATTGATGTTTTAGTCGGCTTTGACGATATGGACGGCTTTGAGAACCGTCACGATTACCAAGGTCTTGTTGTAGGCCCTGTTGCTAACAGAATTTCCGCAGGCGGAATTACAATTGACGGCAAAAAAGTTCCCGTCACAACAACTCACGGCGATGTTTGCCTGCACAGCAACGGCGATTTTGCAACAGCAAATTGGCAAGCGGTAATTACCGACACCTCTTCCGTTGAATTTTCATATTTAAGTCCCGACGGCAAAGAGGGCTTTCCGGGGAACAAACAGGTAAAAGTAAAATACACACTTACAGACAGCAACGAAATTAAAATTGAGTATGACGCTGTTTCGGATAAGAAAACTGCGTTTAACATTACAAATCACGCTTACTTTAATCTTAAAGGTGTAGACAGCGGCGATATTCTTGACCACACGCTTTACATCAATGCGGACGCATTCACCCCCATGGGCGACGGACTTATGCCCACAGGCGAAATTCGTGATGTAACAGGCACTCCGTTTGATTTCAGAGAGCCGAAGCAAATCGGCAGAGATATCGGCAATGACGATGAGCAACTTGCAGCAGGCAACGGCTATGACCACAACTTTGCTCTTAATGATTATAACGGCAAGGTAAGACTTATTGCCACAGCGACAGCTCCGAACGGTGTAAAGCTTGACTGCTTTACAGACCTTCCGGGTGTTCAGCTTTATGTAGGCAACTTTTTAGAAGGCAAAATCGGCAAGCAAGGAAAGCCAATGGATTTCAGAACAGGCTTTTGCCTTGAAACGCAGTATTTCCCCAATGCGTCAAATATTTCCGCATTTAAGAATTATGTATTCGACGCCGGCGAGCATTTTGTTTCAACAACAATCTTTAAGCTTTCGCTGATTTAAAAATCTTTACTGTTTTTCCTCTTTTCCGTAACACAAATTCGGCTTTCACATAAGATGTATTGAAGGTTACGAACATACAGCCTTTGGAAAGGAGGAAACATAATGTCAAATTTCTTTGGAAATAACTCGTTGTTAATCCTCATTATCATCATTATTCTTCTTTCTGATGGTAATTGCGGCTGCAACACTTGCAACAACTGCTGCAATCCCTGCTGCAATCCCTGCTGCAATCCTTGCAACAATCGCAGAAACAACTGCGGCTGTGACTGCGGCTGTGACTGTGACTGCGGCTGTGGCTGCTAATCACGGATATTAAAAAAGCAGGCGGGTGAAAGCCCGCCTGTATTGTTAGGAGCACAAATGGATTTTTATGAAGTAAACAGCAATCCCGAAAAAGCCTTGCTTATATCGGTTGACACAGGCGAATTTGACGCAGAAAGCTCAATTGCGGAGCTTGCACTGTTAGCGGAGAGCGCAGGCGCTGAAGTTGTCGGCGAAATTCTGCAAAAAAGAGAAGTTCCGAACGGTGCTTCATACATCGGTGCAGGTAAGCTTTCAGAAGCGGAGCTTTTTTGCGACAACCAAAATGTAGATGTAATTATATGCGATGCCGAGCTTACCCCGTCACAGATAAGAAATATTGAAAACCGCACGGGCGTCAGGACTATTGACCGCACTCAACTTATACTTGACATTTTCGCTCTGCGTGCAAAAAGCCGCGAGGGTAAATTGCAGGTTGAGCTTGCACAGCTCAAATACGCTCTCCCCCGTCTTTCTGGAAAGGGTAAGGAGCTCTCCCGACTCGGCGGCGGAATAGGCACAAGAGGACCCGGAGAAAGCAAATTGGAAAGCGACCGCCGTCACATTATGAGACGAATTAACGCACTTTCAGCTGAGCTTCGGGAAATCGACCGCAGAAGAGGGTATTTGAGAGCACGAAGAGAGAAAAACCATGTAACAACGGTTGCACTTGTAGGGTACACCAACGCAGGCAAATCCACGCTTATGAATTCCCTTACAAACGCAGGAGTTTTAGCGCAGGACAAGCTGTTTGCAACCCTTGACCCCACCTCTCGAAAGCTGACTTTGCCTGACGGACGGGCCGTTATGCTTATTGACACTGTTGGTTTTGTGAGCCGTCTGCCGCACGACCTTGTAAATGCTTTTAAATCCACACTTGAGGAGGCAGCACAGGCTGATATTATCCTTAATATCTGCGATGCGTCAGACCCCCATTGCTCCGAGCATGCAGAAATCACATCCGACATACTCAAGGAGCTTGGGCAAAACGGCGACAATATTATAACTGTTATGAACAAATGTGACAAAGCAGGCGACATTTACAATCTTATTCCGTTCGGGAAAACGGTTATGATAAGCGCACTGCATCAAAAGAATTTTGATATGCTGCTTTCGGCAATTGCGGACTGCTTGCCCGAAAAATGCACACATGTTCAAATGCTTATCCCCTTTAAAAACGGCTCTGTTTTAAACGATATACGAAACAACGGAAAAATTTTTAAGGAAGAATATACTGCCGACGGCACTGAAATTGACGCAGTTATGCCCGTTTCGCTTGCGGAAAAATATAAGGAATATATCATATAAATATGGAAATTATACGGATTGATGAAAAGAAAAAGCAGTTTATTTCGCTTCTGCTTTTGGCGGACGAGCAGGAAAATATGATTGACCGCTACCTTGAAAGAGGTGTTATGTATGCGCTGTATGATGATAACGGCGTAATAAAAGCCGAATGTGTTGTGACGGATGAGGGAAACGGCGTTCTTGAGATTAAAAACATTGCCGTTGCTCCCGAATTTCAAAGGAAAGGATACGGACAGGCACTGATTGATTTTCTTGTAACGGAATATGCAGGGAAATTTTCCGTTTTGCAGGTCGGCACGGGTGACAGCCCGCTAACTGTTCCTTTCTACGAAAAATGCGGATTTGTCCGCTCCCACAGTATAAAAAATTTCTTTATTGATAATTACGACAACCCGATTTACGAAAACGGCGCACTTCTTCGGGATATGATTTATTTTAAAAGGAACATATAAACTTAAAGCGAAATATTTAAATACAGAAAAAACGGTACTCCAAACGGAGCACCGTTTTATATTTACATGTTAATTACATTAAAGAAAGATAAAGCTCTTTAATTTCTGCAACACTTGTTTCTCTCGGGTTGCCGGGGCGGCAGGCATCGTCATAAGCTGACTGTGCAAGAAAATCAACATCTTCGGGTTTTACAATTTCTTTTAAATCGGCAGGAATGCCAACATCTTTTGAAAGCTGTTTAACTGCGTCAACAGCGGCTTTTCTTGCTTCATCAAGAGTCATTTTATCTACATTCTCGACGCCCATTGCCTTTGCAATATCTCTGTACTTCTCACCCGTTGCAGGAGCATTGTATTCCATAACAGTAGGAAGAATAATTGCATTTGCAACGCCGTGCGGTGTGTCATAAACAGCACCGAGCGGATGCGCCATTGAATGAACAATTCCAAGACCTACATTCGAAAATCCCATACCTGCAATATACTGACCGAGAGCCATTCCCTCTCTGCCGTCAGGCGTGTTTTCAACTGCGCCGCGAAGATTTTTTGCAATAATCTCAATAGCCTTAAGGTGGAACATATCGCTAAGCTCCCATGCGCCTGCGGTGATGTAGCCCTCAATAGCGTGAGTGAGTGCGTCCATACCGGTAGCTGCTGTAAGACCTTTGGGCATAGAACTCATCATATCAGGGTCAACAACGGCGACAACGGGAATATCGTGAACATCAACGCAAACCATTTTTCTGTTCTTTTCGACATCGGTTATAACATAGTTAATCGTAACTTCAGCCGCAGTGCCTGCTGTTGTGGGAACGGCAATAATAGGCACGCATTTATTTTTTGTGGGTGCAACGCCCTCAAGCGAGCGAACATCGGCAAATTCGGGATTTTTAATAATAATTCCGATTGCCTTTGCGGTATCCATTGAAGAACCGCCGCCGATTGCAATAATACAGTCAGCACCTGATTTTTTGAATGCCTCAACGCCTGTCTGCACATTTTCAATAGTGGGATTCGGCTTGATTTCGCTGTAAATTTCATAAGCAATGCCGGCTTCGTCAAGAACATCTGTAACTTTTTTTGTTACATTGAACTTGATAAGGTCTGGGTCAGAGCATACGAAAGCTTTTTTAAAGCCTCTGCCATGAATTTCTGATGCAATTTCTTTGATTGCGCCTGCACCGTGATAGCTTGTTTCATTTAATACAAATCTGTTTGCCATAAAAATTGCTCCTTTTATTAAATACTTCACACAATTACTTACCGTAATTGTTTACATTTATTTTACCATTTTTTTACTGAAAATAAATGCTTTTTTTGTAAATTTTGTTAAGTTTCTATTAAAATTTTTATATGCATCTTCATAATGCTTTCTTTATAAAAAGGCAGTAAAATCTATATTAAAGCTGTTTGTTACTCTTGTTTCTTCACAGGTTTTAATACTTATTTATAACAAAAAATTGATGTCAACCCAAAGGTCAACATCAATTTTGGTGCGAATGTTCATATAGGATTTGGTGAAATACATTTTCGCCGATAGTCGAACATTATATTCAAATAATAATCCGCACATTCGCAATTTGATTTTGTTTTTCGTATAATGAACTTACTGAAATCAAGGAGGTTTTAATATGAAAACAATTTTTGAAAATAACGGTGGTAATCGTTCTGATTCCGAAGTTATCTTTTATAATCGGGACACGATTATACCATGTACCCATATTTGCTTTAAGCGTAAAAGATATTCCGTATTTACTCTTTTGAATACCGTAATCCGAAAATCTGTATATTTGGTTTTCATCTGTAATTGCCGCATTCATTTTTTGATACTGTAAGGAATTTTCGGGAAGATAAAATTTATCTTTCGCCTTTACCGAACGGTCAATAATACCAAAAATGTGTTTTTGTAGCGATTGTTCCTCGGGGAAACGGAAACTGTTGCACATCTCATAATCCCTAAATGCAACTATATATGTTCTTGTTCTGTGTTGCGGTATTCCGTAATTGCAAGCATCCGCAATGAGGTATCGTATATAATAATCCCTATCGGAAAGCTCATTATGTATGCGATTAAAGGTTTTGCCGTTATCGTGTTCCGTAAGATTTGCGACATTTTCAAGAAAGATAATTTTGGGCTTTTTAGCATCTGCTATTCTCATTATTTCAAAGAAAAGATTACCTCTTTCATCAGCGAAACCTTTTCTGTTACCGCATACCGAAAACGATTGACAGGGAAACCCGGCTGTGAGAATATCAAAATCCGGTATATCATCTGCATTGATTTTTCTTATATCGCATTCGGTCAATACCGTATCAGGGAAATTGTATCTGTATGTTTTGCAGGCATCTTTATCAATTTCGTTTGCCCATGAGTGGTTTGTTGAGCTGTCTCATAAATACGAAAAAGAGCGTATGGACTTAAAAGCCAAAATTGCGGATACTCGATACAGAATCGAAGAGTTGAAAAACAACAATTCGGAATATGAAAAATTCATATCGGCAATTCGCAGGTTTATGCAAATGGATAATCTGACATCACCGTTGCTTCGAGAACTGATTGACCATATTGATATTTTTGAAACAGAGGGCACAGGCAAAAACCGAACGCAACGAATCGTTATATATTACCGTTTTATCGGATATATTGAACTGCCTGATACGCAAGTACAAAATTATACAGCAGATACACGCAAGGGCGTTGCCGTAGAGTATATAACCGAGCGATTCACGGCATAAAAAGAGCAAGGTGTTACCCTTGCTCGTACATACGAATTATATGATAAAACAAAAAGAGTGTTCATAAGTCAAATCCCTTATGAACACTCGATATGGTCGGAGTGACAGGATTCGACCGTCTGCTTCGCTGCGCTTGCATACTTATGGCTCGGCGACCCAAATTCTGCGAATTTCGGTACCCGCCTCACCGCTCCTCACTAAAAACAATTCACTGAATTGTTTTCTTGACGCTCGGACCTTCACAGGTTCGAATCTTTTATTTACAATAAAAAATCAACATCAACCTAAAGGTCAATGTTGATTTCTTGGTCGGAGTGACAGGATTCGAACCTGCGGCATCTTGCTCCCAAAGCAAGCGCGCTACCAACTGCGCTACACCCCGATATATATTCTTTATGTAATTCTATATTATTCTTTTTTATTATATATGTTCGGTTGATTTGAGTTGCTTTTTTATATTCGCAAAGCAACCGAAATTTAAAGTTAATACCGAGCACGCTAAATTATACAATAACGGCGGAAAAAAGTCAACATTAACATTACAAAGAATATTTATTAAGATTACGGAATTGTGTGCATTGAGTCGATACACCGTGACGACAGTATAATTTTTTGTGTTTTATTTTGGACAGCCCAGTCGTCTGTCCCTACTACATTTCCTCAATACCGTCAAATTCAGAGTTTTTAATGTAATTGCCGTTGATGTCTTTGTTAAACGGCAGAACGGCAACGACTGAATCCGTGTTGATTTCGCCGTAAACGTGAGGATAATATCTGCCCGTTCCGTCGCTGTCCTCGTATTTCACTTCTGATAATAATTTATTTTCGTCAATACAGATTAAGACCAGCGGTTCTTTAACACCTTTAAAATTCGGGGCAACTCGCCAAAAGTATTCAACTGTTGAGCAATGAATAAAGCCGTATTTACGCACATCTTTTTTGCCAAAGGATTCTTTATTTTTAACTTTATTCCACAATTTTTCATGCATACAGTGAATAATCATTACGCCGTTACCCCTCTCTTTCAAATATTTCCAAAATCTTTTCTGTATCGTTTATTTCCTTAAACTGTTTCGGATAGTCATATTCTTTATGTATTAAACTTAATATTGTTTTGGTATATTTCTCAGCACCGTATTTCTTTATGTATAAAGCATAAGCCTTAGCATCGTTTTCGCCTGAGCTGAAAAAGCCTATGTTGCAAGTTGTCACTTTGTCACATTGCCAACAGCCATTGATATTCTTCTTTTTACAGCAAACAGCATTTGGGCATTTTTTACCGTCAAATAAATTCGCATAAGAATCGCTTGGATTTTTACTTTTGCAGCCGCCACATTCAGTAAAAAAGCAGTATTCGCAATGATTACCGCAATAGCCTATTTCTTTGCGCATAAATATATCTCACTTTATACTCATAATATAAATCTGGCAGGGATTATTTTTGTCCCATAAATTATCAAAACATTCCAATTCTCTAAAGCCGAGTTTTTTATAAAACGAATTTGTTATATCATATGATGCATATTTACCGCTTTTGACCGTTTTGACCTGTATAAATTCGTAATTATTGTTTTTGGCAAATTCATAAAAGCTTTTAAAAAGCTCCGCACCGATACCTTTTCTTTGATATTCTTTAATTACACCCATAACATTTATTTCAACAGTATATGGACTTGTTTCTTTCATAGCAATAAAATCGACCGTTTTTTCATTTTCGACAGCCGCCCACAGATGTGATGTTCTGCTCTCTTTAGCGTATTGTGTTATTCCGTCTTTTTTGCTGAACCATTCGGGTAATTGTTCCAAAATTTCCTTGCAAATTCTTTCTTTAACATCTTTGTTGTGTATGTAACTAATCATTTAATATCTTTCCTTACGCCGTACAGTCTGTACGGATTATTTTTTATCTACTGTTCGTAAAGTCCTACAACATCCCATATATCAAAAAACATAACCTTTGAATTGCCGATTAAGCAAATATTCTTCACCGTATTTTTGGGCAAGCAGCGTAAATGAATACGGTTTAATTTTGCTTAAAAGCCCTATTTTACAGTCTCTGTCACACTCATAGCAATTCTCTATCCCTTTTTCAATTGAACATTTTCTGTTTTCGCATAAGTGTTTATCAGGGCAGTCACCCGAATTACAGCCTGCGCATTTGTCATTTTCAGAGCACAGACAACAGGCAAGACCGCACCTTGCAATCCCCAATTCTCTTTTCATAAGTTTTATCCTTTATACAGTTGTCTTAGTTAAATTTATTTTCGGCGGGCATGGAAACCCGCCGCTACATTAACAATTATTCTCCGATTTACTTTTCATACACTATTGAATCGTCATTTGTGAGGGCGTATACATTTTGACGGCGGTTTTTTAATTCTTCAAAATATTCACGTCTGTCCTCAGTGAAATGACAGATTAAATAGCCGTCAAAAAGGTTCAATCCTTTAAAATCAGTGAGCGAGGTATTATTTTCGTCATATTTTGACACGTGAGAAAAATCGGGACAGGCAATGTGCGCTCCTGCGCTTCCGCCGATGTAAACCGCTCCGTTTTTCACCATTCTTACTATTTCATCAGTAAAATTACATTCCAAAAGGCGCTCAAACGTGCCGAAGGTGTTCCCCCCGCCTATGTAAACTGCGTCAAAATCAAGGCCGAAAAACGGCTCGCAGTCATAATAATTAAACACTGAAATATTTTCTTCCGAAAAGCCTGCTTCAAGCAGTCTCGGAACATATTTTTTATTCTTAATACGCCTTATATTTGCCTTTTCATTCGGGATAAAAAGCACCTTGCAGTTTTCTATCGGCATTCCCAAATTTTCAAGAATTACCTGCTTGGATTTTTCATTTTTAAAATCGCAGGACGATAAAATCAGTTTCATTTGCCTTATTTTCCTCTTATTTTACGGCATTGCTTTATCAAGCAAATCCTCACCGAGCTTATTTTTCTTGATTTTGGGTTCCATAAACCGTTTGCCCTTCATTATTACGCAATATGGATTCTTCATCGTTTCAAAATTTTCAAGCGGATTTTCGTCCGTTATGAGAATATCGGCAGATTTACCAACTTCAATACTTCCCGTAATACTGTCAATCCCTGCAATTTTTGCATTGCCGAGCGTAGCGGTGTAAAGGGCAAATTCAGGACTTGCACCCACGAATTTCTGAAAATACACAAGCTCACGCCACATATTGTAATGAGTTACAAACGGACAGCCCGTGTCCGTGCCGAGTCCCACGGGAATACCGTGTTCCAAAGCATTCTTTGTGCCCTCAATTATCCCCTCAAACACAACATTTGAGTTATACTGCACCATTTCCGATATCTGCGTCTGTTCACGGCTGAATTTTGCAAGGGGAAGAGCAGGCGAAACAGTGCAGATGTAAGCCGAACCGTGCGTTTTCAGACACTGCGCGGTGTGTTCATCCATAGGCGCACCGTGCTCAACGGTGTCAACGCCGTTTTCTGCGGCAACACGCAAGCCCTCTGCACTCTCAACATGAGCGGCAACCTTAAAGCCGAGCTTATGCGCCTCATCACAGCACACGCGTACAAGTTCTGGTGCCATTTTCAGCACACCCGGTTCACCCTTAACAGTAGCGTCAAGCACGCCGCCGGTTATCATAATTTTAATTAAATCTACCTTTTGCTCAGAAAGCTTTCTGACTTCTTCCCTGCACTCGTCTTCAGTATTTGCCTCAACCGCAACAGAGCCGACCATATGTCCGTCATGAGGTCCTATTGCATTGTTAGACGCTAAAATCCTCGGACCGTCCGTTTTGCCCGAATTTATCATATCACGAAGTATTGAGTCAAAGTCCGCAACTCCGCCAACGGTTCTTAAAGTAGTAACACCCGACAAAAGCTCCTGCATTGCGTAGCCCTTGCACATTTCAACGCCGATTTTTCTTGTAACTGCGCTCGATGTCACAAGCTTTACAAGTGCTTTTGTGTTTCCGCCTGTTGTTGACGGCTTACCGCCTGCGGGCAAATGAACATGAAGATTTATAAGCCCCGGCATTAAATAACGCCCGCCCAAATCAAGTATTCTTGTGTTTTCGTCAATATCCCATCGGTCGGTTATTGCTAATATTTTATCGTCCTCGACAACGAGTACCTTGTTTTTAACAGGTGTCATATCCTCTTTTCCGTCAAGCAAAATAAAATTTCTGTAAACTGTTTTCATAAAAGGTGTTCCCCCAAAATACAAAATCATAATTTAATTATACACTAAATCCCATAAAATTCAAGAAAAGTAATAAAAGAGCGAAAAAAGCATATATTTATTCTGAGGTGGGAAAAAATGTGGAAGAAATATAAGAGTTTTATTATCTCAATTCTTACAGCACTTGCGGTCGGGGGATTTTCAGCACTGCTTACAAAGGGGAATATGCAGCTTTTCGGGGAAATAAACAAGCCGCCCCTCTCACCGCCTGCATTTCTGTTCCCGATTGTTTGGACAATTCTTTATATTCTTATGGGATTTTCAAGCGCAACCGTTTACGAGCACAGAAAATTCAAAAAAAGAGAAGCCGAAACGGGGCTTATTTTATATGCCGTTAATCTGTTCCTGAATTTCTTTTGGAGCATAATATTTTTTAATTTCAGGGCATATACATTCGCCTTTGTATGGCTTCTCATTCTGTGGTCTGTAATACTCGCTATGATTGCGCAGTTTTATAAAGTCAACAAGCTTTCGGCATATTTGCAGATACCGTATATTGTGTGGGTTACATTTGCAGGGTACCTTACCCTTGGAATAAGTATATTGAATTGAAATAGAAAGAGTTGTAAAAAATATCCAATAGGAGTAGCGGCGGGTTTCCATGCCCGCCGAATAATTGGTCGAACAACCGTAAATCTATCAAAAGCGAAAATAGCAAGCATGAGCAAATACTGAGGGATTTTCCTTAAATTTTATTCAGAATTTTTCATTGCAATCCATGTAACACTGATAAGCGAAGTTATGCGCTAAACACGCACGGTCATGCTTCCGCACCTGACCTTTATATTCATCGTTTTACATTTACAATTTTATTTTTTCGGCGGGCGTGGAAACCCGCCGCTACAAAAATATTAAAAAGCCAAGACACACATTTAAGTGAATCTTGGCTTTGTTTTTATAACTCAAATAATTTTAAAGCGTTGCCGCCATTACGGCTTTAATTGTGTGCATACGGTTCTCCGCCTCGTCAAAAACTATTGAGCGGTCGCTCTCAATTACCTCGTCGGTAACCTCCATACACGTTAAGCCGAATTTTTCGTAAATCTTTTTGCCGATTTCGGTATTAAGGTCGTGAAAAGCGGGCAAACAATGCATAAAACGGCAATTTTCACCTGCATTATTAAGCAAATCCATTGTAACTCTGTACGGAGTTAAATCACGGATACGCTCTTCCCAAACCTCATCTGCCTCGCCCATAGAAACCCAAACGTCGGTATAAATTACATCGGCATTTTTTGTTGCAGTCAACGGGTCTTCGCAAAATTCAATAATAGCGCCCGTTCCCTCAGCAATTCTCATACATTCCTTTTGGAGCTCACCGTCAGGAAAATATTTCTTAGGAGCGCAGGCGACAAAATGCATTCCCATTTTTGCCGCACCGACCATTAAGGAATTGCCCATATTGAACCTTGCGTCGCCCATATAAACAAGCTTTTTACCCGAAAGAGTGCCGAAATGCTCACGGATTGTCAGAAAATCAGCGAGAATCTGCGTCGGGTGAAATTCATTCGTAAGTCCATTCCAAACGGGTACGCCTGCATACTTTGCTAAATTCTCAACGATTTCCTGCCCGAAGCCGCGGTACTCAATTCCGTCAAACATTCTGCCTAATACCCTTGCGGTGTCCGCAATGCTCTCTTTTTTACCTATCTGCGAGCCTTGCGGGTCGAGATACACAGGGTGCATACCGAGATCCGCCGCCGCAACCTCAAATGCACAGCGGGTGCGAGTGCTTGTTTTTTCAAAAATAAGCGCAATGTTTTTGCCCTCGCAAGTCCTGTGGGGTATTCCGTTTTTCTTTTTGCTTTTTAGCTCTTCCGACAAATCAAGCAAATAGTTAATTTCCTCGGGAGTAAAATCGAGCAGCTTTAAAAAATGCCTACCTTTTAAATTCATACCTTCACCCTTACACATTTGCACACGCATTCTTTATTATTTCAACAGCTTTTAAAAGCGTTTCTTGCGGAATATTCAGCGCCGGAAGCAAGCGGACTTTGTCTTTAGCAGTAAGGCAGAGAACGCCTTTGTCCATTACTTCCTTAACTATTTCCGCGGCAGGTCTTACGGGTTTAATACCAATCATAAGTCCCATTCCGCTGACACTTTCAACGCCCTTTGCGCCCTGAAGTGCTTCAAAAACAGCCTTGCTTTTCTCTTTAACATCTGCAAGAAGTGCAGAGTCAATTCGCTTTACAATACTTACAGCTGCCGCACAGCAAACGGGGTTTCCGCCGAAGGTTGAGCCGTGATCGCCGAATCCGAGAACGCTTTGTGCCTTTTCACCGATAAGCGTAGCCCCAAGCGGCAAACCGCCTGCAAGCCCTTTTGCGGTAGACACAACATCGGGTGTTACGCCGTAATTCATATAAGCGTAAAACTCTCCCGTTCTGCCGTTGCCTGTCTGAACCTCGTCAACCATAAACAGAACATCGTTTTCATTGCACCAAGCGTTTAAGCTCTTAATAAAATCAGCGTCTATGGGCAAAACCCCGCCCTCGCCCTGAATACATTCAATAAGCACGCCTGCAACGGGAGTTTCAGCGTGGATTTTATTCAAAGCATCTAAATCGCCCATGTCCACACTTGTAAAACCGGGGGTTAAGGGATTAAACAGCTCGTGGTAATGCTCCTGCCCAGTTGCGGACAGAGTAGTAAGCGTTCTGCCGTGAAAGCTGTTTTTGAGCGTTACTATTGTATAACGGTCTTTACCGTATTTATCAAAAGCGTATTTTCTTGCAATTTTTATTGCACATTCATTTGCCTCTGCGCCCGAATTTGAGAAAAATACCTTTTTCATTCCCGTTTTTTCGCAAAGCATTTCTGCAAGACGAGCGCACGGCTCGGTGTAATAAAGATTCGACATATGCTGAACCTTTGCAATTTGCTCTGTTATTGCCGTCTGCCAAACATCATCGGCAATTCCGAAGGATGTTACGCCTATCCCCGAACCGAGGTCAATATATTCTTTTCCGTTTTCGTCCTTTACAACCGAACCCTTACCGCTGACAATGCTTACGGGAAAGCGATTGTATGTATTTGCTATGTATTTTTTATCTGTTTCTTGTAAACTCATTTTTTATCTCCTGTGACCATTGTACCTGCGCCCTCTGCGGTGAGAAGCTCCATAAGAATTGAATGGGGGATTCTGCCGTCCATTATTGTTACATTTTCAACGCCCATTTTTATCGCCTCAACACAGCAGTCAACCTTCGGAATCATTCCGCCTGCAATTATCCCCTCTTCTTTAAGCTTTTGAGCCTCTGTAACCGTAAGCTCCGGAATCAGCGTTGACGGGTCGTCTTTATCTCGGAGTACACCTGCAATATCGGTCATCATTATAAGTCTTTCCGCCTTGAGTGCTCCTGCAATAAATGCCGCAGCAGTGTCGCCGTTGATGTTGTAGGTATTGCCCTTTTTGTCACAGGCAACCGTTGAAACTACGGGAATATAACCGTATTCAAGGATACCCTCAACAGGCTCAATGTTAATCTTTGTTATTTCGCCCACATAACCTAATTTTTCATTCTTAACCTTTGCCTCAATAAGCTTGCCGTCAATACCGGAAACACCCATTACATTGGCGCCCTGCACCTGAAGAAGATTTACAAGTGATTTATTAACCTTGCCTGCAAGCACCATTGAAACAATATCAACTGTTTCCTTATCGGTAACACGAAGACCGTCAACAAACTCCGCTTTTTTGCCGAGTTTATTCATCAGGTCGTTAATTTCGGGCCCGCCGCCGTGAACAAGAACAACCTTAACGCCTATAAGCCACAAGAGAACTATGTCCTCCATAACCTGCTTTTTAAGGCTTTCGTTTATCATTGCGTTGCCGCCGTATTTAACAACTACGACCTTTCCCACATAACGCTTAATGTAGGGAAGAGCCTGTGTTAAGACCTCTGCACGCTCTGCATTTGAAAAATTTTCCATTTGTATTTGCCTCCGTTAGGTACGGTAATCGCCGTTTATTTTAACATAATCATAGGTTAAATCGCAACCCCAAGCAGTTGCCTGATTCTCACCGCTGTGTAATTCAACAAGTATTTGAATTTCATCGGAAGAGAGAACCTCGCTTGCCTTTTCCTCGCTGAAATCAACTCCGGAGCCGTTTCTGCAAACCGCAACAACGCCATTTTCACTCTTCAAATCAACATCTACCTTGTTTATATCAAACTCGGCGTCTGCATAGCCTATGGCGCAAAGAACACGCCCCCAGTTTGCGTCCTCGCCGAACATTGCCGCCTTGAAAAGAGATGAGCAGACAACGCTTTTTGCAACGGTAATTGCCGTGTCTTTATCTTCAGCGCCGCTTACAATACATTCAAGAAGCTTTGTAGCACCCTCACCGTCTTTGGCAAGCATACGGGTAAGATTTGCCATTACCTCGTAAAGTGCAGCTTTGAATATTTCAAAATCTTCGCCCTCGGCGGTTATTTCTTCATTAAAGGCAAGACCGTTTGCCATAAGACATACCATATCATTTGTTGAGGTATCGCCGTCAATTGAAAGGCAGTTGTATGTTACCTTTACAATCTCGCTCAAGGCTTTCTGCAAAAGCTCGGAGCTTATTGCACAGTCTGTTGTAATGAAATTAAGCGTTGTTGCCATATTCGGGTGAATCATTCCGCTTCCCTTTGCCATACCGCCTATTCTGCATATTTTGCCGTCTATTTGAAATTCAACCGCATATTCTTTTTTTACTGTGTCGGTTGTCATAATCGCTGTTGCGGCTTCAAGATTTTTATTATAGCAAAGCTCTTTGGCAAGAATCGGAACAGCTCTTTCAATAGGCTCAATGGGAAGCACCTGACCGATAACACCTGTGCTTGCAACAATTACCTGCTCTTTTGGAACATTAAGCTCATTTGCAACAAGCTCGCACATTCTGTTTGCCTTTTCCACTCCGTCTGCATTGCAGGTGTTGGCATTTTTGGAATTGGCGATAACAGCTATAGCCTTATTCCCGCTTTTCGCTAAATTCGCCTTTGTTACGAGAATCGGCGCACCCTTAACCTTATTTTGTGTGTAGACCGCCGCCGCATTGCACACGACATCGCTCACATAAAGGCAAATATCATTTTTATGCTTTATATCGGGATTAAGATTTGCAATATTCGGTTTTTTTATTCCGCAGTAAGTGCCGCTTGCCCGAAATCCCTTTGGGGCGCAAACTCCGCCGTCAATAAAATTAAAGTTCATATTTATTCTCCTATATTAAGTCCTGTTTCTTCGGGAAGTCCCAGAACAATGTTCATATTTTGAATTGCCGCACCCGACGCACCTTTTCCGAGATTGTCAAATCGGGACACAAGCATTATTCTGTCATCATTTCCGAAAACGCTGATTTCCATATCGTCACGGCCGCTCATTTTTGAGGCTGAAAGGAAACCGCTTTCGTCCGCATTTTCACAGTATTTTACTATTCCGCCGTTATAATAATCGCCGTAAATATTTTTAATATCTGCAAGAGTGCCGTTTATCTGCTCGTGCGCTAAAGTTATTACAACCTCCATACCCGAATAATAGCTTGAAACTATCGGAGTAAACAAGGGCATTTTGTCAAGACCGCAGATTTTGCTCATTTCGGGCAGATGCTTGTGCGTCTGCGAAAGTCCGTAGCTTCTCGGGGCGAGCAATGCTTCGCTTAACTCATCTGTTTCGTAATCGGCTATCATTTTTTTGCCGCCGCCCGAATAGCCTGTCAGAGAAAATGCGGAAACAATTGCATCACTCGTCAGTATTCCGTTTTCCGTAAGCGGTTTTACAAGAGAGATAAATCCGCTCGCGTGACAGCCGGGGTTGGCTATTCGCTTTGAATTTTTCACGATTTCTCTCTGCCCTGTAAGCTCGGGAAAACCGTAAGCCCAGCCGTCCGCCGTTCTGTGCGCAGTCGAAGTGTCAATAACGACTGTTTTGTCATTTTTTATGAGCGTTACAGCTTCTCTTGCCGCATCGTCAGGCAGGCACAAAAACGCAATGTCCGCCGAATTCAGTGCTTCTGCTCTTGCGCTCAAATCCTTTCGCTTGTCACCTGAAAGAATAATAAGCTCCAAATCTTTTCTTTCACCCAAACGCTCATAAATCCGAAGTCCCGTTGTGCCGGCACTGCCGTCAATAAATACCTTTGTCATATTTCTCACTCTTACTTTGTCATTTTTTCCTGTTTAATTTTATGGTCAATAACATGTCTGGAAGCGAGCTCCTTGTGAATGTCCGCAAGGTCAATTCCAGCCTCTATCATAAGAACCATTACGTGATAGGCAAGGTCAGCGATTTCATAAACCGTTTCCGCCTTGTCGTTATCCTTTGCGGCAATGATAACTTCAGTGCTCTCCTCGCCGACTTTTTTTAGGATTTTGTCAAGACCCTTTTCGAAAAGATAGGTTGTGTATGAGCCTTCCTTTTTTTCTGTCTTTCTGCCTTTAATAAGCTCCATTAAATCCTCATAGGAAAAGTCTTTCAGTTCCTCGCTTTGATAAACCTTATCGTTAAAGCAGGAAAATGTACCCGTGTGGCAGGCAGGACCGTCAGGCATTACGGAAACTACAAGCGCGTCCTTATCACAGTCCGCAGTAATTGAAACTATGTGCTGATAATTTCCGCTTGTTTCGCCTTTAAGCCAAAGCTCCTGCCGTGACCTGCTCCAAAAGCAGGTAAGCCCCTTTTCCATTGAAATTTTAAGGCTCTCTCTATTCATATAAGCAAGAGTTAACACCTTTTTGCTGACTGAATCCACAACTACCGCCGGAATAAGCCCTTTTTCGTCAAATTTAAGTTCGTCAATATTTATCATTTTTTATCTCCTAACAGGAATATTTGCTTTCGCCATTTCTTCTTTTAGGTCTTTAATCTGAATTTCGCCGAAGTGGAATACAGATGCCGCAAGACCTGCGTCAACATTCGGAATTTCCTTAAACAGCGTAATAAAATCTTCGATTTTACCTGCTCCGCCCGAGGCTATGACGGGAACGCTCACGGTGTCGCAAACCTTTTTAAGCAACTCTAAATCAAAGCCGCCCTTAACGCCGTCGGTGTCCATTGAATTTACTACAACCTCGCCCGCGCCGTTATCAACACAATTTTTTATCCAGCTTATCGCCTCAATGCCCGTGTTCTCTCTTCCGCCCTTTGCGAATACTCTGAAAACGCCGTCAACACGCTTAACGTCAACCGAAATTACAACGCATTGGTCACCGTAAAGCTTTGCCGCCTCGGAAATAAGCGACGGATTTTTAATCGCTCCCGAATTTACGCTGACCTTGTCGGCGCCGCATTTAAGCACTCGGTCAAAGTCCTCCACCGTGTTTATTCCGCCGCCGACAGTCAATGGAATGAACACCTTGCTTGCCGTTTCGGTGAGAATATCGGTAAAAATTTTACGTCCGTCCGAGGATGCGGTAATATCGTAAAACACAAGTTCGTCCGCTCCGCATTCGGAATAGTGCTTTGCAAGCTCCACAGGCGAAGAAACATCCCGAAGCCCTGTAAAGTTAACTCCCTTTACAACTCTTCCGTCCCTGACATCAAGACAGGGAATGATTCTTTTTGTTATCATCTCGCCACCTCGACAGCCTGTTTTAAATCAATATCACCCGTGTAATAGGCTTTTCCGATTATTGCGCCGTACATTCTTTTTTCTGCAAGGAGTTTAACATCTTGGAGCGAAGAAACACCGCCCGACGCCGTAATGTTCATATTAAACTTACTCATAAGCTCATGGTATAAAGCGTGGTTTGTGCCGTTCATTGCGCCGTCTTTGGAAATATCGGTACAAATAAGAGTTTCTACGCCGTCATTTTGCATTTTTTCGCAAAATTCAAATGCAGTAAGTGAGCTTTTTTCCGTCCAACCCTTTATTGCGACAAAGCCGTCACGAAGGTCAATTCCGACTGCTATTTTTTCGCCGTATTCCTTAACGGCTTCCTTTACAAAGCCTTCGCTTGTAACAGCCGCCGTGCCGAGAATTACTCGGTCAATCCCTGCCGAAATGTACCTTTCAATTGTATCCATATCGCGGATACCGCCGCCTATTTCGCAAAAAAGTCCGCTCCGTTTTTTTATTTTTAATACAGTGTCAAAATTGGGCGTTGTACCGTTTTTTGCGCCCTCCAAATCCACAATGTGAATGTGGGTTGCGCCTTGAGTTTTGAAATCCTCCGCAATTTCCGGCGGATTGTCACTGTAAACCGTCATTTTATTGTAATCGCCCTTGTAAAGGCGAACAGCTTTACCCTCAAATAAATCTATCGCAGGAAAAATAATCATCAAAATCCCTCCGTTTCAGTAAATGCACGGAGAATTTTAAGCCCCGTTTCACCGCTTTTTTCAGGGTGAAACTGACATCCGAACACATTTTTATTTTGTACCGTTGCGGTGAGCGGTGCTCCGTACTCCGCCGTAGCCACCGTGTATTCGTCGCAGTCCGCCGCATAAAACGAATGGACGAAATATACGAAATCGCCGTCGTTTATATATTTGTTAACGGGACTTTCTTTCTTGAATGAAAGCGAATTCCAACCGATATGCGGAATTTTAAGATTTTTCGGAATTACATCCGCTATAGGTCTGATATTTCCGTGAATAAGCCCGAGCCCCTTATATTCACCGTACTCATAGCTTTTATCAAACAAAAGCTGCATTCCGAGGCAAATGCCCATAATCGGCTTGCCCTTTTTTGCCTCGTTTATCAAAGCGTCGCCGAGTCCGGACTCAAACAGCTTTTTTGATGCGTCGCCGAAAGCACCCACTCCGGGGAGTATTATTCTGTCTGCTTTTTCTATTTCAGATATATCGTTTGTAACAACGGCGTCTGCGCCTATTGCCGAAAACGAGCTTTTCAATGAAAACAGGTTGCCGACGCCGTAATCTGCAATTGCTATCATCAGAGAACTCCTTTTGTTGACGGAATTTCGTCCTTATAATCCGAATTTATTTTTACTGCTTTTGAAAGGCTTCGGGCGGCGGACTTAAACGCGCCCTCAATTATGTGGTGCGAATTGCCGCCTGCAAGCTGTTTAATGTGCAAAGTGCACTGCGCCGTACGAATAAAGCCCAGCCAGAATTCTTTTACAAGCTCTGTGTCAAAATCGCCGACCTTTTCTGTCGGAATATCTAAAGCAAAGCCGAGATATGCTCTGCCCGAAAGGTCAACTGCCGTTAAAATAAGTGCTTCGTCCATCGGCAAAATTATATCGCCGTAACGCTCTATTCCCTTTTTTTCACCGAGAGCCTCGCAAAATGCAGTTCCAAGCACTATGCCTATGTCCTCGACTGTGTGGTGATAATCAACATTCGTGTCGCCGTCACAAATTACCTCAAGGTCAAATCTGCCGTGCTTTGCGAAAAGCGTTAACATATGGTCAAGAAATCCGCAGCCCGTGTCTACGGTGCTCTTTCCCGTTCCGTCAAGGTTTAACGAAAGTTTGATTTTTGTTTCCGCAGTATTTCTCTCAATAGCCGAAGTTCTCATATAAGCTCCTCTTTTATCTCTTTAATTGCACTTATAAGCGCATCCATCTGCTCATAAGTCCCGACCGTTATTCTGTTATAATTTTTTATTCTTTCTTTATCAAAATGGCGGATTAAAATTCCTTTTTCCTTTAATTTTAAATAAAGCGTTTTGCCGTCAATTTTATTTGACTGAGCAAAAATGAAATTTGCCGAAGAAGGTGTTAACTCAAATCCCAATTTTTCAAGCTCTTTCGACGCATATTCACGTGTATTTGCAATTTCACGGCAGTTATTTATAAAATATTCGCTATCTTCAAGTGCTCCAATGCCTGCCGCCATAGTCATTCTGTTTACATTATACGGATTTGTGGAATATTTCACCGTGTTCAAATCTCTTATAAGACTTTCATTTGCAATGCCGAAGCCGAGCCTCGCCCCTGCCATTGACCGTGATTTTGAAAAAGTCCCCGTTACAAGCAAATTGTCATATTTGTGAATAAGCTTTATTGCACTTTCCGCTCCGAAATCAACATAAGCCTCGTCAATTACGACTATATTATCGGGATTGCTTTTGACAATTTTTTCAATGTCATCAAGTGAAAGCGCTATTCCCGTGGGTGCGTTTGGGTTTGCAATAAACACCATTTTATTTACACCGCAAAATGCGTTTACATCTACCATAAAATCGTCTTTCAACGGTATTTCATCATAAGGAACGCCGTTAAGCTCTGCAAAAACAGGATAGAACCCGTAAGTAATATCCGGAAAAACCGCCGAATGAGCGCCGTCACAAAATGCCATAAAGGCGAAATTTAAAATTTCGTCACTGCCGTTTGTAAAAAGTATCTCATTTTCCGAAACGCCGAAATATTCCGCCGCCGTTTTTACAAGGTCACGGCACTCGGGGTCTGAATAAAGCTCCAATTTTTCCGATTCCCTTTTAGCGTACTTTGAAGCGAGCGGAGAAGGCGGAAACGGCGATTCGTTGGTATTCAGTTTTATATATTTCATCTCTTTAGGCTGTTCACCGGGGGTGTACGGCACTAAAGACGCATATTTTTCGCTGAAAAAGCGGCTCATCCGTCTTCCTCCTCAGTGCGGATTACAGCACTTCTTGCGTGGGCTGTAAGTCCCTCCTGCTTTGCAAAAAAAGCTACATCATGCGCCACTCTTTTTAAAGCGTCCTTTGTATAATAAGTATACTGCGTTTTCTTAATAAAATCGTCAACGGAAAGCGGACTTGAAAATTTTGCCGTACCGCCTGTGGGCAATGTGTGGTTAGGCCCTGCGAAATAATCGCCCAATGCCTCGGGGCAATTTTTGCCCATAAAAATTGAACCTGCGTGGCGGATTTTGTCAAGACAGTCAAATGGGTTTTCAACGCAAAGCTCCAAATGCTCGGGAGCGATTTCATTTGCAATGTCAAATACTCTTTCAATTGTGTCCGCAACAATGATTTTGCCGTTTACATCTATTGACGCTCTGGCGATTTCAGCACGCTCCAACATCGGAATTTGATTTTCAATCTCTTCGGAAACTTTATTCGCAAGCTCTTCGCAATCCGTAACAAGGACGGCGCTCGCCATTTTGTCGTGCTCCGCCTGTGAGAGAAGGTCTGCCGCCAAGTGCTTCGGATTATTCTCTTTGTCGGCAACAATTAAAATCTCGCTCGGCCCTGCAATCATATCAATTGAAACAACGCCGAAAACCTGTTTTTTAGCCTCTGCAACAAATGCGTTGCCGGGACCTACTATTTTATCTACCTTCGGAACGGATTCAGTTCCAAAGGCAAGTGCGGCAATCGCCTGCGCTCCGCCGACCTTGAAAATTTTATCAACGCCTGCAATTTTCGCCGCCGCCAAAATTACGGGATTTACTTTGCCGTCTGCGCTCGGTGGAGTTACAATTACAACCTCTTTACAGCCTGCAATTTTGGCAGGGATTGAATCCATTAAAACGGTTGACGGATAAGCCGCCGTGCCGCCGGGTACATAAAGCCCTGCTCTGTCAACGGGAATTATTTTCTGCCCGATTACAATTCCGTCTTCATCATTTATAATAAAGCTGTTTCTAACCTGTTTTTCGTGAAATTTGCGGATGTTTTTTGCCGCTTTTTCGAGTATTTCAATAAATCTCGGCTCGACGAGGTTCATAGCCTCGTTTATTTCTTCTTCGGTTACAAGAAGTGATGTAAGCTCTGCTTTGTCAAATTTTTTGCAGTATTCAAAAAGCGCTTTATCGCCGTTTTTCTTAACATTTTCAATAATTTCCGCAACAATGTCGGTAACATTTACTGACGGAGTTACACGGGCGAAGATTTCATCATTTTTAACTTCGCTGTATTTCATTATTTTAATCATTTTTGTTCCTCCGTCTGCTCAGCAATTTTTTGCGTTAACTTATCAATTTCGGCGCTCTTGAATTTGTAGCTCGCTTTATTTGAAATAAGCCTTGCGCTTATCGGCACTACCGTGTCAAACACGGTAAGGTCATTTTCTTTAAGGGTTGTGCCCGTTTCAACAATGTCGACTATTACGTCTGAAAGCCCTAAAATCGGAGCTATTTCAATTGAACCGTTAAGGTGAATAATGTCAATATCTCTGCCCTTTGAGCGGTAGTAATTGCCTGCGATATTTGAAAATTTGGTCGCAACCTTGAGTGTTCTGCCAATATCGTCACGAAAATCCTTTTTAGCCGCAACGGCCATTGCGCATTTTCCGATTTTAAGGTCTGAAAGCTCGTAAACATCCGGCTCATATTCAAGCAAAATATCCTTGCCTGCAACGCCTATGTCCGCCGCGCCCCTCTCAACGTAAATCGCAACGTCCGAGGGTTTTACCCAAAAGTAACGGACTCCCGCTTCTTCATTTTCGAAAATGAGCTTTCTGTTATTCTCTTTAATTGACGGGCAAGGGTAACCTGCCTTTTCAAACATTGAATACACCTTTTCGCCGAGCCGCCCTTTGGGAAGAGCCACATTAAGCATTGTTTTCAACGCAAATCACCTCTCCGTCCTTTTCTTCCAACAGCGTTCTGTACTTTATACCGTCTGATTTCTCTCTTTGCAGTAAAACACTTTTACCGTCCGCAATTATTTTTTCTGCCTCTTTCTTTACAATTGAAATATCTGAATTTTCCGAATAAAGCAAGAGCACATCAACATCATAATCCGAAACGCTCAATGCATTTTCAAAGCTGTCAAGGTAAACCGCAAAGCCGACAGCGCCCGATTTTCTCTTCATATTCTTCATAAGAGCGTCATACTGACCACCCGAAAGCACGCTTTGGGGAATCCCCTCCGCAAAGCCCTTGAACACAAAACCGTTGTAATAACGAATATCGTCAACAGCAGAAAAATCAATCCTGATGATTTCGCCGTTTTCCCCGCCGTTCAAGGCATTGATAACATTTTCAAAGGTTTTTATATTCTTTTCATCTGCAATACCCGTAAGATTTTCTCTTATCCACGGCAACACTTCTTCGGCAGTACCGTAAATTTTGGCTGTATTTGCAAGCAAATCAATCTTGCGGTTTTCAAGACCCAAAGAGTCACAAAACGCAATCAACTCATGAATATTTTTTTCGCCGATAAAATGAAATACCTTTCGGGTTTCGCCTTTCGGCACGCCGACATAATTTATTACATCGGAAAGAATCCCTAAATGGGATATTTCCAAAATGCAGTTTTCACCTGTGCTTACAAGGCTTTTAACCGCAAGAGAAACAACCTCAAGAATTGTATATTCGTCAATGTCGCCAATTGCCTCAAGTCCTACCTGCGTTATCTCTTTAAAAGAGTGCGTTCCCTTTGAAACACGGTAAACATTTTCATTATAATAGAGCTTTTGAACATTCTTTCCCGAATCTTTAGTGTTTTTAACTATTGAAAGAGTAACATCCGGCTTTAACGCCAACAGCTTGCCGTTTGTGTCCGTAAAGGTTATAACGCTGTCAGAAATAAGGAAATCCTTATTTTTAGCATAAAGGTCATATTCTTCAAATTTATTCATTTTGTAGCGTGAATAACCGTATTTATCATAAATTTCACGAAGCAAAAATACTAAATTTTCGCTCGGAAGCAACTGTGCAGATTTCATTTGTTATTGTCCTTAAGCCTTTCGATTGCAGTCTTGTAGCCACCGCTGCCGTAATTCAGACACTTGCTGACCTTTCCTATTGTTGCGGTGCTTATGTCCAGCGTTTCGCTGATTTTTTGATAGCTCATTCCGTTTTTAAGAAGAATTGCGGCATCAAGACGCTGTGCCATATCTTTTATTTCCTTAATAGTGCAAATGTCCTCAAAATAGACATAGCAATCCTCTATTGTTTCAAGATTCAAAAATGTCTGAAACAGCCTGTCAACCGACTCTGAATGAAAATTCATAAATTATGCCGTTCGGTACAGCAAATACACATTTAAAAATGCCTTTGCTACGGTACCGTTCCTTTCCTATATAGTGCTTTAGTATGTTACCACTTTACCGTGCTAAAGTCAATGCGTATTCGGTCGATTTTAAGGTGCAAAACCGCACATATTTTATGAAAAATGTACAAATAAAATTTGCAAAAATTCAAAACAACATAAAATATTTACCGAATTTAATGTATTATACACTATTTATGCATATTTGTAAAGAAAAAACGAATAAAATT
>DERX01000099.1:0-6519 GCA_002361875.1 Ruminococcaceae bacterium UBA3329
TTTATACCGTAAGATGTTCAAGGGGAGCTACAACCGAAAATATGATGATTTCGTCTGTGTCAACGAACTTGGAGAGCTGATAAAACCGTCTTATGTAACACAGCATTTCAGCGACCTGTTAAAGAAATACGGACTTAGGCATATACGGTTTCACGATTTACGGCACACCTTTGCGAGCATTCTCATCGGGCAGGATGTACCGCTTATCAATGTGTCAAACTTTCTCGGTCACAGCGATTTGTCCACCACAGCAAATATCTATGCTCACCTTGACAAAGCAAGCAAGCAGGCGAGTGCGGATATTATGACGGACATTTTAAATATGGGAAAAAGTTAAGGCGCCTCGCAAGGGACGCCTTAAAGTATCGAAAAAATCCAATTTTGCTCCCCTTGTCAGGGGAGCTGGCGAGCGTAGCGAGACTGAGGGGTAGTCAAAAATCATTATGATTTAAGATTTTCTCTCCCTCCGTCACGGCTTCGCCGTGCCACCTCCCTCGTCAGAGGGAGGAAACAGTTTCTTATACAAGCTGAGGTGCTCCGCAATGACACCTTTAATAAAACACATGAAAAATTATTCTCTACCGAACAGATAATCAAGAGATACGTTTAAGACTTTAGATATGGCATCAATTTCTATATCTGTAATGGCTCGCTGACCGTTTTCGATGCGAGAAATAGAACCGCGGCAAGTGTAGACAGCGAGTAGTTCTAGTTTTTCAGATAATTGCTTTTGACTCAATCCTGCTTTTATTCTTGCTTCCTTTACCCGTGAGCCAATAATGTTCAATTTTTCGGAATCGAGTATTCGTTTCATAATATCACCTTAATGTCTTGATTTAGGACATTTTTAGTGTATACTAATAAACAAAATAATATGTCCTATCAATAGGACATAAAGGAGCATTTATTATGAAAGTTGCTGTTATCGGTTCAAGAGGGTTGAAAGTAAATGACTTGGAAAAATATCTGCCGAAAGATGTTACGGAAATTGTATCCGGCGGAGCAAGAGGGATAGATACCTGTGCAAGAGAATATGCAGTCGCTAACAGGTTGAAGCTCACAGAATTTCTGCCCGAATATGAAAAATACGGTCGTGTTGCTCCGCTTCGGCGTAACCTGCAAATTATTGATTATTCCGACGAGGTGCTGGCGTTTTGGGACGGCAAATCAAGAGGAACGAAATATGTCATTGAACAATGTCATAGAAAAAATAAAAAAGTGACGGTTATGATTGCCGTCACAAAAAAGGATGATTAAATGAAAGATTATATGAGTGGGAGCGAGTTGCGGCAATATCTGCACATCTCCACTCGCAAGATGAAATATTTGATGGATGACAATTATATCCCGCATGAGAACACGGGACACACAACGCATAAATACAGAGTGCTCAAAGAAGATGCGGAAAAATTCAAGTTTCGTATGGATAACGAAATAGGCTTTCTCGCAGAACTGAACGGAATGTTCTCAAACCGCACCGAATGGCATCCTCGACCGCTGATTGAGGTGACGGAAGAAAATTGCACCGCATTCCGTCAGTGGCTCGAAAAGGAATGGGCAGAGCTACCCGATGCTCTGCCCACGCAAACGGCGGCGGAACTTGTCGGACATAATCCACAAAGCATACACAAGCTTATAAAAGAAAAAGTACTGCATGGCGTAAAAATCGGTGCAGTACAGTACATACCTAAAACAGAATTTATCTCCTATATGGCATCACCGCAAAAGCTATCCAACCCACGCACCGACAGATATAAAGAACTCATCAAAGCCTTTAAATATAAACAACGCAGAGAGCACGAAAACGAACAGCGCCGCTGTAAAAGAAAAATGGAAAGAAGTGAAAACAAGGAGAGAGAATAAGAAAAACAAAGAAAATTACTGAGGCATATATTTCTATCTGTTTTTTATCAAACGGTTCCAAAATTCAAGTAATTCTGATTTGTTTTGTGATACATATTTTATTGCAATTTTTTCTTTTTTACGATTATATAATGAACCAGTAGTTTCTAAAGAGTCTAAAGCAATAAGCATTTCTTTTCCACTATATGATGCATGTATATGAGGGAAAAAAAGATGGTTATTTTCATCTGTATGAAAATAGAATATAATACCATCTTTTTCATCGTATTGATATGCGTTATTTACTGCTGTAACTTCAGAATAAACAATCAAAGATGCATCAAATGGAATTGTTTCGCCTTTCTCAATTGATGTTATGCCTTTACTGCTAATTAAGTACAATCTCCCATTTAATTCGTTAAACTTGTGATTGCAATTTTCAAGTATCTCAAAAAATGAAATCCAAAACTCATCATTATATGATGGGTTGTATTCAATTATACCAAGAGTTTCTTTATATACATTATTCATGTAAATTATTTTAATGTTTCTAGAAAATAAATTATTCATTTTAATACTCCAATAAAAAATAATCAAGGGAAATCCAATAACAGATTTCCCTTGATGCATTGGCGGAGATGAAGAGATTTGAACTCTTGCGCCGGCAAAACCGACCTACCGGATTTCGAATCCGGACCCTTCAGCCACTTGGGTACATCTCCGTATATGTTAACTCGTTTTCACGAGGTTAACGCTTATTCAATTTTTATTAGAATTTCTGTTAGAACCGGAGGTGTTTTAAAAGCGAGGTGATGCACAAAAACCGCAGTGTTAAAGGCTTTTCGGCATTTGCTGTTCTCAAATACTTAAAAGTTTTCGAGTGCTGCACCTTCGACCACTCGGACAACTCTCCGTGTATATTAAATTAAAACAGATGGATTCAACTCCGAAAAGCTTTATCTGTCAAACAAGAAAGCCGTCAAGTCTGCAAAATTAACAAACTCAATAAATTCGCCGACTGCCATCACGGAAATAATCCGTTACATATTCTACCAAACCTTTTACAGTTTGTCAAATAAAAATTTGTCGGATATTGAAAGATGAAAAGAAATATGTTATTATTTCTGTATTCGCGCCACGGAGGGGCTTATGAAAAATTTTGTACCGCATTATTACAGTGATTTTAAGTGCAAAGCAGGGGAGTGCCGTCACAGCTGTTGTATTGGCTGGGAAATTGATGTTGACGCTTTGACACTCGAAAAATACAACTCAATAAAAACTGATTTCGGCGATAAGCTCCGTGAAAATATTGATTTTCAAAACGGCTGTGCCTGTTTTAAGCTTGGTGAAGATGAAAGATGTCCGTTTCTGAATGAACATAATCTTTGCAATATTATTTTGAACTTAGGCGAAGATTATCTTTGCGATATTTGTACGGATCATCCCCGTTTTCGTAATTTTTATTCGGATAGAACTGAAACGGGACTTGGGCTTTGCTGTGAAGAGGCTTGCAGAATAATCCTTTCCGATGAACATCATTTTTCTTTGTTTTCTGATGACAAAAACTATGAAAATCTAACGGCAGACGAACATAATTTTCTTTCCGAGCGTGATTTGATACTCAATTTAGTTGACAATTCGGACAGTGTTTTCATTGCAATTCGCAAAATCAATGAAATGTATCAAATAAATCCGTTTGAATTGGATTTACATACAGCTTTTGATTTCTATTCTTCGCTTGAAATGCTTGATATTTCGTGGCGAGATAAGCTGAATACTCTTAAAAATCCCCAAACTGCACAACCTGATAATACTGCCGAAAAGGCATTTCTAAATTTGTATAAATATTTTCTGTTCAGGCATTTGTCTGCTGACAATTTTTACGGCGGATTAAATTTTGCCGAAATAAGCGTAAAATTGATTTGGGCGATTTGCGAGCGAACCGATTTTTCCTTTGAAAATATTTGCGAAATTGCGAGAATGTATTCGTCGGAGATTGAGTATTCCGATGAAAATACCGATAAGGTTACAGAATTTGCGGAGGGTTAAAATGATAGGCATTTTAATAGTTATTTACATTGTGTTCATTTCGTTAGGATTGCCCGATTCGATTTTCGGTGTGGCTTGGCCCGTTGTGCACAGGGATTTCGGTATCGACCAGAATTTTGCGTCGGTTTACAGTATAATAACAGGTATTTGCTCAGGCGGAGCGAGCTTTGTGGGCGGCAAGCTTATCCGCAAATTCGGTACGCCTGCCGTTACAATGGTTTCAATACTTTTGACAGTTTTGGGTCTCGTTGGTATGAGCTTTTCGCCGAATATTTGGGTTATGATGTTTTTTGCGGTAGTTTTGGGATACGGTGCAGGCGCAATTGACACAGGTCTTAACAACTATGTTTCGCTTCATTACAAGGCGCGCCATATGAGCTGGTTGCATTGCTTTTGGGGGATAGGCGTTACCGCAAGCCCGATGATTATGTCCGCATTTTTAGGCGGAGAGGGCGGCTCTTGGCGCGGAGGATACCGTGCCGTTGCGGCTATTCAAGCGGTAATTGCTTTAATTGTTCTTATTTCACTCCGGCGTTGGATAAAGCTTGACAGCTCTTTGAAAAAAGAAGAAAATGACGAAAATGCTAATAAGGAAAAAGTCAAAATAAGTAAGTTTAAAGGCATTTTTACAAGCATTTTAACGCTCGGGTTTTATTGCAGTATGGAATTTACCGTCGGCACTTGGGGCGCTACTTACCTTGTAAATTCATTTGCTATCGCTCCTGAAAGTGCGGCAAGGTGGATTTCCGTCTATTTCGGCGGAATAATGCTCGGACGGCTTGTTTCGGGATTTCTTTCAATGAAATTAAACGACAACCGTTTAATAAGGCTTGGTTTATGCTTTTCACTTTTGGGTATGTGCATTTTAATGCTGCCTTTAGAATCGGTTTCCCATTGGGGATTATTGCTTATCGGCTTCGGCTTCGGTCCTGTTTTCCCGAGCGTTTTGCACGCTGTGCCTGAACGGTTCGGTAAAGAATATTCAGCGGATATAACAGGCTTTCATATGGGCGGAGCTTATGCCGTCGGATTTGCTTTTCAGCTTGTATTCGGCTTTGTGGCTTCCGCAACAACCTTTAAAATTACCGCACCCGTTTTAATGATGGTGTGTGCACTCGCACTTACAATGAATGAAATAACGGTAAAGAAATTAAACAGAGGTAAAAAATGATAAAACAGTTCATAGGTACAAAGGATTTTTACAAACGGATAATCGCATTGACACTGCCGATTATGATTCAAAATTTAATTACTAACTTTGTCAATATGCTCGACAATGTGATGATAGGAAAAGTCGGCACGATTGAAATGGTCGGTGTCGCAATCTCCAATCAGCTCATTTTTGTATTTAATCTGTGCCTTTTCGGTGCAATTTCTGGCGCAGGAATATTCGGCGCGCAGTTTTACGGAAATAAAGACAATGAGGGCGTGCGGCACACATTCAGATTTAAGCTGATGATTTGTACTGTCATTACTGCAATCGGGTGTCTGATTTTCTTCTTCGGCGGTAAAATGCTGATAGGAGCATATTTAATGGGCGAGGGTGATGTAAGCGACGCTTCGGCATCGCTGAATTTTGGCTACAGCTACCTTTTAATTATGATGATAGGCTTTTTGCCTTATGCCGTTACACAGTGCTTTTCGAGTACACTGCGTGAGATTGAAAAGCCGGTACTGCCAATGGTTGCAGGCATAATTGCCGTTGCGGTCAATTTAATTCTTAATTACATACTGATTTTCGGACATTTCGGAGCGCCGAAAATGGGCGTTAACGGTGCGGCTGTTGCAACCGTTATTTCAAGATTTGCCGAGCTTTTGATTGTTTCTGTTTGGACTGTCGCTCACAAAAAGAGTATTCCGTTTATTGTGGGCGCATTCAGAAGCCTTTATGTTCCGAAAACACTTGTTAAGCAGATAACCTTAAAGGGTATGCCGTTAATGCTGAATGAAACAATGTGGTCTGCGGGAATGGCAATGCTTAATCAGTGTTATTCCGTGAGGGGACTTGAGGTTGTTGCGGCGAACAATATAACTCAGACTTTTTGGAATGTATTTGCTGTCGGATTTATGTCTTTGGGAGTTGCCATAGGCATAATAATAGGGCAGATGCTCGGAGCCGGCGAAGCGGAAAATGCAAAGGACAGCAGTAAAAAGCTTATTGCGTTTTCGGTCACAGTCAGTGTTGTTATAGCGATTGTATTTTCGGTATGTGCAAGGTTTATACCGCTGATTTACAATACAACACCGTCTGTGCAGTTGCTTGCAACTAAGCTGATGATTATTATGGCTGTCGCAATGCCTCTTGATGCATTCGCCAATGCAAGCTATTTCACAATCCGTTCAGGCGGTAAGGTTTTGGTAACATTTTTGTTTGACAGCGTGTTTGTCTGGTGCGTGAGCGTGCCTGCCGCACTCATTTTGAGCAGATATACGGGACTGAGTATTCTTGCGCTTTTCGCAATTGTACAGAGCCTTAATGCAATTAAATGTATAATAGGATTTATTCTCGTAAAAAAAGGCACTTGGATAAGAAATCTTATTTCACAGTCTTGACTTTTTTATTTTATTCATATATAATAATTGAGTTCGCTGGTGTGGCGAAATAGGCAGACGCAAGGGACTTAAAAT
>DERX01000099.1:6829-13272 GCA_002361875.1 Ruminococcaceae bacterium UBA3329
AAGTCCGGTCACCAGCACCAAAAAACGCTGATACTTTAAAAGTGTCAGCGTTTTTTTATAGCGTTTTTAATAGGCGGATTTTAAATATTATCTACTGTTCTTTGCCAAAAAATGTTATTTAATGTTTACTTTATAATCAATTCCTGCCGATTTTGCCTGCTTGCACAAATATTTGGTCGGAATTTTATATTGCTTTCCGTCCTTTAATGTATAAGTTCCGCACTGTCTGAACTCAAAATTAACATTTTTTCTTACACACTGTTCTCGTATGTCCAATGCCCAGTCAAAGTTAAATACTCTTGCGTTTATGTCCGACTCGCCGCCGACAACCACCAATTCAACATTGTCAAGATATTTTTCTATATCAATTCTCTCTAATAACGGTTGTGCCGTAATGCATTTATGCTTTATGGGCAGGTCTTTAAATATTGACAGCTTATAATCGGCATTTGTTTGATTTTCAACGGTACAGCATACAACAACATTGTCGTAGCCGCCGTTCCAATCAGTAGGAATACATTTCACAAATCGGTCTATTCTTTTTGTGAGAAACAGAAAAGTGCAGTCCTGCCGTTCTTTAATCATTTGCCAACAGTCGTTTCTCCATTCGTCTGCTTCTTCAATAAGAAAATCCGTAGAAAAACAGAGGTAAACAATCCCCGATTTCATTTTATAGCTTCCGTCTTTTAGTTTTTCTATGGGTTTATTAAAATCTTTCGTCTTGACTATTTCATTGGTGTTGATATTTTTCTTTATGTCGCCTTTGTGAATATAGCAATGAAGGCACCCGTCACTGCACTTTTTGCATCCCCGCCATGGATTCCACATTGCCATATCATCACGCTCCTAAATTTATTTCAGCAATCATTTTGTATTGTCCGCACAATTTGGGGCTGTCCATTCAAAATATCCGTCAATTTTGTGCGAACCTTTATAGCTCATTTTAATTGTAAAGGCAATAGCGTACAAAAGACCGATTGATTCTTTGTATTCACCGTCTTCCGCATTAGGATTGCCTTTACCCCTGACCGCAATATAATTCATTTTTGGGATTTCAATAATACTCGGTTTATTCTTAGGACTGTAAAATTCTTTGTATTCTTTTTTATAATCAAAAGCCATATTTTTCTCCGTATTTTTGAAAGATGATAATTTGCCTTACTGAATTTTTTTGCAGACATCTACCCATTTTTTATAGCAGGAGGCTGTCTCCAATTCATTTAGAGTCAGTTTAACTGCGCTGTTTGAGCTTCCGCAGGCAGGGTAAACGGTTGTAAACTGTTTTAAGGATATATCCAAATAGACTTCCGCTTCTTCGTTTATTCCGAATGGGCAAACTCCGCCTGCCGCATGGCCTGTCATTCTTTCAACCTCGTCAAAGGGTATCATTTTCGCTTTTGTTTGAAATTCCGCTTTAAATTTTGCATTATCTATTTTTGAATCTCCCGAAACCACGATTAGTATCGGTTTGCTATTCACAATAAATGACATAGTTTTTGCAATTTCCGCCTCTTTGCAGTTTATGGCTTTTGCCGCCAGAGAAACAGTAGCAGACGAAATATCAAATTCCATAATTCTGTTTTCAAATCCAAATTTTTTTAAATGCTCTTTTGCCGCCGCAAATGACATAAATTCCACTTTCCTTTTAATTGATGTAAATTAAATTTTATTGAACCGTATTTAGTTACATCGGGCCTTCTCTGAAAAGGTATCTTATGAGCTTTGCGGTTTTCCAGCGTTTGAATTTCGTTTCATTTTCGCCGAATTCCATTATCTTTCTTGAACCGTCTTCCCATTTGGGTACTAAATCGCAGTTCGGGTCGTGATTTTTAATAAACGCACAAGCAGAAGAAAACATTTCCTTTTCAATTTCAAAATCCCGTTTCTCAAACGGACGCCAGCTTGTGTGAAGAGTGCCGAAAACATAGAGCATATCACTGCAATGCCAATTTCGGTTGCTGTCGCCAGGTAAATCACGGTCAAACATATAGATAAAGCACTTGTTTTTGTTGCGCTTTTTAACGGATTTTGCCCAAAGTGTGTCGGCAATTCGCAAAACAAGGGGAATCATATCGCAGCTTGTCATACCCAAAAGGTATGGAATGTCGGGGATATTTTTAAGTCCGAAATTCTCTTTTTTAAGGTATTTTCCGTCAAAAACGGGGAAGGCATAGCGCATTGCGCCCCGTGTTCCGTCAAAAACAGGCCACCAAGCGTAAAACAGAGTTTTAGGGTCGGCAGTTCGTAAATCTTCAATTGAATTTACACCTGCATTTTTAACCACCTTGTCCCAAAACTTTCTTGTCTGTTCCGGTGTATAGGGACGGGAGAAAAGGCGCATAAGTGCGGTTGCACTCATCATAAACGCACCCTTAAAAAAGCCTTTGCATTGCTCGCTTGAGAGGTGAATGTCAACGCTCATCGACCCTGCGCTTTGACCCATAACGGTGATGTTGTCAGGGTCGCCGCCGAAGTCCTCAATATTATCTTTAATCCATTTTAAAGCGGTGTATTGGTCGTAAAGACCGTAGTTTCCGCAAAGACCGTTTTCGTCTGTAAGGTCGGGGTGTGAGCAAAATCCCCACGGCCCTAAACGGTAGTTAAATGTAATGTAAACTATGCCGTTTTCTGCGAATTTTGTGCCGTCAATGTGTGCCTCGTTTCCGCTTCCGCCCGTAAATGTTCCGCCGTGAATGTAAATTGCAACGGGGAGCTTTTCCGCATTTTTCGGCGCATAAATATTTAAGTATTGGCAGTCCTCGCTGTATGTAAATTGCAGTCCTCGGCGAAATTCACGGTGGTAAAACGCATTACACTGCTCGTCAGGCTCAAAGCTTCTGCGCTGATATGAGCAGTCGCCCCACTCAGTTGCGTCGTAAACTCCGTCCCAAGAGGTAACGGCAGCGGGGTATTCCCACCGTTTTGCATTTGCGTATTTAATGCCTTTAAAAAGGACGAATTTACCCTCGTCAACGCCCTTTATTTTCCCGCATTTAGTTGTAATTTCAACCGTCTGCATATCTTCACCCCTAAATAGATTTCACTGTTAAAATTATATATTTTTTTGTGATGTATGTCAACAAAACTCTTGGCAGATGCACTGCATTATTATTTATGTTTTGCACGGTAGGGCGGGGGCTTGCTCCCGCCGTGTAGTGGCAGATGCCGTTGTTAGTTTGATGCAAATTGTTATTAAACAGAAAATGGACGGTGTGGATACCGTAATGTGATTTTAATAAAAACCGTCATCTGAGTTTTGTTCATTTTTGAGGAATTGTCGTGAGAAATGTGTAACGTAAAAAATAACGGCGGGAGCAAGCCCCCGCCCTACTTGTTGGGATAAACAGAAGTTAAATATTCACAAATAAAGTATTTTCCCGTCCTCAAACTCACCGTCAAAGCTTTCGTGGGTAACAATAATAAAATCTCTCAATTTGCTTTCTTCCTTAATTATCTCTATAATGGTTTGCCGAAGCGCATCGTCAAGACCTTTAAACGGCTCGTCTAAAATTACAAGGTCTGAAGGGTAACTGAGCGCGCGGGCGAGGGCGGCTCTCCTCCTCATTCCGCCCGAAAGCGAAAGGGGCGGGGAGTCAAATTCTTTTTCAAGTACCAATTTGCGTAGGATTTTTTTTGCTGTTTCGCTGTCGCTTACAGCCGTAACATTTTTCAGCACGGAGATAAACGGAATGAGCCTGTCCTCCTGAAACATAAATGATATCCTGTCCGTCGGGACGCTTATTTCACCGTTGTAATCTTCGAGCCCTGCAATCATTTTCATAAGCGTTGTTTTGCCGCATCCCGATGAACCCTTTACAAGCAAAATACCGTTGATTTCCAATGTGTTTGAATAATTTTCAAATACAGTTTTTGCGCCGTATTTTTTGGTGAGGTTAGTAATTTCTATGTTCAATGAAATAACCTCCTTTTTGCACGGCTTTTTTAAAGATAATATCAAACAATTTTGCAAGCAGTTTTTCGAGAATCAGGCTTACAACAATAATAACCGCAGTCCATGCGAAAAGCTCCGAGGTTTCCATATAAATCTGCGAATCCTTAAGAGCTTTGCCCACCGTTCCTCTCGACATACAAATAACCTCGGCGGCAACTCCCGCTTTCCAGCCAAGACCGATTGCCGTTTCGCAGGCAGAGGCAAACGACGGCACGGCAGAGGGAAGATAGATGTATTTAAGCCTTTTCCCAAAGCTGAATTTGTATGCTTTTGCCATTTCCAAAAGGGATTCGTCGGCGGATTCAATTCCCGTAATAATTCCCGCCGAAACAATTGGCATTACCATTAAAAATGTTATAAATACAGGCACGCCGTCACGCTCAATCCAAATCAGCGCCAAAATGATGAACGACACAACAGGAGTGGTCTTAACAGCCGTTAAAAACGGCTTAAAAATGCTATTGAGAATAGAAGAAAACGAAATGAGCATACCAAGCGCCGAGCCTACCGCCACGCCTAAAACATAACCGCATGTTATCCGTAAAAATGAGCGCAGGCATATAGTGTAAAACTCTTTTTGCATTAACATTTCTTTAAGTGTAACGGCAACATTTGACGGGGACGGAACTAAAATTTCAATGCCGACAATATGGCTCAAAATTAACCAAAGCCCAAGCCAAAAGGCAAGGGCTAAAGTGAATTTTAATATTTTTTTCGCTGTATTCGGAAGTTTATTTAGCATAGTAGAAATCGTCCGCAGGCATCTTTCCGCCTATTGATTTGGGGTCTGCGTCAAAGAATATCTGAAGATTTGCAGAAACTGATTTTTTCATTTCTTCGCCAGTAATATATACAATATTGCAGTTCGGGATAGCCTTTTTTGCCATTGCGGCTTTCGGGATTATCGAATAGGTTTCGCAAAGAGCGGCCGCCTCGTCAACATTATTTACTGCAAAGTCAATTGACGCTTTATATTCCTCAAGGAATTTTTTAACTGCCTCGGGATTTTTTTCGCAGAAATCCTTATTTGCAATAACACATCCCTGAATGAGTGTAAGATTGGTTGCCGACTCAAATTCCTTTGTAAGGTCAATAGCTCTTCTCATATCCTTATTCTGCATTAAGGTTGCCGTAACCTTAGGCTCGGGGAGCATTGCAATCTTTACCTTGCCCGCGGCGGCCTTTGCGGCAAGCTCATCATGAGATGCCTCATATTCAACAGTTACCTTATCTGTAAGTCCGTTTTTCTCAAGAAGATAATTGAGAATGTATTCGGGCGTTGAGCCTTGACCCGTTGCATAAAGAGTTTTGCCTGCAAGGTCAGCGAATGAGTTTATTTCGTTGCCGTTTTCAAGAATATAGAGAACGCCCGCTGTGTTAACGGCAAGAATCTGAACTCCGCCGTTTGTCTTGTTGTAAAGAGCAGATGCAAGGTTAACGGGAACGGAAGCTATTTGGAAGTTACCGCTTACAACGCTTGGAACAACCTCGGTTGCAGGGTCGGAGCAAAGCGTAATATTGTAATTGTTAGCCGCCTGGCCGTTTTTCTGCATATCCATAAGCTTTGCCATGCCAACGCCCGTAGGCCCTGCTAATGTAGCCACATTTATGTCTACTGCTTTGTATTCAGCAGGGGCATTTGACGTGCTCGGCGTTTCTGTTGCGCTTTTACCGCAAGCGGCAAGTGAGAGCAACATAACAATTGCTAAAAAGATTGACAGTGTTTTTTTCATTTTGATTACCTCTTTATATAAAATAAATTTTAACTAAATAATAAATATTTTTTTGTCCTCACGGCGGATTTTACCGCTCTGTTCAAGGGAGTCCAGCACTCTGTAAAGACTTGCCCTGCTGATGCAAAGGACACTCGAAAGCTCTTTCATTGACACAGTAATTTCGCACTGCCCGTTTTGATTTTGGGAATTTTTTTTAAGATATCGCATCAGCTTTTCTTCGGCGGATTGCGCCGTGTAGCCCTCAATTTTCTCATTAAGAAACGTAACCCTGTGTGAAAGATATTTAATGTATCCAAGCGAAAAATCAGGGTCGCTTTTGAGAAGAATATCCGTTCCGTTCTTTGAAAGAACGGCAACCTTTAAAGGCGAAAGAGCGGTTACAGTGTTGCGGAAAACCGAAATGTCATTGTAAAGAAATGCCGCTCCGTAAAGGTCATATTTTTTTAGGCGGCTTATTACTGTTTCGCCTTTTTTCACAATTGCCGAGCCTTCAAGAATAACGCAGATGCACGGAATAAAATTTTCTTCCGAAAAAACCGTTTCGCCCTTTTTAAAAGATTTTATTTCAGCGTGATTTTTTAAAACATCTTTTAAAATTTCTTCATTGCTACAAGAAAAAATATCAGCCTTTTTGAAATACTCTGCTATGTCAAATTCTTTTTGTTTACTCATAAAATCACCAAAAGTGTCTTAAATGATACACATTTATCGTGAAAATATTATCATAATGCTATTAAATTGTCAATAGAAATATG
>DERX01000089.1:0-730 GCA_002361875.1 Ruminococcaceae bacterium UBA3329
TATATTTTTTACTGATATTTATAATGTTATCATTGAAAGAAGCCGTAATGAATGATATAATTTTAAAATAATGTGTGCAAGGGAATGAAAAATTATGCAAATTATTGAAATTTTAAACAAAAGTCAAATGTCGCTTTCTTTTGAGGTTTTTCCGCCTAAAAAAGAAACATCCTTTGAAAGTGTAAAAAAAGCTACTGAAGAGATTGCCGCTCTGAACCCCTCTTTTATGAGCGTTACATACGGTGCGGGCGGCGGAACAAGCGATTACACGCTGTCTGTTGCAAAAAATATTAAAGAAAAATACGGCGTTCCCATGCTTGCTCATTTAACCTGTGTTTCCTCGAGTAAGGCGCTCGTCGAAAAGCGTATAAACGATATGAAAAATGCAGGAATCACTAATATTATGGCTCTTCGGGGTGACCTTACCCCCGAGCTTCAAAATTCGGACAGAAGCACTTGGGATTACCGCCACGCTGTCGATTTAATCCGTGAAATCCGTGAAACAGGCGGATTTTGCATAGGTGCGGCGTGTTACCCTGAAGTACACCCCGAAAGTGCAAATCAAAGAGAAGATATTAAATATCTTAAGGAAAAGGTTGACGCAGGCGTAGATTTTCTTACAACTCAAATGGTATTTGACAACAATCTTTTCTTCAATTTTCTTTATAAAATAAGGGAAGCGGGAATTACCGTGCCCGTGCTCCCCGGAATTATGCCGATTACAAATGCA
>DERX01000089.1:994-24593 GCA_002361875.1 Ruminococcaceae bacterium UBA3329
ATGCCGATTACAAATGCAAATCAGGTAGAGCGTGCAATTCGACTTTCGGGCGCATTTATGCCCCAGCGTTTCAAGGCTATTGTGGACAAATTCGGAGAAAATCCCGAAGCTATGAAGCAGGCGGGCATTGCCTATGCCACTGACCAAATTATTGACCTTTACGCGAACGGAATTGCAAATGTGCATGTTTACTCAATGAACAAGCCCGATATTGCAAGGGGTATTCAGCAAAATCTTTCTGCGATTTTAGGGAACAGCTTTTCGGATTGAGGCGATTGTAATGAATGAAAATACGGTTTTTGTAAAAAAATACCGTGAAAATGAAATATTGCCGGGAAATGAAAGCGAGATTTGGCGATATGCAGGCTTTCTCGGAAGCTCTTCCGAAATTGACGGAGAATTAAAACACACCTTTAATGAGGTACAAAATGAAATCGGCGGAATGTTCTCATACAAGGTTTGTTACAGGCGAATGAAAATTGCTGACAGAAAAAAAGATGCGTCTCTCCCCTTTCTTGCAGGCTCAAAGGCTTTATCAGCTCTCCTTAAAGACTGTGATGAAATAATCATTTTTGCGGCGACAGTAGGTCTTGAAATTGACCGTTATATTGCAAAACAGCAAAAAATTTCGCCCGTTAAAGCACTTCTCTCAAACGCATACGGCGCAGAGCGAATAGAAAATCTGTGCGACACATTTTGCGAAGATATAAAAAACCAACTGCAAAGCGAAAACAGGTTTATCACAAGAAGATTTTCACCGGGATACGGCGATTTCCCGCTTGAAAAGCAAAAGGAAATGTTCGCCTTGCTTGACCCAAACAGGCAGATAGGCATATCATTAAACGAAAGTCTTTTAATGTCGCCGTCAAAATCTGTTACGGCAATTATGGGAATAAAAAACGAAAAGTGTGAAAGCACATCAGCAAACAAATGCAATGAATGTTCAAATAAAAGTTGTGTATTCAGAAAGCAGGGAAACAAATGACCGTTTTAGAATATATGAAAAATAATTTAGTCCGTCTTGACGGCGGAATGGGTACAATGCTCCAAAAAAGCGGACTTTTGCCCGGTGAACTCCCCGAAAGGTGGAACATTACGCACCCCGAGAAAATCACTGACATTCATCGTCAGTATTTTGATGCAGGTTCTAACATCGTGAACACAAATACATTCGGTGCAAACTGTCTGAAATTCGGCGATGAAGAGCTTGAAGAGATTATCAAAGCGGCTGTTAAAAACGCCGAAGCCGCAAGAAATACAAGCACGGGAGCACAGGTAAAGTTTATTGCTCTTGACATTGGTCCTCTCGGCAGACTTTTAAAACCATACGGCGATTTTGATTTTGACGACGCTGTTGAATGTTATGCAAAAACGGTTAAAATCGGAGCACAATGCGGTATAGACCTTATTTTCATTGAAACAATGAACGATTCTCTTGACACTAAAGCCGCAGTTTTAGCCGCAAAGGAAAATTCAGATTTGCCTATATTCGTTTCAAACGCATACGGCGAGGACGGCTGCCTTATGACGGGTGCTTCCCCTGCCGCTATGGTCGCTTTGCTTGAGGGACTCGGAGTCAACGCAATAGGCGCTAACTGCTCGCTTGGCCCTGCTGAGCTTGCAGGCGTTGTCAGCGAATACCTCAAATATTCATCTCTCCCCGTGATTTTAAAGCCGAATGCAGGTCTGCCGAAATCGGTTGACGGCAAAACAGTATATGATGTTTTGCCCGAAGAATTTTCGGATTTAATGTGCGATTATATTAAGAACGGTATACGCATTTTCGGCGGCTGCTGCGGAACAAATCCCGAGTACATCAGAAAGACGGTGCAAAAAGCTAAAAACATTACTCCAAAACCCGTTACGGATAAAAATATAACAATGGTAAGCTCATACACTCACGCTGTAATTTTTGACAAATCCCCTGTGCTTATCGGCGAGCGGATTAACCCAACAGGCAAAAAGCTGTTTAAAGAGGCACTGCGTAATAACGATATTGACTACATTTTAAATGAAGGCTTAAAGCAGCAGGAAAAAGGCGTTCACATTCTTGATGTAAATGTGGGACTGCCCGAAATCGACGAAAAAGCGATGCTTGAAAAAGTGTGCTTTGAACTTCAGGCGATTATCGACCTGCCGCTCCAAATAGACACAACGAATATCGGCGCTATGGAAACAGCTTTACGGCATTATAACGGCAAGGCGATGATAAATTCCGTAAACGGCAAAGAGGAGAATATGCGAGAAATTTTCCCGCTTGTAAAAAAATACGGCGGACTTGTTGTCTGCTTAACGCTTGATGAGGACGGAATCCCCGAAACTGCCGAAAAACGGGTTGAAATTGCAAAGAAAATAATCAAAACCGCAAAGGAATACGGAATTTCAAAAAAAGACCTTATTTTTGACACGCTTGCAATGACAGTCAGTGCTGATAACAATTCTGCAATTGCAACTCTCGGCGCTTTAAATACAATCAAAAACGAGCTTAAATGCCACACCTCATTAGGTGTATCCAATGTTTCATTCGGACTTCCGCACCGGGACATTTTAAACGGCGCATTTTTCACGCTTGCTCTTGAAAACGGACTTTCCGCCGCTATTATGAACCCCAATTCAAATGAAATGATGAAAAGCTACTATGCATTTAAAGCGTTAAAGGGACTTGACGAAAACTGCTCTGACTTTATTGAAAACATTGAGAACTATGCGATTTCGCAGTCCTCTGCCACGGCAAATTCACCCGTAAGCGAAAATTTACCTGACGCAGAAAGCGAATTGCAAAGAGCCGTTATTAAGGGTTTAAAAGAAAAGGCAGGCAGCATTGTAAGCTCTCTTTTGGAAAACACAGATCCGCTCGAAATCGTAAATTCCCAAATAATTCCTGCTCTTGACATTGTGGGCAAGGGCTTTGAAAACAAAACTATGTATCTGCCCCAGCTTCTTATGAGTGCCGAGGCGGCGTCCGCCGCTTTTGAGAAAATCAAAATTAAAATGAAAGAAAACCCGACCGAAACGGTCAGCAAGGGTAAATTTGTAATTGCAACGGTAAAGGGCGACATTCACGACATCGGTAAAAACATTGTTAAGCTTATTATGGAGAATTACGGCTTTGAGGTTTACGATTTGGGCAAGGATGTTGCCCCCGAAAAAATCGTGGAAGAAGCCATTCGCACAAACACAAAGCTTGTGGGACTGAGCGCTTTAATGACGACAACCGTTCCCGCTATGGCTGAAACTATCAAGCATTTAAGAGAAAAAGCACCCTATGTCAAGGTTATTGTCGGCGGAGCAGTGCTGACAAAAGAATATGCTGACAGCATAGGTGCTGATTTTTACGCAAAGGACGCAATGGAAACGGTAAGATACTCTATGGAAGTTATGGAAAATGAGAAAGCTGTATGAATAAAAAAGAGCTTATTAAAAAATACATACTGTTTATAATCGGTCTGTTTTTTGCAGGAGTCGGCATTGCATTCACAAAGCACGGAGAGCTTGGCGTTTCGCCCATTTCATCAGTCGCAAATATTATGAGCCTTAAATTCAGCTTTTTCACAATGGGAATTTGGCTCATAACCTGGAACTGCGTGCTGATACTCGGTCAGGTAATAATTTTACGCAAGGACTTTAAAATTTACCAACTTTTGCAAATTCCGCTCTCATTTCTGTTCGGGTATTTCACCGACATCGGTATGAAAATCGTCAGCTTTATCCCTGTAAACAGCTATTTTGTAAAACTTTTAATGCTGTTTATCGGCATTGCTGTTCTGGCATTCGGCATTTCACTCTCGGTAATTGCAAATGTTATTATGAATTCGGGCGAAGCAATAGTAAAGGCAATATCAGACAAAACAGGCTTTGAATTTGGTAATGTAAAGGTAGTTTTTGACATTAGCTGTGTTGCCGTTTCGGTGGTGCTGTCACTCATATTTTTTGATATGAAAATTCTCGGCACGCGTGAGGGCACAGTTATTTCCGCCGTGCTCACGGGATTTGCTGTAAAATTCTTTACTAAACTTCTCAAAGAAAAGCCTTCAAAACTGATTGAAGCAAAATAAAATCGTTATAAAACAAGGATAACCCCTCTCGGACGGCAAAACCAATCCGAGAGGGGCTTTATTTAGGAAAGAAATTATGAAATTTCGTTAATTATTTTTATATCGGTATTCTTAAATATCCGATATTTTTATTACTCCGTGGATAATGCAGTCAACAATAATAGCGTCAAATGCATCAACCGTACCGTCCCTATTTATGTCGGCAAATTCCATTTGCTCGTCAGTAAGTATTCCTTTGCACATTGCAAAGTTCTTAATCATAGAGTAATCGTTTTCATCAACAATACCGTTACCGTCCGCATCACCACTGTTTTTTTGAGCAGGCTCGGTAATTTCAAATTCGGCGGTATAAACCCCGACAAAGTTGTTTTTGCCCATTATGGCTACCGTGGCTGTTCCTACTTCGGTATTGTTCACATATTCAACTATGTAATCAACATCTTTTTGAAGAGTCTTTCCGTTGTAGGTTAATGTAATTTCAGGCTCTGCTTTGCCGTCTGTCAGAACTTGGGGAGCAATTTCGCTTATTTCAACGCCGTCGTTAAGGTCACGCTGAACGATTGCGAATTTGCAACAGCACGCGAACATACTGTATTTACCCTCGCCCATAACCGTTGCTGTGGCAAGACCTGCGTCAATATTGTCCTTGAAATAGGCGTTATAATCACTGCCTTGTGTTAACACTTTGCCGCTCGATTTAACCGTAAGCTCCGGCTCAATGCACTCGCCTGTATAAGTCTGATTAGGTATAGGCATTACCTGTAAGGTTGTTTTTTCTATATTATTTTTGGCTGCATAGGAGTAAGCGTAGCACTCTTCGGTGGGACAAACAATTGTAAGATTGTCACAGCCGTCAAACGCAGTGTCGTCTATGTCCGTAACTTCGTCCGAAATGTAAACAGCCTGAAGGTTTGCGCAGTTTGCAAAGGCTTTAGCTTCAACTTTCTCAACGGAAGAGCCAAGCATAACGGTTTCAATTGAGTCCATATTGTCAAACGCCTGTGCCGAAACAGTCGCTTTCTCCGCTGACTCGGTATTCTGATATATAACATCGGTAAGGTTTGTGCACCCGTCAAACGCTGTGCTTTCAAGGGATAAAACATTTGTAAGGTCAATTCTTTCGAGTGATGAGCAGTTGCCGAAAACGAGTGATTCAAGATATTCAATACGCCCGAAGGTTACATTTTTAAGGCTTGTGCAATCCTTAAAGCACTCTGTGGGAAGAGATGTGAAGGAAGAATTGCGGTCAAAACCGACAGTTGTAAGCTCAGTGCAATGCCAAAAAGCCTTTTTGCCTATTGTTGTTACGCTTTTGGGGATAAAAATACTTTCAATTCCTGTGTTGTAAAAGGCAATATCAACTATTTCGGAAACTTTATCGGAAATTATAATGTTTTTTAAGCTACTTACAAATTTAGTATCTTCCAATAATGTGTTATCAACAAGACTACCGTCAAGAAGATCAACAGTTACTGTCATAACCCTGATTGGGTTAAGGTAAAAACCTCCAAAAGCGTTATAAAAATTGTCAACCGTAGACGGCATAACGTATACACTACCTGATTTTCCCGAAGGATAAGTATAAAGTTTTGTCATATCCTTACTGTAAAGCACCCCGCCGACAGAACGGTAATAAGGATTTCGTATATCTACAGTTATCTTTGTTAAATCGGGACAGCAATTTGCTAAGGTTTTATCATTATCGGTAGTTTTAATAGTAGAACCGCCAAGTGAATTCATAAGCGAATATAAAGTGGAATTTGCTCTTTTCATAAAGTATTTCAGAGCAGTATTTGATGATTCTGCCTTCGGAATATTTACATTTTTGCCGAGGTGCAAAGAGGTAATCTCCGTCACTGAAAATGCAGACCCACCTACATAAGTTACGCTTTCAGGGAGAACTATATCGCCAGAAAGGCAAGAGCACATAAAAGCATAAGCTCCGATATATTCAAGATTTGTAAGCTCGTTTAAGTTTGTTATATCAATCATACTGAGTCCGAAAGCCATAAATCCTATCTTTTTAATGCTATTTGGAAGTGTAATCTTTCGCGGTATATATTGATTCTCTGTACCCTCAACCATTATAGAGCCAATATTTGAAAACGCTCCGTCACCGATAGCCGTTACGGGTTTTCCGTTATATGTATCGGGAACAATAATTTCTTCTGCTGTACCTGAATTGCAGTATAAAACGGTTACTTCATCGCCAACCTCTTTAAATTCAAAGGAGCAAGGCGTTTCGGCAAATACGCCGAGAGGCAGTGCGGACACAATCATCAATGTACTTATCGGTGAGATCTCCAATCTTTCCGCAATTGCGGACAGCGGCAGCCGTTCTATGTATTTTAAGGTATAGAACTGTTTTTCCTGCTCGCTCAATGTGTCTAAAAGCCTTTGCGCCAAAGCGTCATAATCTATATTTTCTAAATCAAAAGGAAGTGTGTCGGCACATTTTTCTACAGCTTCGTCCAGTGGGACTGTGCGTTTAAGCGACCGCACATAATCTTCAACCGCTCTTTTTGCGAAATTGTCAACTGTACGGTAAAGGTAGGCTCTCGGATTTTCAATTTCCTCGCCGGAAAGCATCCGGTTGTAATAAACCAAATATGCTTCCTGCACGCAGTCATCAGCCGAAGTCCGTGCGTCTCCCATTCGGACATTGCAATATTTAATTAAAGGTAAATAGCAACGGGTATAAGCTTCTTTCAGCTTTTCATCCGCCCGTTTTTTTACAGCGCTGTTCAAACGGTTTCCCCTCCCTTTCGTACAGTAGTCAGGAAAAATCCAAAAACTGACATAATTTTTTTATTTTTTTTGCAGGGTTAATAATCACTATTAAAAAGGGGACGATGTGGGCATCGTCCCCTACTAATATCTGTATCATTCACTTTTGTTGGATAACACATTTTTTGTATATTATACACTATTTTGAAGCTTCGATTTCTACTGCAAAAACAGTCGAAATTCTTGACTTTCAGGCGGTAAAATGATACCATATTTTATTATATGTTTAAAAGCTTTTCGGCATTGATATGAAATATCTTTTCTGTTTCTTCTTTTGAAAAGCCGTAACCGTTTATAATGTTAATAAACTTTTTCTGACCGCTCCAAGGAGAGTCCGTTGCAAAAAGAATTTTGTCAAAGCCGTGCTTACGAATAATCTCCTCGCATTTTTCGGGGTAATGGTCAATCACAAAAGATGTGTCAAAATAAACCGGCTTGCCTACAAGCTTTTCTAATACCTCATCAGGTAAGTCGCAGCCGCCCATATGAGCGAGGACAAGCTTATTCTCAATAAGCCCCGAAAGACGGTCGAGAACATTTAAAACCATTTGGGGCGTGCAGTGAACATCCTCCGGATATCCTACATCAACACCTGCGTGTGTTACAGTGATTAAATCACGCTTTGCGGCTTCACGCATTATATGAATGTACCTTTCATCATCGAAATAAACTCCTTGATAGTCAGGGTGGATTTTTATTCCGAACAGTCCGCTTGATTTAACGAAATCAAGAATTTCCTCAACATTTTCACAGTCAGGGTGAATTGCTCCCGCAAAGAAAACCCCGTCCCTGCCGTTTTCCGCAGCGCTCAATTTGTTTATTGACGCCACTTGCTTCGGAGCTGTCGCAACAGGCAAAACAACACTAATGTCAACTCCCGATTTTTTCATTGATGCTTTCAATGAGTCAAGAGTCCCCTCTCGGTACGGTTTTACATTACCCTTTTCGGACAAAAACTTAATAGTCTGTGCGGCTATTTTGTCGGGGAATGTGTGTGTATGGAAATCAATTACCATAAGCTAATGCCTCTTTCAATGCAGATATTATTCTTTTAGTATACACTAAAGATTTAAAATAAGTATACCATTAAAATATTAAAAATAAAAGGTGAAAAAATGACAATTGTAGATTTATTGGAAAGAAACAGCCGCGAACACGGAAATAACACCGCACTCGTGGAAATTGACCCCGAAACTTCGGATAACCGCCGCCACACCTGGCGTGATTATGAGCTTGTTGAGCCGACAAGGCGCTCATATTACAGAGCTGAAATCACTTGGGCGGTATTCAACGAAAAAGCAAACCGCTTTGCAAACGCTTTAATAAATTTAGGAATAGGCAAGGGCGATAAGGTTGCAATTCTTTTAATGAACTGTCTTGAATGGCTCCCTATTTATTTCGGTATTCTTAAAACGGGAGCTATGGCTGTTCCGCTGAATTTCCGATATGCATCTGATGAAATAAAATACTGCGTTGATTTGGCAGAGGCTGATATGCTTGTTTTCGGTCCTGAATTTATCGGCAGAGTTGAAAAAATTGCAGAGGAAATCAGTAAAAACAGACTTCTTATATATGTTGGTGACGGATGTCCCACATTTGCTGAAAATTATTACAGTCTTACTGCGGATTCAAGCAGTCTTAACCCTGAAATTCCGCTGACTGAAGATGATTATGCGGCTATATATTTCTCTTCGGGTACAACAGGTTTCCCGAAAGCAATACTTCATAAGCACCGCTCTTTAATTCACTCTTGCAGAGTTGAACAAAATCACCATTCACAGACAAGTGACGATGTTTTTCTGTGCATACCGCCCCTTTACCACACGGGCGCAAAAATGCATTGGTTCGGCTCGCTTATCAGCTGTTCAAAGGCAGTTTTGCTTAAAGGCACCAAACCCGAATTCATTTTAGACGCCGCATCAAAAGAAAAATGCACAATAGTTTGGCTGCTTGTTCCGTGGGCACAGGATATTTTGAACGCTCTTGATTCAGGCAAGCTCAAATTAGAGGATTATGACCTTTCTTCTTGGCGGCTTATGCACATCGGTGCGCAGCCTGTTCCGCAAAGCCTTATTAAGCATTGGCTTGAATATTTCCCGAATCATCAGTATGACACAAACTACGGCCTTTCCGAATCCATTGGACCCGGTGCTGTTCATTTAGGCGTTGAAAATGTACATAAAGTAGGCGCAATCGGAATCCCCGGTTACGGCTGGCAGGTCAAAATCGTTGACGAAAACGACAACGAGGTTACAGGGCAAAATGTCGGCGAGCTTTGCGTTAAAGGCGACGGCGTAATGGAATGTTATTACAGAGACCCCGAAGCCACGGCAAAGTCATTAAAGGACGGCTGGCTTTACACAGGCGATATGGCAATGCGTGACGAGGACGGCTTTATTTATCTTGTTGACAGGAAAAAAGATGTTATTATTATGGGCGGTGAAAACCTTTATCCCGTTCAGATTGAGGACTTTATCCGCACCTGCAACAAAGTAAGCGATGTAGCGGTTATCGGTCTTCCCGATGAGCGTCTCGGCGAGATTGCCGCCGCTATTATTAAAATCAAGGACGGAATGACAGCGACAGAGGAAGAAATCAACGAATTTTGTCTCGGTCTGCCACGTTACAAGCGTCCGAGAAAGATTATTTTTGCGGACGTTCCCCGTAACCCTACGGGTAAAATCGAAAAACCGCTTCTTCGTAAAATTTACGGCGCAGACCATTTGATTGCAGATCAAAATGCTCGCTGATAATGTTATAATAAATTCGCATTCAAAAGGAGAATGAAAATGAATTCAGCAATGATTATTACGTCTGTGCTTATCGTGTGCTTTTTCGCAATTATGATAGTTATAGGCGTACGCTCACGAAAGCACGCAACCGATGTTAACGGCTTTGTGCTCGGCTCCCGTTCGGTAGGACCGTGGCTCAGCGCATTTGCATACGGCACATCTTATTTCTCAGCCGTTATATTTGTCGGCTATGCAGGTCAGTTTGGCTGGAACTTCGGTCTTTCTTCAACGTGGATTGGTCTCGGCAACGCATTTATCGGTTCACTGCTCGCTTGGAGCATCCTCGGCAGACGAACAAGAATTATGACTCAGCACTTAGGCTCAAAAACAATGCCTGAATTTTTCGGCGAAAGATTCCGCTCAAAGAGTCTTAAAATTGCGGCTTCGGTTATTACATTTGTATTCCTTATTCCGTATACAGCGTCGCTTTTCAACGGTCTTTCAAGACTTTTCTCAATGGCATACAACGGAATTGACTACTCCGTATGCGTTATTGTAATGTCTGTGCTTACAGGTATTTATGTGCTTATAGGCGGATATATGGCGACGGCTATAAACGACTTTATTCAGGGTCTTATAATGCTCGGCGGTATTGTTGCGGTTATTCTCGCAGTCCTTCATGACAACGGCGGACTTCTTGCGGCGACAAAGGCTCTCGCCGCAACAGAGGGCGACGCAGGCTGGCTCGGCGCATACTCCTCATTCCTCGGTCCGAATCCCGTTTTCCTTTTATTCGTTGTTCTTCTTACATCTCTCGGCACTTGGGGACTTCCGCAGATGGTAGGCAAGTTCTACGCTATTAAAAATGAGGACTCCATTAAAAAAGGTACTGTAATTTCAACACTTTTCGCAATTATTGTTGCGGGCGGCTGCTATTTCCTCGGCGGCTTCGGTAGGCTTTATGACATTGATGTAAAGGCAAACGGCTTTGACGCTGTTATACCCACAATGCTTTCGACACTTTCCCCTGTTATTATTGCAGTAGTTATTGTGCTTGTGCTTTCTGCATCAATGTCCACGCTTTCCTCGCTTGTTCTCACAAGCGGCTCAACGGTTACTCTTGACCTTATTGCGCCCATGCGCAAAAAGCCGCTTTCCGAAAAGAAAAAAATGCTCATAATGAGAGCGTTAATTGTTGTATTTATAGTTATTTCAGCCGTTATTGCGATTAAACAGGCAAAGAGCAAGAGCTTATTTATTGCTCAGATGATGGGCGTTTCGTGGGGTGCGCTTGCAGGCGCTTTCCTCGCTCCGTTCCTTTACGGTCTTTACTGGAAAAAGACAACAAAGGCTGCGGTTGTTGTTTCATTTATATACGGTGTAGGTCTTGAAATTATTCAGCTTTGCATATCCTTAGGTGCATTCAAATTCGCTGACGGATCATTCCTTTCATTCGTATTCACAAACTCGCTTTATTCAGGTGTATTTGCAATGGTAGGCGGTTTGATTATAGTTCCCATAGTAAGCCTTCTTACTCAGAAAACTCTTCCTGAGGGAACAGACAAAATGTTCAGCTGCTATGACAGCACAACTACGGTAGAAATTACCGACAGTCTCGGTAAATAACAGTAAAATATATATTAAAAGGTGATAAATTTGAAAAAACTAATGCTCGGCAATGAAGCAATTGCCCGCGGTCTTTACGAAGCAGGTGTTAAGGTTGTATCAAGCTACCCCGGTACACCCTCCACCGAAATCACGGAGTTTGCCGCAAAGTATGACGAAATATACTGCGAATGGGCACCCAACGAAAAGGTTGCAACAGAGGTTGCATTCGGTGCGTCGCTTCGAGGGGTTCGAAGTGCGTGCGCAATGAAGCATGTAGGTCTTAATGTTGCGGCTGACCCGCTATTTACACTTTCCTACACAGGTGTTAACGGCGGAATGGTTTTGTTCGTAGCCGATGACCCTGCAATGCACTCTTCGCAGAATGAGCAGGATTCACGCCACTATGCAATTGCCGCAAAGGTTCCGATGTTAGAGCCTGCGGACTCGGCAGAGGCAAAGGATTTTGTCAAAGAGGCATACCGTATTTCCGAAGAATACGACACTCCGGTTATTATTCGTATGTGCACAAGAATTGCACACTCACAAGGCAGTGTCGAGCTTTGCGAAAGAGAAGAAAAGGATTTGCCCGCATACGAAAAAAATCCGCAGAAATACATAATGGCGCCTGCAAATGCAGTAAAACGCCATCCGTTTGTTGAGGAAAGAACGAAAAAGCTTTCCGCACTCGGCGAAACAAGTCCTCTTAACAGAGTCGAAATGGCTGAGTCCGAAATCGGTATTATCTGCTCGGGCACTTGCTACCAATATGTTAAAGAGGTTTTCGGCGACAGCGTTTCAGTGCTCAAATTAGGTCTTGTAAATCCGCTGCCTGTTGATTTAATCAAAAATTTCGCAAATAGCGTTAAAAATCTTTATGTTATTGAAGAGCTTGACCCGATTATTGAAACGCATTTAAACACAATCGGTGTTAAATGCATCGGCAAAGAGATGTTCTCTATACTCGGTGAATTTAACCAGAATACTATCCGCAAGGCGTTCGGTATTCCCGTTCCCGAAAATACTGCAACCGATACGCCTATTCCCGTTCGTCCGCCCGTTATGTGCTCGGGCTGTCCGCACAGAGGACTGTTCTACACACTCTCAAAGCATAAAATTACAACACTCGGCGACATCGGCTGTTATACACTCGGCAGTGCCGCACCGCTGTTTGCTCTTGACTCAACCCTTTGTATGGGTGCTTCCGTATCGGGTATTCACGGCTTTAATAAGGCAGGCGGAAAGAACAGCGAAGAAAAGACCGTCTGCGTTATCGGCGACTCCACCTTTATGCATTCGGGTATGACGGGACTTGTAAATATTGCTTATAACAATTCAAACTCTACCGTTATTATTCTTGACAACTCAATTACGGGTATGACGGGGCATCAGCAGAACCCCACAACAGGCTATAACATTAAGGGCGAGCCTGCAGCGGCTGTTAATCTTGAAGAGCTTTGCCACGCAATCGGCATCCAGAGAGTAAGAGTTGTTGACCCGTATAACCTTAAAGAGTGCGAGGACGCAATTCTTGAGGAGCTTCAAGTTCCCGCTCCGTCGGTTATCATTTCAAGAAGACCGTGTATGCTTCTGAAATATGTTAAACCGAAGCCTCCTGTTAAGGTTAATACAGACAAATGTGTCGGCTGTAAAATGTGCATGAAGATAGGCTGTCCGTCAATCAGTATGAAGAACGGCAAGGCGCACATTGACTTTACACAGTGCGTAGGCTGTGATGTTTGCACGCAGATGTGCAAAATAGGCGCAATCGAAAAGGGGGACAGATAAAATGAGCACTAAAAATATTATGATTGTCGGCGTAGGCGGTCAGGGCAGCTTGCTTGCAAGTAAGCTTTTAGGCTCACTGCTTACAGACGAAGGATTTGACGTTAAAGTAAGCGAGGTTCACGGAATGAGCCAGCGCGGCGGTTCAGTTGTCACTTATGTCCGTTTCGGTGAAAAGGTTTACTCCCCCGTTATTTCCGAAGGTGAGGCAGATGTTATTGTTTCATTTGAAAAGATTGAAGCCGCAAGACACCTTAATTGCCTTAAAAAAGACGGTAAAATCATTGTAAACACTCAGGAAATCGACCCGATGCCCGTAATTACGGGAGCAGCTACATACCCCACGGACATTATTGACGAAATGAAATCAAAAGGAGTATTTGTTGACGCTCTTGACGCACTTTCACTTGCAGAACAGGCAGGCAATTCAAAGAGTGTTAATATAGTTCTTATGGGCAGAGTTGCAAAGTATTTTGACATTCCTTATGAAAAATGGATTGCGGCTATCGAAAAGAATGTTAAACCGCAATTTGTTGAGATAAATAAAAGAGCCTTCGATTTAGGCTATCATGCATAAAAAGGAGCGAAAAAAATGGGAAATTACTATCAGCCCGAAATTGAAACCGCCTCTCGCGAGAAGATTTTGGAAATCCAGAACGAAAAAATTGTAAAGCAGGTTCGCCATGTATATGAAAACGTGCCTTACTACAAAAAGCTTATGGATGAAAAGGGCGTTACTCCCGATGACATTAAAAGCGTTGATGACATTAAAAAACTGCCTTTCTTAACCAAAGCTGACCTTCGTGAGGCTTACCCCTACGGACTTCTCGGCACAGACCTTAAAAACTGTGTTCGTATTCAGTCAACCTCAGGTACAACAGGCAAAAGAGTTGTTGCATTTTACACTCAGCATGACATTGACCTTTGGGAGGACTGCTGTGCACGTGCCATTGTTGCGGCAGGCGGCACAAACGAGGACGTTTGTCAGGTTTGCTACGGCTACGGTCTTTTCACAGGCGGTGCAGGTCTTCACGGCGGCTCACACAAGGTTGGCTGTTTAACTCTTCCTATGTCGTCAGGCAACACAGACCGTCAAATTCAGTTTATGATGGATTTAGGCTCAACAATTCTTTGCTGTACCCCCTCTTACGCCGCATATATCGGCGAATCGCTTGCAGAAGCAGGCTATAGCCCCTCGGACAATAAGCTCAAAGCAGGTATTTTCGGCGCCGAGCCTTGGACTGAAGAAATGCGCAGAAGCATTGAAAAGAGCCTTGGCATTAAAGCGTACGACATTTACGGTCTTACTGAAACAAGCGGCCCCGGTGTATCGTTCGAGTGCGAAGAGCAGACGGGTATGCACATAAATGAAGACCATTTCTATGCTGAAATCATTGACCCCGAAACGGGTGAGGTTCTCCCCGAAGGCTCAAAGGGCGAGCTTGTATTTACATCTCTTGACAAAGAGGCCTTCCCGCTTCTTCGGTACAGAACAAGAGATATTTGCGTTCTTACACGTAAAAAATGCTCCTGCGGCAGAACCCACGTTAAAATGTGCAAGCCTATGGGCAGAAGCGACGATATGCTCATAATCCGCGGTGTTAACGTATTCCCCAGCCAGATTGAAACCGTTCTTCTCAACGAGGGTTATACGCCTAACTACCAAATCATTGTTGACCGTGTTAACAACAGCGACACACTTGACATAAATGTTGAGTTTGCTCCCGACCAATTCTCAGACAAGGTAAGCGATACTCAGAGCAAAGAAAAGGCTTTGGAGGGCGCAATGAGAACAATGCTGGGCATCGGTCCGAAGGTTCATTTAGTACCGCCTAAATCCGTTATCCGCAGTGAGGGCAAGGCAGTAAGAGTTATTGACAAGCGTAAGCTTCACGATTAAGCGTAAACTTCACTATTAAATAAGGAGTATTATTATGGCTATTAAACAGTTATCTGTATTTGTTGAAAACAAACCCGGCAAGCTTTTGGAAATTGTAAAAGCACTCGCAGGCGCAAAGGTTAACATCAGAGCAATGAGCATTGCCGATACAAAGGATTTCGGCATTCTCCGTTTAATCGTATCGGATACCGACAAGGCAAAGGAAATTCTTTCCGATGACTGCGTTGTCACGGTTACACCTGTTATTGCCGCCGAAATGAGCGACAAAGCAGGTGCGCTTTCAAGCATTTTAGAGGATTTCGGCTACGAAAACATCAATATTGAATATATGTATGCGTTCACTGCGTCAACCGAACTCGGAGCTTATGTAGTTCTCCGTGTTGACGACAACGACGCCGCCGAAAGAATCCTTAAAAGCAAGGGTATTTCTGTTCTTGACAGTCTTGCGATTTAAAGCTAAAATAAGAATAGTAGGGCGGGGGGCTTGCTCCCGCCGTTGCTTTTTATATTTATTTTCTTTATATCAGCAAAATATACGGCATCAGTACACTATAACAAGTCCGGATACAAAATTGTTTTTTTTCGGCGGGAGCAAGCCCCCGCCCTACTTATAAAAAACAGAAAATATGTGATACAATAATTATATACTTTTATTCGGAGATGATTTTATGGAATTTTCAGAGGTAATCAAAAGCCGCTATTCCTGCAAAAAATTCGACGGCAGGAAAATAAACGAAGAGCAGCTGAAATACATTCTTGAGGCGGGAAGACTGGCTCCTACTGCCAAAAACTCGCAGGAACAGTGCATATATGTAATTGAGAGTGAAGAATCGCTTGCTAAAATTGACGCCGCCACTCCCTGCCGTTACAATGCAGGCACAGTCTTGGTTGTCGCATTTGACAAGAACGGCGCTTACTTTTACCCGCGCTCAACACGGGATTCAGGCATTGAGGATGCGACTATTGTAGCAACTCATATGATTTTAGCTGCGGCTGACATAGGCGTCCAAAGCTGTTGGATAAACAATTTTAATCCCGAAGAGCTGAAAGCCTCTTTAAGCTTGCCCGAATCCGAGGAAATACTTATGCTCCTTGATTTAGGCTTTGCCGCCGAGAGCGCAGGCGCTCTTCCGAATCATAACAGCAGAAAAGGACTTTCTGAAACCGTAAAATATATATAATTGCCGAAAAGCATAAAACGCAACGGCGAATTGACAATTTGTAAAGCTCAATTGGTAGACCGCAACCGTAAAAAAATATACAATTAAGCTACAAAATAAAACCACGGAGGATGGAATTATGATTTTAGCTGACAAAATAATCAACGAACGGAAAAAGAACGGTTGGTCGCAGGAGGATTTAGCGGAAAGGCTCTCGGTTTCAAGACAGTCCGTTTCAAAATGGGAGAGCGCACAGGCTGTTCCCGATTTACAGAAAATACTGAAAATGGCTGAAATTTTCGGCGTTTCAACCGACTATTTACTTAAGGACGAGTTAGAGCCTGAGTGCGTAGTACCTGAAGAATACGAAAAAAATACCGATTCGGACACCCAGCCGTTCAGAACCGTGACGCTCCATGAGGCAGATGAATTTCTGAAAATTCAAAGTAAAACCGCGCCTATGACGGCGCTCGGCGTTTCGCTTTGCATTATTTCCCCCGCTCTTTTAATTTTCCTTACGGGGTTTGAAAAATTCGGCGAGCGTTTTGAAACAATCGGAGCGGCAATAGGCCTTGTAACCTTATTTATCCTTGTTGCAATTGCGGTATTTTTATTCATAACAAGCTCGTCGAAGCTCAAAAAGTTTGAATTTCTTGAAACAGAGATTTTCGAAACTGCTTACGGCGTTACGGGTATGGTTAAAGAAAAACAAAAGGAATATGCCGAAACTCACACAAGACGGTTAGCTCTCGGCGTAATACTTTGCATACTGAGCGTTATTCCGCTTATCTCTCTGTCGATAATTTTTGAGGATATAGAATATGTTGCAACCTCGTCAGTAAGTCTTTTACTGCTGATTGTGTCCGTTGGGGTAAATTTAATTGTACGCACCTGCATAATTGAGGGCGGATTTCAAAAGCTTTTGCAGGAGAATGACTACTCCGCAAAGGAAAAGAAAGAAAAAGCATATTTATCACCATTGGAAACGATTTATTGGACGGTTGTTCTTGCAGGATATCTTGCTTGGAGTTTTATTACAAACCGTTGGGACTTCACTTGGATTGTTTGGCCGATAGCGGGCGTGCTTTATGTAGTTTTGGCCGAAATTCTTAAAATGTTAAATCAGAAAAACAGTTAATCCTATTAAGTAACATACCGCAGTACATTTTCATAACATAAAAGTGGATTAAATTATCGGAGGAATAATTATGACACTTTTAACCGTACAGGGTCTGTTGGTTCCGCTTTTGGGAACATCAATCGGAGCCGCGTGCGTTTTGTTTATGAAAAAATATTTAAGTTATGCCGTTCAGAACGGACTTATGGGCTTTGCGGCAGGAGTAATGGTCGCCGCATCTGTCTGGAGTTTACTTATCCCGTCAATAGAACAGTCCGGGCATTTAGGTAAATTGGCTTTCATACCTGCTGTGACTGGTTTTTGCATAGGAATAGTCTCTCTTATGCTGACAGACAAATTCACTGATAAAATGCAAAAAAATACTCAAAATGAGGAAAATTCATATTTAAGAAAAACTACTATGCTGGTGCTCGCCGTTGTGATTCACAATATTCCCGAGGGAATGGCGGTAGGCGCTGTTTATGCAAATGCGCTCGCAAGCAAAGATGGCGCAGCATTTTCCGCCGCATTTGTATTGGCTATGGGAATAGCAATACAAAATCTGCCCGAGGGTGCAATAATTTCCATGCCGCTTGCCGCCAGAGGTATGAGCAAGGGTAAGGCCTTTTTTCACGGAATACTGTCAGGCATAGTAGAGCCGATTGCAGGTCTTCTTACAATTTTACTTTCAACGCTTATAATCCCAATATTGCCGTATCTTCTTTCTTTTGCGGCAGGGGCTATGATATTTGTTGTCGTTAAAGAGCTTGTTCCAGCAATCAGCGAGAGCGGGCATTCAAACAGCGGCATAATGATGTTTACATTAGGTTTTTCGCTTATGATGGCGTTAGATGTTTCTTTGGGGTGAAAATTTATGTGGTTTATTTTAGCATTGCTGTCAGCCATTTTTGCGGCGTTTACTTCGATTTTGGCAAAAATAGGAATCGACGGCGTAAATTCAAACCTTGCCACGGCAATAAGAACAGTCGTTGTTCTTTTTATGTCGTGGGCAATGGTGTTTATTACAAATTCGCAGGGCGGAATTACGGAAATAAGCAAGAAAAGCTGGATTTTCCTTATTCTGTCAGGGCTTGCAACAGGCGCTTCATGGCTTTGCTATTATAAAGCAATCGGGATAGGTCAGGTTTCAAAGGTTGTTCCCATTGACAAGCTGAGCATTATTTTCACATTCGCTTTGGCATTTATTTTTCTTCACGAAAAGCTGACTGTTAAATCGGTTATCGGCTGTATTTTAATTTGCATCGGCACGCTTTTAACAGTGCTTTAAAAATCATCACAGAAAAAACGCTGAGGGCAAAACGGGCTGCCGAGTCGTCAGCCCCTACTCAATAAAAACCGCTGAGGCTAAATGCACATCAGCGGTTTTTATTATTTTTATTAAACTTTTTACGGCAGCTTAACTGCTCCGCTTAAATACAGGTCAAGATAAAGTGCATCTATAAAGTCAACTGCGCCGTCTCCGTTAATATCCGCATTTTTTATTTGACGCTCATTAAACTCACAACCGCAATTAACATACATTAAAAGTAAATCGTAATCGTTGCTGTCAAGGTCTCCGTCAAGGTCAACATCTCCTATTACAAGATTTCCGACAGATAAATCAATATTTTGGACTGTATCCCCTGATACACAAACAACCGTGCGGCATACTTCAAAGCCTGCACATTCAGCGACAATTAAATAGTATCCGTTTTCAACTGCATCAAATGAATAATCATTTACTCCTTTAGCCACGGTCTTTTTTGCTATCAAATTAATTGCACCGTAATCATAAAGCTTAACGGTCACCGTATCGGACAACTCCGGATATTCAAACGAAATATCTCCCGAAATACTTGCACCTGTTTTCTGTGCCTTGTCAAGAATAACAGTGTAAACCGGACTTTCATAGCTTTCAACACCGTATTTATTTACGGCTTTGAATTTGTAATCTGCAACTATGCTTTCGGAAAGGGTCAGTGAATTGCCTGAAATTTCAGTCCAACCGTTGCCGTTATCGTAGTAATATGTAACATCCTGACCGTCGGGATTTGCAAATTTAAATGTAATATTGTCACCTGTACGAACGCCCACAGTGCCCTCAACAGTAACCTGAAGAACAGGCTTATTTGCAGGATTTAACGGGTCATAGAAATTATCAACCGTAAGCAAATAGTTAGATGTTTTAAGGTTGTTGCCCGTAGCAGTAATAAGATATGTGCCGTTTTTGCTGACGGTAATGTAATCCTGTCCTGTAATATCCTCACCGTTAAGAGTAACAGATTTAAGTCCCGCCTCGCCGAAAGTATAATTAAGATACACCTTATACGGGGCAACCGTAATGTCGGTAACCTCAGGAGTTACTTTAATTTCCGGAACAACTGTATCAATCATAACAATGTAGCTGTCTGAAGGCGGACTCTTTGTACCTGCGCCGTTAACCGCCATAAACTGATAATTGGCATATATATTGTCATAAAGTACAATTTGGTTGCCTGTTGTAATCTCTTTCCAACCGCTTCCGTCATTGTAATAATATGTGATACCTGAAATTGACTCTTCAAGAGTTGAAAAGCTGAAGGTCATATTTTCGCCTGTCCAGCGGTTAAATGTACCCTGAAATTTCACACGGATAACGGGAGTCTGGCGATCAATTTTAACCGAAACGGGAACAATGTCACTTTCGAGTGCCGAATATGAAACCGTCTTAAATTCAAGAACATGCTCGCCCTCTTCGCCGAAGCTGATATTCGGTTCATTCATTACTTTCCAGTCGCCGCCGTCAACTCTGTAAAGATACTCATAAATACCGGAAAAAGCAGAAGATGAAACAGTAATATCTACAGTATCAGATGTCCAAACACCGTTCTCATACTCTTTTCCCTTACTTACGGCATTTACTTCAATAGTCGGATTATCACCGTCAATTATAAAGCCGTCAGAACGATAAACAGCCGATTCATTGCCCGCCCTGTCTGTTGCCTTAACCTCAACAACACCCTTGAAATTAGGTGAGAACAACGGTTTAGAAAGCTCATTGTAGGTTATCCAGTCCTTGGAAATAGGCACTCCGTTTTCATCAATCAAACGGTATTCTATTTTTCCGACGCTTGCTATTCCCCTGTCCTCTGCCCAAACGGCCATTTCAACTGTTTCATTGAAAAACAGTCCGTATTCTTCCTCTGTAAGCTCACGGGCATTTGTCCCCGTTGTTTTATGCTTTAAATCTATCCTTTTGATAACAGGCGGTTCACGGTCAATGTTACTTACCGTTTCAATCTGCGTTCTTGAAAGTCCGTTATTTGCCGTTACCGTTACTGAATAGTTGTTATTTTCAGTAACCAAAAATTCTCTGTTCTCTCCAATATCAACACCGTTAACGGCAATAGATTTAACGCCGGATATACCCAAAATCAAATTGTCTATTGTTATTTTAAAGCTTTGATTTGTAACACCGTTTATTTCTCTGTTAAGAACAAAATACGGCGTTACACTGTCTCGTTTTGCCGTAAAGCCTTCTGTTTCGGTGCCGTTAATTTCTGCACTGTTTACTGCTTTGAAATAATATACATTCTGTAAATTAGAATTAACCGTGAATGTATTACCCGAAATTGCCGTCCAGTCAGAGCTGCCCTCTGTTCTGTAATAATAGGTCACTCCGTCGAGCTCATTAGTAGCGGAAAGCGTATATGTAATATTATTCGGCGTCCACTCGCCGTTATAGCCGTTTGTATCAACAGAAACAACAGGTATTCCGTAAACTATTACAGGGAAAGTTGCCGTTGCCGTTCTGCCCTCGTGAGTGTATGAAACTGTTATATTCTGCTCTACATTGTATAAAGTCGGGTCAAAATCTTCGGTATGCACTCTGTAATCGGTAACTAATTCTGACGCAGCATTTGAGTAGTTTGCCTTTACCTCAAGATTTTCAAGGTCAAGCTCTGTTTCACCCTCTAAATATTTATATCTCGGAGCGTTAAGCTCAATGCTTTCAACCGCCTTTGACGCAAGTGTTATTGAAAATACGCCTCGGTAGCTTTTGCCTGCTCTTGTAACGGTCAGTACAATGTACTGCTCGGTATCAAGTATGTTCGGATTTATTTCACCCACCGTGTAATCCGTAACATCAACCGTTAAGTCGCTGTCCTGATACAGTCCTGAAGTGTCGCCGTAATACTTTTCAATATCTGCTCTGTCGTATGTTAACTGTACTTTAAGCCCCGTAAGGTCAAGCTGTGTGTCACCCTCAACATAATCCGTTCTTGTGGGAGCCGTAACCGTAATACTCTTGGGCTCAATTTCAACCGTATTTATATGCTTGCTTGTTTGAACATAAGAGGTTAAATTCCGCTTGCCGTAAAGGTAAATATTTGTTTCGCCTGAATTCAGTGCAGTAACCGTGCCGTCACTTGAAATTCTTGCAATGTCGTTTTCAGTGTATTTCGGTCCGCTGACTGTGACCGAATCGTTAAACGGATTCTGCCCGTCATTGTTTTCAATGCCCCAATATGTTGCGGTTGCGTCAAAACGGGACGGAGAGAACGAACCGTTATATTTAATCGGAAAATCCTTAATCACGCTGTCGACACCGTCAATATGCGCCTCGGTAAAATAGTTTATAGTCGACCTTGTAACAGTTACCGTAACGGTTTTTGAAACACCGCCTATCGTTGCAGTAATTTGGGTAGTTTTTGTACGGTTAGTAAATGTACCTGAACCTCCCTCAATACCTTTTATCAAGCCGTTTTCGTCAACGGTTGCAATTTTGGGGTCAGCAGATGTCCATTTAATTGTTTCAAGAATCTGAGTATCATAATCTTCGGGATTTATGTTTGTAATTGTAAGTTGAGAGGTTTTTCCCTCGTCAACATTTAAACTGCCCGAAACAGTAAAATCGGTTATCGGTTTGCCGAAGAATATACTCTTTGTTGTTTCAACAGTAATATCTCTGTAGGTTGCCTTTGCGACAATAGTGACAATACCGCTGGCATTCACCGTAAGGTTACCGTTTGAATCCATTGTTCCGTAGGCAGTTGTTGCAGGCGACTCGGGTGTTGCCATTATGTAATTGCCCTCGTCGTCAAGAATACCCCATTCCCTTACGACAGAACTGCTGGTGTTAAGCCTTACGGGATAAACCGTAGATGTGTATTGTGCGGTGCTGCCTATTCCTAAAGCGTCTTCGCCCGCAATTTCAATACTGTTAATGTCGCCTTGAATTCCGCTTCGCTTAACCTCAACATCAACGCTCTTTGTAACATCACCTATTGTAACAGTTACGGTTGCTTTCTTTGAATATGTAAGTCCACTGCCGCCGTCAAGACCTGTAACATTACCCTCTTGGTCAACAAGAAGAACTGATGGGTCGGAGCTTGACCAAACTGCGTCACCCGTGTATGCGCCTGCAGGTATAACGTCAGATATTTCGAGTTTTGAGCTTTCACCCTCCTGAACAGAGAGTGAACCGCTTATTGTAAAATCGGTTACGGGAAGCTCTTCTTTTGCAACTACCGTAAATGTGATAGAATCAGAAAATGCGGCATAAAGTGCGTTTGTCGGAGTAACCTTAATTTTTAATGTACCGGGCTCAGTAAATGTTACGAGTCCGTTTTCAGTAACAGTTCCCTTTGCCGACTCAAAAACTGACTTATCAACGCTCCATTTAACGCCCTGTTTAAGTCTTACGGGAGTTACTGCACCGTAAAGCTGAACCGTTGTGCCGACTGCAACCGTTGTGGGCACAACCTTTTTATTGGTAATATGTACACCTGTCGGCATTACCTGAGCAACGACGCTTTGCGTAACCAAAACATCAACAGAGTCGCTTGCGATTTTAACTCCGTCCGCACTGTAAAGCGTTGCAGTAATAACAACATTCATATTATCAAGATACTGCCGAAGGCTTTCGCCGAGCTGTTCGCCTGCTACGCCCGAAACGATTGACACAAGAACATCTGTATTTACTGTTTCAATATCCACGCCGCTTGAAGCGATTGCATCTTCAATTGATTTAGCCATAGCGTCGCCCACAAGCGGGAGAGAACGGATATTTTCATCTATCCAAAGCTGAATAATTGCCGCCTTTGAATAGTCATATCCCGTCACCTTACCGCTGTCGTCAACTGCTGCCAAAAGCGGAAGATTGCTTTCCCATGCAACATAAGCTCCCTCAGGCATTGAGGGGGAAACCGTATATGAAAGCTCAACGCTCCTGTACTCCTGAACCTCAATTCTTTCAGTGATTTCCGTTCCGTTAGAATCCGTTATTGTTATGGTTTCTCCAAGTGCAAACACCGTAAATACAGGATTAACCGCGGAAAGCACAAGCAAAACGGCAAGTACACATCCGATAAGTTTATTCTTCATAGCCTTTCACTCCGTCATAAATATAATTATGTATAATATTATCATAGCCCCGTTTATTTTTCAATATTTTTTACCCGTAAAGTATTTATTAT
>DERX01000017.1 GCA_002361875.1 Ruminococcaceae bacterium UBA3329
ATTTACTCCCGAAAATCCGTCAGGTGAAGCAACTGTAAAGTTTACTTTTGATTCAAAATTTATCAAGCAGAATACCGATATTGTAGTCTTTGAAAATCTGTATCGTGAGGGTAAAGAACTTGCCGTTCATGCGGATATCGAGGACGAGGGGCAGACTGTTACCGTGAAAGTACCTGAAATCGGTACTAAAGCGACCGTTGACGGTAAAAAAGAAAACACCACAGACGGTGAGATTACAATTGATGATGTTGTATCCTACAAAAATCTTACACCCGGTAAAAAATATGTTATTAAAGGCGTTCTTATGGATAAATCAACAGGCAAGCCTTTTGAGATTGACGGAAAAACTGTAACAAGTGAAGTAACATTTACACCCGAAAAATCTAACGGAACGGTTACTGTTTCATTTACCTTTGATGCAAGCGCAATCAAGGAAACAACCGAACTTGTAGTTTTTGAAACGCTCTACAGAGATAATGTTGAAATTGCAGTACACGCAGATATTGATGACGAAGGTCAGACAGTAACGCTCATCCCTCCTGCTCCGCCTGTTCCGCAGACCGGTGATGAAAGCAATCTCGGATTTTGGATCGATCTCGGCGCAATAGCGCTCGGAGGTCTTATTTCCGCCCTCATTATCTATCTCAAAAAGAAAAAGGATGACGATGACGAATGATGCGTAAAGTGTATATCTGTGCCCCTCTCGGCGGTAATGTAGATAAGAATCTGCAAAAGGTCAAAGATTATACACGATATGCGTTGAAATGCGGTACGGCTCCGGTCGTACCGCATTTCTATGCCCTCTGCCTGAATGACCGCAATCCTAAAGAGCGTGAAATCGGTATGACGGCAGGTTTATCGCTTTTATGGTTCTGTGATGAAATGTGGATATTCGGCGATGAAGAAACCGAGGGAATGAAGTCCGAAATACAGTTTTGTAAAAGCTTTAATATTCGTACCCGCAAGATTAAAAGCAGTGAAATCAGAAAAAAGATCGGAGGAAATATTCTATGAAAAAGAAGAAAGTATTCAGTATTCTGCTATGTGTGCTGATATTCGCAGTAATAACTGCCTGCTTTTCGGTAACGGCGTTTGCTGCCGGAGATGTAGCAAGCGCAATTGAAAGCACATGGAAAGCTGCACAGTCGCAGATTAAAACAGTTGTAAACAATGTTATCTTTCCTGTAGTGGATATGATTTTGGCAATCTTGTTTTTTGTTAAGGTCGGCACCTCGTATTTTGAGTATCGCAAGCATGGACAGTTTGAATTTGCCGCACCGGCAATCCTTTTTGCTTGCCTTATCTTTACCCTTACGGCACCGCTGTATATATGGACAATTTTATAAAAACATACGGTGTGATTGGAGGTGATGACCTATCTTTGACTGGTTAGGGGACATAATTTCCGGTTTAGGAGATGCAATCGGGAGTGTGTTTGACACGCTCGGACAGCAGATATCCAATGTTATTTGGAACACGATGCTGCAGTGGTTTTATGAAACCATTTACGGTGCGGTTGCGGACTTTTTCACGATGATGGGCAATATGGGTGCGGATATCTTTGACCTTGATTGGGTAAAAGCAACGATAAAGTTATTTATGCTGTTTGGTTGGTCACTTTTTATTGCCGGAGTTGTAGTTGCCGTATTCGATGTAGCGATTGAATATCAGTGCGGCAGAGCAAATATCAAAACAACCGCAATCAATATCTTAAAAGGCTTTTTTGCATGTTCACTTATAGGAATTGTACCCGTAGAACTGTATAAATTCTGCATCAGTCTGCAAAATACCTTTTCGCATGATTTATCCCGAATTTTTGCAGGAACGCAGTCGCTTGATTTGGCGGGACAAAGCACGAGTGTATTGCAAGGTAGTTTCGCTGTTTCCGCACAGGTAAATTTTAATCTCTTTAATCTTCTTGCACTGATTGCTTTTGCTTACTGCGTAATTAAGATATTTTTTGCGAATATCAAGCGTGGCGGCATACTGCTTATTCAAATGGCGGTAGGCAGTCTGTATATGTTCAGTGTTCCGAGAGGATATGCGGACGGATTCAATCAGTGGATGAAACAGGTTGCGGCTATATGCCTTACTGCCTTTATGCAGACTACGCTTTTATATTTAGGACTTTTAACCTTCCCCGGAAATATGCTTTTAGGACTCGGAATTATGCTTGCGGCAAATGAAGTGCCGAGAATTGCACAGCAGTTCGGTCTTGATTCAAGTGTAAAGGTTAATATGATGAGCGTTGTTCATGCGACTACAACAGCGGTTAATCTTACTCGTTCGGTTGCAAGAGCAACAGGTAAATAACAAAATGAAAACTTTCTGTAAAATATGCATTTTTCTCTTGATATTATTTCGGTATGCCGATATAATAATAGGTAGAGGTGTGATTTGTATGATTATAGACAGCTTGCTGAAAAAGAAAAATATGACAAAATACCGATTGGCTGTCGAAGCAGGCATTCCTCATGCTACGCTCAATGATATTTGCAGCGGAAAGACAAAACTCGAAAAATGCTCTGCTGAGACGGTATATAAATTAGCAGGAGTTCTCGGTGTACCGATGGAAATGCTGACTGAAAGCGGTATCAGAGAAACCGAACGAGAAAGGTCATATGAATACGGTCTTCCTGCATATCTCCAGCATGATCTGGACGCATACAAAGACGGATTAAAAAACAAATCTTCCATTCTTGACTGCCTGTGGGGCGAACTGTATGGGAGCATCAATATGGCACAAATCACAGACGGCGTTATTACACCCGAACATGCGGATTATCTGCGTCAAAAATATTTATTCGGAAATAAATAATAAACTAATATTAACAGAATATTTTATATGAGCCATCGCTTTGCACAGCGGTGGCTTTTCTATTTTAGCGAGGTGATAACAGAATGACACAATATTTATATCCCCAAAATCTGAGAGCCACTGCAAATCTGTGGCTTTGGAGTTTGAAAGATTTTTGTATTTTAGGAATTGCCGCATTGTTGTCCATAGTGATATTGGTACAGCTGAGAATCATTGTACCTGCCGCCGCGACCTTGTGTTACGGCTTCTTAACTATCCGCATGGATGACACAACGGTGCTTGATTTTATCAAATATGCTTTCAGATATTTTATCAGCACACAACAAGAATACTACTGGAGGTGAGCAGGCTATGGTAAAGAGCGAAAAACAACAGAAAAAGAAAAAAGGACGCTCGGTGCAGGATTTAATCGGTATCAAGACTTTTACGAAATACGGGCTCGCCACGAATAAAGGCGAGCTTTTATTTTACCTTGTTTCACCGACAAATATCTCGGTATTGTCCCACATGAATATTGAAATTAAAATCCGCCATCTGATGATGGTGCTGTCCGCCGTTCCCGATATTGAAATCACCTGTACCGATTCAAGCGAATGTTTTGATGATAACAAATCATATTTACAGGAGAGATTGTCGGAAGAACACAATCCGAAGGTAAGAAAGATTATTAAAAAAGATATAGATTTTCTTGATCATATCCAAATGGAGATGGC
>DERX01000067.1 GCA_002361875.1 Ruminococcaceae bacterium UBA3329
AAAATGCCCTAACGGTCGGCGTTGCCGTCCGATGTGAACCGAGAGGTGGGAGCGTAAGCAACCCACCTCTCTTTCTCCTGCTTGATTATCGACCCTGTGACATCTAAAAGAAGCCCTGCTGTTACATCTGCTTTCGTCTTGCCTAAAACTGCCCGAATTTTGCCGTTTTGTCTTCAGTCTGTTACTTTCCCGACCTCAACGCCAAACCCGTCGCACAGGGCGACACGGTGGCTCACAGGCGGTTACATCTGCATAGTAAAATCATCGGTTTCATCTTCGGATTCAAAATCAATCTCCTTACCTGCAAGAGCATTGTTGAATATCTCTTTATCAGTTTCGAATATTAAATCCGATTTAAGTTTTACCTTATGCACAGCGTCCGCAACATCTTCAAGGTTATACACTCTCCAAGAATTATCGCTGCTGTCGCATACACTGACTGTTTCATTTTCTAAATCGAATTCAATCAATGCTGATATTCGATTATCGTTTGACATCGTATTGCAAAGAACTGAAAAGACAGGAGCGTTGACAGGATGATTATCGGAGAAATATTCATGAGCCACTGTATCGACAGTTTTGCTCTTGTAACCGTATTCTAACATCTCGCAGTAACGGCAGGCAGCATCATAAAAAGTATTATTAAATTCATCCGTAAAATGATAATCGTCAAAATCATCATGCAGATGATAAACCGCAAAGCAGTTTTCCGTCTGACGCAGCTCTGCATGTTCTCTTTCTACTAAAGACTCTATATCTGTCTTTAATTTTTCGGGAACATAATTTTCGTAGAGCATATCAAGCGCTGACGACAATTCAGCATCTAAAGTTTTATCCTGTTCGAGCAAAATTTCTTTCAGTACTGCAAGGCGGTGATTGCTGTATTCAATTTTAATATCAGCCATTGTTTTTTATCTCCTTTTTAGAAGTCGGTGCATAACCTTCGGATTTCATTGATATGAAATCACGGACACCTGACGGAACGTTTTTGTTAAACAAAGTATCAAGCATTTTGATAACCTCATTATCAAGGCATGTGCCTTTCTGTCCAAGATACAGTTTCATTGCATTCAGTTTTTCCTCATCGTAGGAAATATTGATTGTTGCTTTCTTCAAATCTAACACCTCACATAGAAATATTTTCGCCGACTTGTTCTGCCGTCCATCTCTGCTCATCTTCACTGCAGTTACGCATATCTATACAATCAAGATTCATATCGCCGAATTCTGTTTTATCAATGCAGCAGTTTTGCAGACTTCCGTTTTTCATTGTACAGTCATAAAATTTTGCACCTGTAAAATCGCTGTGTGTAAATATTGCACGGTCAAAATCACAGGCAACACACTCAGCATTTTTAAATTCAGATTCTTCTGCAATAACATTCGACAAATTACAGTTCTGAAACCTCGTACCGTTAAAAAGTGCAAAGCAGAGTGATGCTCGTCTTAAATCCGTATTTACAAATTTAGCACCGTCAAAAACAGAATTGATTAATTTCTTTCCCGACATATTCATATCTTTAATCAGACAGTTAGAAAAATCTGCCTGCTCTCCGCCTGCATCATGAAGCCATAGAATGTGTTTTGCACAAATGATTTCAACTTCTTCACAGTTTAAACTACGGAGCTCTTCTTCATTTTCCTGGCGCAAATACGGCTCGGAAATTGTAATGGTACAGCCATCGTCAAAAAATTCAATATCGTCAATCTCATCTCTGTCTGAGAGCATATCCATAAATAAATCATCGTTGAATTCATTGTGACAGCAGAGATTTCTCACCTCGTCAAAATCAATTCTGTACTGGCAGTCAAGCTGACCGTTTAAAGCTTTCTGCACATACTTGTCTGCAAGCCATCGCATTTCATCTGCGTGTGCAGTCAGCGACGGATATTGCTCCTGCTGTATAAGTTTTCGTGCACACGGAAGATAGGCACTGTAACGGGCATAGGAGCTACCCTCGGATTCCACGATAATGCCGTCATCCCTTTCTTCACAAAGCACCAACAGACAATGGTTTACGCCATTGTTGTCCTGAAACATATGGTCGGTATTTTCAAGTATAAAATCATAATCGTTCAGCAGATTCTGAGAGAAATGATCAAACCAATCGGCAGACAACTCCACAGTTTTCTCTACTACGCAAGGGCTTGTTTCTATTTCCGAATCTTTTCTGCGGAAAGGTATATTAATTTTCATGATGTTGATTTCTCGCTTTCTTCAATATATTTGATATACGGCACTTTAAGCCAGTGCGTCCAGCCGCTTTGACCGATTGGTGTGCGTATTACACCTGCTTTTGTATTGGCGGCATGAATGACTTCGCCGCCTCCGATATAAATACCGATATGACCTTCATGCCAAACAGCAAGACCGGGAATTTCGGGGATGGTATCAATCGTTCCTTTTTCTGTTGCGGCAGAAAACATTCCGTCAGCGGTTACATCCTGCATACCATTTGAGCCGACAGTGATTTTTCCGCTTTCGGTATCATACCAGCCATAGCCTTTGATTAAACCAACGCAGTCTGCCGTTCGCTTACCGAGCCAGTTATGACGGATAAAATCATCGTAATCGGTAACATGAGCGCCGAATACGGATTCAAGCCGTTCCAGCTCAGTTTTGTCAAGCAGATTTCCGTGTGAACCCCAAACATATCCCCAACCATTTGCCTGTGCGTGCTTTGCCCATTTTACAAGATCAAGATTGTTTTTCGTTTTCGGATCGGTGTAGTCAGAAATATCAATATACAATGATCGAATGTTGCCCATAACTTTTCCGAAATCATCGGAGATAAGCTGTGTACCGAATGCAGAATTAACGGCAGTAATCAACTGCTCGTCCGTCTGATTATCCTGAAAGCAACTTACCAACTTATCTACAAAATCGGGACCGTGAGAGGAATCGGAAAGCGCAAGTACATAAAGCACCTGCGCTTCTTTTATTCTGCCGTCAAACCCTGCGGCTTTCATTTTTTCATCAATACTGTTCATTGTATCTTCAACGAATTGCAGTTTTGATTTTTCCTCAGCAGATAAATTCTGCACTACCATTGTTTGCAGTCGGTCGGTGTCTATTGTAATGTTACCGTTGAATATAGAGACTACCGCAACAATCGGCATAACGACTATGATAATAATCCCAAGCAAGATTCCACCGACAGTTTTTAACGCTTTTTTATCGGTGACAATATATACCGCAACTTTTTTTAGTGCGGCGGCAACTGTAGCACTCATCACCGCCCACCCGCTTTACCGAATAGTGCCGATTTGTAATCGGGAGCAATAACTTGTAAGAGATACCGTTCGTTTCCGCATCGGTACAGACAAGTA
>DERX01000064.1 GCA_002361875.1 Ruminococcaceae bacterium UBA3329
AAGGGATTCGAACCCCCGACCTTTTGGTTCGTAGCCAAACACTCTATCCAGCTGAGCTACCGGCGCATTTGCTTTATTGCTCGAATATGATACCACTTGCAACTTAGTTTGTCAACTGTTTTCGGTAAAAAAACTGTGGAGATATTTTAAATATTTTATCAAAAGGTCTGTTAATTTCCGTAAAGGTGTGTTATTATATCATTCGTGAAAATTTAACTTTTCTGCATTTGAAAGGAAATGAACGAAATGCAAAAGAAATGCGATGTATTGATAGTCGGCTGCGGAGCCGCAGGGCTTTATACATCTCTTTGTCTTCCCGAAAGCGTCAATGTTATTATGCTTTCAAAAAGAAACAATACTTTGTCGAACAGCTCATTGGCGCAGGGCGGCGTTGCGGCAGTATTAAGCTTTGAGAATGACAGCTTCGACCTTCACATTGAGGACACAATGATTGCGGGTCAGCGTGCAAATGACATTGAGGCTGTGACAACGCTTGTAGAGGAAGGTCCTGACCAAGTCCGCAAAATTATGGAATACGGTGTTGATTTTGATAAAAATGAGGACGGCACTTTGCAAAAAACGCTTGAGGGCGGTCATTGCAGAAGAAGAATTGTGCATCATAAGGACACAACGGGCGCCGAAATCGTCAATAAGCTTTTGGAAGAGGTAAAACGGCGTAAAAACATTACGCTTATTGAAAATTCACAGGTATTTAAGCTCACAAGAGTAAAAAACGGAATCTGTGCAAATGTTTTAACGGGCGGCGGTCAGGATGAATATTTTGCATCTTATTGCGTGCTTGCAACAGGGGGCATCGGCAGAGTTTACAAATATACAACGAACCCTGTTGTTGCAACGGGCGACGGCATCCGTTTAGCTTATGAAATCGGCGCAAATATTAAAAATTTAAGCTATGTTCAGTTTCACCCGACTGCGTTTAATTCATCCGATAACGAGCAGTTCCTTATCAGCGAGGCGGTAAGAGGCGAGGGCGCATATCTTCTTAACTGCAAGAAAGAACGCTTTATGCACCGTTATGACGAAAGGCTGGAGCTCGCTCCCCGTGACGTTGTTTCAAAGTCCATTATTATTGAGTCAAGGCGGACAGGCAGTAACAATTTTTATCTTGACATTACGCATAGGGACAGTGATTATCTTCACAAACGCTTCCCGGGTATTTACGAGGGCTGTTTAAAATACAATGTGGATATTACCAAAGACCTTATTCCGATTTTCCCGTGTCAGCACTATCTTATGGGCGGAATTGAGGTTGACCTTAACTCTCAAACAACCGTAAACAGGCTGTACGCTGTGGGTGAATGTTCAAACACGGGCGTGCACGGCAAAAACAGGCTTGCAAGCAATTCGCTTTTAGAGGCACTTGTATTCGGCAGACGCTGTGCTTTAGATATTGAACGCAGAATTTCGTCTGGCAATCCCGAGGTGCAAATGGGCGGGAATTACGAATGCGACCTTGACGGCGCACCGCTTATGAAAGGCGTTTGCACTGAAATACGCAATATTATGCAGAGGTCTTATTTTGTAATGCCCGCTAATGAAGATGTTGTTCGTATGGGCTTTAAGCGTGTGGGCGAAATTCTTAACCGTCTTAAAAACGGTAAATTTAAAATTACGGCCGATTACTGCGAGGCGTTAAGTCTGTCAACGGTAGCTTATATAATTTTACGGGAGGTCAGCGACAGTGATGCTTAATAAATTTTATATAGATTCTCTCATTAAAACAGCGATTGAAGAGGATATAAATTACATTGATGTTTCAGCGGATTTGCTTATTCCTGAAAATCAGCGCAATGACTCTTATTTTGTTTCAAAGGATGACGGAATCCTTTGCGGTCTTGATTGCGCAATGCGTGTTTTTATATTGCTTGACGACACATTCACATTCACGGCATACAAAAAAGACGGCGATGAAATTAAAAAAGGCGACATAATAGTCGAGTTTAACGGCAAGACAAGAGAGCTTTTAAAGGGTGAGCGCACAGCGCTTAATATTATTCAGCATATGTCGGGAATTGCGACCGCAACGCACAGGGCGGTTGAACTTTGCAAGGGCACAAAAGCAAGTGTTGCAGATACAAGAAAAACCTTGCCGGGACTTCGTGCTTTGCAGAAGTATGCAGTAGCGTGCGGCGGAGGAAAAAATCACCGCTTTAATTTGTCTGACGGAGCAATGTTAAAGGACAACCATATTGATGCAGGCGGCGGAATAATCTCTGCGGTTAAAATTCTCCGTTCAAAGCTTGGTCATATGGTAAAAATCGAGGTCGAAACAAGAAATTTTGACGAGGTTCGTGATGCAGTGACAGCGGGCGCAGATGTTATTATGCTTGACAATATGAACTGTGAGCAAATGGCGGAAGCTGTTAGAATTATAGACGGTAAGGCTACTTCTGAGGCGTCGGGAAATATAACTCTCGAAAATATTGCTGAGGTTGCAAAAACAGGCGTTGACATCATTTCCCTCGGAGCACTTACCCATTCAGTCAAAGCGTTTGACATATCAATGAAAATGAAATAAGGACTATGAATTATAAAGAATCGGTTGAATACATACATTCTCTTTTGCAGTTCGGAATAAAGCCGGGGCTCGAGCGTATTTCGATGCTTCTCTCGGCTCTCGGCAATCCGCAGGACAAAATTAAAACAGTGCATATTGCAGGCACAAACGGCAAAGGCTCAACGTCAACGCATATTGCAAATATTTTGAGCGCCGCAGGGCATAAAACAGGGCTTTATACTTCGCCTTATGTTCTTTCGTTTTGTGAGCGAATACAAATTGACGGTGAAAACATTCCCGAAAAACGCCTTGCAGATGCTGTAACTAAAGTGCGGGCTGAAATTGAGAAATTAAACCAAAACGGTATTGTGATTACAGAGTTTGAGGCAATTACCGCGGCGGCGTTTCTTTATTTTTATGAAGCAGGGTGCGAATTTGCGGTAATTGAGGTAGGCCTGGGCGGCAGATTTGACGCGACAAATGTGTTAAAATCCCCGAGGGCGTGCGTTATAACATCAATTTCTCTTGACCATACCAAAATATTGGGTGACACGCTCCCGCAAATTGCATTTGAAAAATGCGGGATAATCAAAAACAGCGTGCCCGTCGTTACCTCTGAAAATCAAAATAATGATGTTTTGAGTGTAATCAAGAAAACGGTGAGAGATAAAAATTGCAAGCTGACGGTTACAAATCCGAAAAATGCAAGGGTTGTAAGCGATAAATTGGGCGAAACCGTTTTTGAATATGACGGAGAAAGCTACACCTTGCACCTTTGCGGCGAGCATCAAATTGAAAATGCGGTAAATGCAATCGAAACTGCAAAGCTTCTCGGAATTAACGAGGATTTCATAAAAATCGGCATTTCAAAAACCGAAATGCTCGCCCGTATGGAGATTATCGGCAAAGAGCCTTTAATTATTCGTGACGGGGGTCATAATGAAGGCTGTGCAAAAGCTTTGCGGGATTTTATTTTACGGTACAAAATTAAAAATATTAAAATGCTGGTCGGAATGATGGCTGATAAGGACACAGAAAAGTATTTAGAGCTTGTTTGCCCCTTGTGTGACAGCGTAACCGTTTGCACGCCGTCAAACCCGAGGGCAGAAAGTGCGGAAAATTTGCTCGTTTCCGCAAAAAAATACTGCAAAAATTCATTTGCGGTAAGCGACCCGAAAAAGGCTTACGGTGAGGTTTTGAAATCGGCAAATAAAAGTGACACCGTGCTCTTGTGCGGTTCGTTCTATTTAATGAGCGATATTTTTTAGGCGAAAGGACTTTCAAGATGAAGGATTTTATTGAGGACAGAATTAAAGTCTTTTTAGAGGAAACTGAACGCTTAATTGTGAAAAAAAGTATTCCTCAAAACGGCTTTTTATATAAAGAATGTGATTACAAAAAGGGTAACGATTTACCCCGGATTGACGGCACATTCCGAGAGTTTGTAACATACAAAGACCGCTGGGCAGGGGAGTGTGACAAGCACGCTTGGTTCTACAAAAAAGTTACTGTTCCCGAGGAGTTTTCAGAGGGCGAGGCGGAGCTTTCAATAGCGTCGGACGCAACCGTCGGCTGGGCAGATGTTAACCCGCAGTTTATAGCCTATGTTAACGGAAAGCTCGTGCAGGGCATCGACAAAAACCACCGTGAAATATTCTTGGACGGCGCAGGTACTTATGAAATTTACCTTTACGCTTACACGGGCAGTGTTTTCCCCGAACACGTTGACTTTATCGCAACGCTCCGTTTAGTTGATAAAAAAATAAAAAAGCTATATTACGATTTGAAAGTACCCTTTGAAATACTTGAATTTGAGGATGAGAATTCAAGAAACTATTTTGAAATAAAAAAGCATATCAACAATGCAATTAACCTTATTGATATGCGAGTGCCTTATTCAGAGGAGTTTTATGCGTCAATTGATAGGGCGGAAGAGTACATTCAGAATGGATTTTACGGCAAATACTGCCGTGAGGGTGAAATTCACGCAATTTGCATAGGTCATACTCATATTGACGTTGCGTGGGAGTGGACGCTTGCACAGACAAGAGAGAAAACTCTGCGCTCATTCTCAACTGTTCTGGCTCTTATGAAAAAATATCCCGAATACAAATTTATGTCGAGTCAGCCCCAACTTTACAAATTCCTTGCAGAAGAAAGCCCCGAGCTTTACGAAGAGGTAAAGGAAATGGTAAAGCAGGGCAGGTGGGAAGTTGAAGGCGGAATGTGGGTCGAAGCGGACTGCAATCTTTCTTCAGGCGAAAGCCTTGTCCGTCAGTTCCTTTACGGCAAACGCTTTATGAAAAAGGAATTCGGCGTTGAAAGCAAAGTCCTTTGGCTCCCCGATGTTTTCGGCTATTCAGCGGCGCTTCCGCAGATTATGAACAAATGCGGTATCGACAAGTTTATTACCTCAAAAATCGGCTGGAATGAAAGCAATAAAATGCCTTATGATGCATTTATCTGGCACGGAATTGACAACACGCCTGTGTTTACATATTTTATGACTGCGCAGGATAAGCACAGAGGAAAAGAGCCTGCGACAAATGTTACATATAACGCAAAGCTCAATGCAAATCAATTGCGTGGCGCTTATGACCGTTTCCAGCAAAAAGAGCTTTATGACGATGTTTTAATCACATTCGGTCACGGTGACGGCGGCGGCGGACCTACCGTCAAAGACCTTGAAATGTATGAGCGCCTTAAAAAGGGAATCCCCGGAACGTCAACCGCCGTTATGGGTTATGCGGGCGATTTCCTCCAAGATGTCAAGACAAAGACTGAAAACAATCCTCATATGCCTCATTGGAACGGCGAGCTTTACCTTGAATTTCACAGGGGTACATACACTTCTCAGGCGAAAAATAAAAGATATAACCGCAAAAGTGAATTTATGTTTGAGAATGCGGAAACGCTGTCGCTTATAAATGAGTATTTGACGGGTGCGGTTTATCCGAAAGAGAAAATGCAGGCGGCTTGGGAAACAATTCTTTTAAATCAGTTCCACGACATTATCCCCGGCTCGTCAATTCGTGAGGTTTATGAGGTTTCCCACGCACAGTATGAAGAAATTCAGAAAACGGGCAGTGAAATTATAAACTCTGCCGAGCAAAATATTGCAGACGGCGTTTGCGCAGATGAGGGATATGTAGTTTTCAATCCCAATTCCTTTGCATCTTCCTCTGCCGTTAAAACTGACGACGGCTACATCTTTGCCGAGAATATCCCTGCAAAGGGCTACAAGGTAATTGTGCCTGAAAAGGTACAGTCAACCGTTCAGCTTTCCGACAGTGTAATTGAAAATAAATTTTACAAATTAACTCTTGATGAAAACGGCAATTTCTCTTCGATTTTTGATAAGACTAACAACCGTGAGGTGTTAAAAAACGGCGAAAAGGGCAATGTTTTCACAGTTTATGAGGATTATCCGAGAGAGTATGACAACTGGGAAATCAGCAGTTATTACACCGAAAAGCATTGGGACATTACAGCGCTTGACAGCATAGAGAAAGTTTACGAGGGCGAAAGGTCAGGTCTTAAACTTACAAGAACCTATAACAACAGCAAGATTGTTCAGACGATTTTTGTCTATGAACACCTTGACAGAATTGATTTTGACACATTTATTGATTGGAAAGAGTCGCACCTTGTGCTTAAAACCAAATTCCCCGTAGATGTAAATGCAAATAAAGCGACTTATGACATTCAGTTCGGCTCAGTAGAACGCCCGACGCATAAGAATACAAGCTGGGACGCCGCTCGCTTTGAGGTCTGCGCCCATAAATACTGCGACATTTCGGAGTACGGTTACGGAGTTTCACTGCTCAATGACTGCAAGTACGGCCATGCGATTCACGACGGGGTTATGAGCCTTACGCTTCTTAAGTGCGGCACATTCCCCGACCCGACAGCCGACAAATGCGAGCATAGGTTTACGTATTCTTTGTGCCCACATTCGGGCGATTACAGAGAGGCAGGCATCATTCAAAAGGCTTATGAGCTGAATGTGCCTATGACAGCGGTTAAGGTCAGCGAGAATAAAGGCACACTTCCGTGTGAATATTCACTTTTGACGGTTGATAAAGAGAATGTTATTTTTGAAACGGCGAAAAAGGCAGAGGACGGCGACGACATTATTCTTCGCGGATACGAGTGCTTTAATAAGCGTACCGATGTTACACTAACGCTCGGCGTGCCTGTAAATAGAGCATATATTTGCGATATGCTCGAAAATGAGGAAACCGAAATCCCTGTAATTGACAGCAAAATTTCCCTTACCTTCAAACCGTTTGAGATAATTACGGTGAAATTAAAAAAATAAAATCCAATATATAACAAAAACCGCCGATGAATTGTTCAAACTCATCGGCGGTAACTTTTTTATTTAATTTTCGTTTTAATCAGATTTTGTAACCGTTCTTGCGGAGAATGTTGTTAATCTTGTCGCTTGTGTCAAGAAGAGAGCTGATTGACTTGTCCTGATTGAGCGTGTCGATTATGTATGAAAGGTATTTTGAACAGTCAACCTCGCAGTACCAGTCACGGTCTGCAAGCTCGGGGATTCTGTAAACAAGATTTGTTGTGAACACCTTATCAAATATTCCGTTTTTATATGCATTGTCAAATGCACCGAGACCCTCGCAGAAAAGACCGAATGCAGAGAAAATAAACACTCTGTTTGCGCCGAGGCCTTTAAGCTTTGAAGCGACATCAATCATTGACTCGCCCGAGGAAATCATATCGTCAACTACGATAACATCCTTGCCCTCAACATTTGAACCGAGGAAGGAGTGCTCCAAAATCGGATTTCTGCCGTTAACAACACGGGAGTAGTCACGGCGCTTGTAGAACATACCAAGGTCAAGACCCAAAACAGTTGAATAATAAATACATCTGCCCATACCGCCCTCATCGGGTGAAATAACCATCATATGGTCTTTGTCGAAATTAAGTGCGGGAACATTGCCTATAAGCGCTTTAATCATTTGATAAGCGGGGGATATATCTTCAAATCCGCAAAGGGGAATTGCATTTTGAACTCTTGGGTCGTGAGCGTCAAAGGTGATAATGTTGTCAACGCCCATATTAAGACAAAGCTCCTGGAGCGCAAGTGCGCAGTCAAGCGACTCGCGTGATGAACGCTTGTGCTGTCTGCCCTCGTAAAGCATGGGCATAATAACCGTAATGCGTCTTGCTTTGCCCTCAATAGCGGAAATTGCTCTTTTAAGGTTTGCGTAGTGGTCGTCGGGACTCATCGGAACAGTATGACCGTAAATGTTATATGTAATGCCGTGGTTAAATACATCGCAAAGAATAAAAATGTCAGCGCCTCTTGCTGTGTCACGAAGTGTGCATTTGCCTTCGCCTGTGCCGAATCTCGGGAAAGATGCGTCAAGAAGATATGTGTCACGCTCATAGCCTGCAAAAGCTATTGTGTCCTTGTGCTCGCTGATTTGCTGTGAACGCCATTTGACAAGATATTTGTCGATTTTTTCCGCAAGCTCTTCACAGCCGGGGAGTGCGATGATTCCTAAAGCACCGTGTGGAATAGTAGTGATTTCTCTGTTAGCCATTTTTTGAGTCCTCCGCAATAAAATTTATTTAAGTGATATGAAAATATTATAAAAATATAACATATATATTCTACTAAATTCTACACTTTTTTCAAGAGCAAATCGGCAAAAAAATATTTTTTAGTGAAAAGCATGGTCAACGGTTATCACACAGAAAAATCTTTCGTCTATTTTGCTGATTTCATCCTCTGTTTTTTGACGGATTTCACGGTCGGAGCATTTCATATCGCTCGGAAGGAGCACATCAAAAATCAAATTTGTGTGCGACGGACCTTCAACGACCCTGAAATCGTGAATTGTAAGACGCTCATCTATTCGGGAAACCGCCTCCTGCGTCAGCTTTCGAAGCTCGTTTATTCTCTCATCGTTTATTACCACAGGGTCCATATGAATTGAGGTGAGCATACCGTATTCGTTGTAAATATCTCTTTCAATGCCGTCAATAATGTCGTGAAGCTCCATAATGTCTTCATCGGACGGCACTTCTGCGTGAACAGACGCAAAACGGCAGGAGGGGCCGTAGTCGTGAATAATCATATCGTGAACGCCGCAAACGTGGGGGTATGACATTATTTTGTCCGTTATTTCCTCAACAAATTCGGCTTCGGGAGGTCTGCCTAAAATATCGCCGAGCGTTTCCTTAAGAATGTCAAAGCCCGCAATAAATATGAAAACAGCTACAACTATTCCCAAATATCCGTCAATGTTAATATCGGAAAATGCCGAAACGATAACAGAAATTGCGGCAACGCCCGTTGCAAGGCAGTCGCTGAAGCTGTCCTTCATAACTGCCATCATCGGTGCGGAATTGATTTTTTTGCCGAGGTTTTTATTAAATATGCCGAGCCAAAGCTTACAGAGAATACTGATTATAAGTATTGCGAGTGACAGAAAGCTGAATTTGACAGGTTCGGGGTGAATGATTTTATCAACCGAGTCCTTAAAAAGCTCAACGCCCATAAACAGCACGAAGAACGATACAATAAATGCGGATATGTATTCAACTCTGCCGTGACCGTAAGGGTGGTCTTTGTCCGCCGGCTTCGCCGAAATCTTAACGCCGAAAAACGAAACGATTGACGATCCTGCGTCCGAAAGGTTGTTAATGGCGTCAGCGGTTATTGAAATACTGCCCGAAATAACACCTGCGGCATATTTTGCGCCTGCAAGAATTAAATTAAGAACAATTCCCGTAATACTGCTGAGTACCCCGTAAGAGGTGCGAACCTTTTTGTCACCGTAATTTTCACTGTCTTTAATAAAAAGCTTAACAAGTAATTTTGTCATTTATGTGTTCTTCCCTTTAAGTTAATTTCGACAATATATTTTTCAGCTCTGAAGCTTAAAAAATATATATCTAAACATTATTATGTATTATATAAGAAAAAAGTTTATTATTCAACACATAATC
>DERX01000084.1 GCA_002361875.1 Ruminococcaceae bacterium UBA3329
AAAGATAAAACATAAAATTACAATTCTACAAATACAATAAACAGAAACAAAATTTAGGGGAGATATTTTTATGGAAAAGAAATTACAAATTATCATTGAGAATTGTCCGCAGAATCATAAATGCCCGGCTGTCGGCGTTTGCCCGGTAGGTGCTCTGTCACAAGTCGGCTTTAATGCACCCGTAATCGACCACAGCAAGTGTATAAAGTGCGGTAAGTGCTCAAATTTCTGCCCTAAAAAAGCTTTAGTTCTTTAAAAGGAAAAACAAGGAGATAAAAAAATGGAAATAAAAATTGTAAACGGAGTAGCCGTTGTAAAAAGCAATGAGGTTTTGATAACAGATGTTCAGTCTGCAATTGAGCTAATTATGAGTGTGAAATATCAAACCTCGTGCGATAGAATTGCATTGAATAAAGAGGCGATAACAGAAGACTTTTTTATTTTAAGTACCGGATTAGCAGGGGAGATTTTGCAAAAATTCGTTAATTACAGAGTAAAGTTTTCTGTTTACGGCGATTATTCAAAATATACGAGCAAGCCGTTAAAGGATTTTATTTATGAGAGCAATAAAGGCAACAGCATTTTCTTTGCGGAAGACGAAGAAGACGCAGTAAATAAATTAAACAGAAGCTAAATATCGTCGAATGAAAAATCGGGACTGCAAAAGCAGTCCTTTTTTATGCCTTATTCGGACAAAATACGAACAAGTGTTCTAAGAATTGAATAGTATTTAACGGAGTTAAAATCCAAATACGAAAAAAGGAGACGTATTTTTGAATAAATTTTTAGAAGATTTAGACAGAAACATTCAGAAAACCTGCTTCTGCGATGAGGAAAAAGCTGAATGTAAACCGAGATATAAAGGAATAAGTAAACTTCCCGAAAACCCTGTAGTTACAATGGCTTATGTGCCTTTCCAAGTTTGTACTGAACAGTATGAGGCTGAAAAAGCATTGTGTCAGGGTACATTATTCCCGAATCTTGACAAACCGTTTTTGGGAGGTAAATGTATATGACAGACCGTGAAACATTGCTTAAAAAGCTTTCGGCGCTTCAGTTTGCCGCTTGGGAATTACATTTATATTTGGATACCCATCCTGATGACTGCGACGCATTAGAACTGCAAAAGAAATACAATTGTAAGAGCAAAGAGCTTGCAGAGCTTTTTGAATCAAAATACGGGACTCTCAATCACATGTCGGGTTCAGGTGAAATGTGGCTGAAAAATCCGTGGCCATGGGATATTAAGGAGTGTGCGATATAACTATGTTTCAATATGAAAAGAAATTACAGTACCCTGTAAATATTAAAAACCCAAATCCGAAATACGCGCAAATCATAATCAGCCAGTTTGGCGGACCCGACGGGGAATTAGCAGCATCGCTCCGCTACCTGTCACAGCGTTTTTCAATGCCGTATCCCGAGCTTAAAGGTCTTTTGACAGATATTGGCACTGAGGAATTGGCTCACCTTGAAATGATAGGCGCAATTGTTTATCAGCTAACAAGAAATCTTACAATAGACGAGATAAAAAAATCAGGCTTTGACACCTATTTTGTTGACCATACAACAGGCGTTTACCCCGTTGCTGCAAGCGGAGCGCCTTTTACAGCGGCTTATTTGCAGTCAAAGGGCGACGTAATCACCGATTTACACGAGGATTTAGCGGCAGAGCAAAAGGCGAGAACTACGTATGACAATATTTTGCGTTTGGTTGACGACCCCGATGTGCGTGAGCCTATAAAATTTCTTCGTGAACGCGAAATTGTTCACTATCAAAGATTCGGCGAGGGCTTAAGACTTGCAACGGACAAAATGAACGAAAAGAATTTCTATGCATTTAATCCGAGCTTTGATGTGCAGTGCAATAAAAATTGCTTTCGCAGAGATAATATGAAAAAATAATTATTAAGCAATATTAAAATGAAATCACCGGCTGAATTTACAGTCGGTGACTTTTTTCCATTGCCACAAAAATATAGGCATATTCGGTTTCGTATTGCTCAGTCAAATTTAGATTTGCATTTTTGATACAAGCATCTATGCTGTCGGGAGTATCGGGGTAAACGGGGATTTTACGTGTTCCGAAATCAATATATTCCGATTGATTTTTTTCAATTGATAAAACAAATATTCCGTCAGGGTTCAAAAGGGAAGATACTTTATTAACGGCGTTTTGCTTGTCCTTTATATGCATAAAAGTAAGCGACGAATATATTACATCAAATTTCGATTTAAAATTAAATGTCAAAAAATCTCCGCATAGCAAAGTGACATTAGAGTATTTTTCAATATTTTCTTTAGCACGTTCTATTGTTTTTGCAGAAATGTCAATACCGTAAAATCTATCGCAGCAGGGGGCGGTTCTTACAGCAAGGCGTCCCGTTCCGACTCCGATTTCAAGTACGGATTTATTACGGTTAAGCTCCATTTTATCAATAAAACTCTGTCCGTCCCATTTGTCCATATAGTCCTGCAACGGCTTTGAGTCGAGAACGGGGTCGTTACCCTCATCAATAAGTGAATTATAATGACGGATTACATCGTTACTTACAATATATTCCTTATGAAGCTCAATTGTTTTCTTAAGAAACGGCAAATCTTCTTTATTAGGATTGTCTGTTCTGAAAGTGCATCCGCATACTTTATTAAATTCTTTTCCGAATATAATCTTTTTTCTTCCGCCGCCGCATGAGCCGCATTTACCGCAAAAATCAATGTGCTTATAGGCAGTTTCTTTGATTTTATCATCAATATTCCCGTATTCAAACGCTTTGCAATCGTCGGACCAAACAGTCCACATGTTTTCGGGCTCGTCAGGGTTTTTTAAGGCTATAAATCCAACAAATTTACCGTTGAATTTAAGATGATAATATATTTTGTCTTTCCAAGAAGTGCCGTTATCTTTATAAAACTCAATATCATTTTCTCTCAAAAAAGACACAAAGTCTAAAGCTATGCTTTTGGCTTCGTCAGTTAAATTATCGTTTATATAATCTTCAATTGTTTTACTGTCGGAATACGCAAAGTTCATTTTCTATTCTCGTTTCTATAGATTGTCAGAATTGAATTCCTATTTGTATTGCGGAAATCTTTTAAAAAATTCACGGTCTGCCGCTTCACAAAATATTTTCGGCGTTGAAATTCTGCTTTCAAGACCTATTGTTTCCCAAGTAGCCGCCCAGATTAAATATGGCTCTAAAGGAAGAGTGCCCTTAACTTTGAGATGAGCGCCGTCACGCACTGCCAAACCGTCAGTGACAATTTTTTCATATCTAAATAAATTCTGACGCCTGTTAAATACTCTGCATTTTTGTCCATATTGATTTTGCCGCACTGTTTGGAATTGACAACAAGCTCACCCGCAATATTTTTTCCGAACATAATGTAATTGCTGAAGTCCTTCGGGTCGCCGAGAATACTGCCGATAGGCTTGTCTTCAGTCATTGCTCCCTCTGATTTCAAAAGGTTCCAGCATTTAAGGCAACCGTCTTTTTGAATCCGCTCCCAATTTTCCAAAGATGTGCTGTGTACCGAATAGATTTGCTCACTGTCACGCAAAATCGGTTCATCAAAGCTGTGACCAATGTAGATTTTTTTTGCTGAAGCTAAATCTTCTTCGCTCATAACAAGAATAATGTTTTTACCGTTTTTAGTATTAAATCCGATAAAATCGCAAACAGACATTTTCCAGCAATCGGAATATCGGCTGTATTTAACTGAATAAGCGCAACCGTTAAAGCTACCTACCATTTGATTGTACTCTTTTGAATCGGTAAGCTGGCAAATTATCCACGACTCGTCATACGGTTCGTTCGTAATTGGGTTTATGCTGTTTTCTTCAAACTCATCAAGCCGATAAATCATATTGAAGTACCTCATTAAATCTGAAAAAGTATAATTATATTATAAATGAGTTTATTGAAAAATACAATAATCATATTCAATATTAAATTACAAAGAAAAGTGCTCTTACAAAATGTTAAAATTCTGTAAGAACAC
>DERX01000030.1:0-5655 GCA_002361875.1 Ruminococcaceae bacterium UBA3329
ACAAAGATAGGCTTTATTTTGAGGATATATTTTTGATAAGCGAGGATAATTTATATCCGCCGGATATGAGCATAGACGAGATATTTAAACAAACTGAAAAATTCCGCAAAACCTTTGACCGCAAAAGAGCAAATGCAATGCTCGACTCCTTCGGGCTTAAAGCAAAATCCCGTGTCAAAGAGCTTTCAACAGGCGGCAACACAGCGTTTAAAAATATAATCGGTCTTTGCATAAATGCACCGTATGTCTTTTTCGATGAGCCGACCTTGGGACTTGATGCCGTAAACCGTGAGGTGTTTTACAGGCTTTTGCTTGAACGGTATTCTGAAACCGAAAGTACATTCATTTTAACAACGCATTTAATTTCCGAAATATCAAACATTATCGAAAAGCTTGTAATAATAGATAAAGGAAAAATCATTTTAAATGATGATTGCATTAAGGTTTTGGAAAGCAGTTTTTGTATTTCGGGGGATAAAAGCTTGCTTTCCGAGCTGACCGAAGATAAAAACATCATTTCAAAGCAGTATTTCGGGAACAGTGCATCATATTATGTAATCGGCAGTGAAATTCCGCATAGCACTGTGACGGGATTGGAAATCAAAAAATTAACCTTACAGGAGCTGTTTATTAAGCTTACAGAAGACGAGGGGAGAGAAACATTATGAAACTCAGACACGCAGCAGCATACAGATATAAGCAACTTGCACCTTTTTTAGCGGCAGTAGTATTATTTTCAATTATTCAGTATGTATTTACAAAACCGTACAAAGAGACCACAGAGGTAGACGCTTGGCTTTCAATGGCAAAATGTGTTTTCTTTTTTGTGTTCGGCATAATGTCCTTTAAAAAGCCTTACAAATATTTACTCCAAAACGGCTACAAAAACGCAGGAATTTATGAGAGCTTTCTTCTTTCTTTACCGTCAATATTTATAGTTTCCGTAATAATAAATGTTGCGTGTTATTTAATTAAATCGCAAAACGATTATTTTACATGGATTTTTTCTCAAGGTGATTTTGACATAGCCCAATCCGATATGAGAGTATTTCTCATATACAAAATAATTGTGTGCACATCGGTTTTTGCGCTGTCTATGATTGCAGGCTATCTGTTTGCCATGATTTTTTACAGGCTCGATAAAAAAGTGATGACATTTTTAATGATTCTTGCGTGTGCGGCGGCAAGTGCAGTTTTGATGCTGTTTACATATCTCGGAGATTATATAGGTTTAATCAATCCGATTTTTACCCCCGCAGTTACTATGCTTATTATACCATTGGCGGTTCTTTTGGCGTCACTCGGATATTTCTTCAGTGAGCGCATTTCACTTGAAAGGAGCAGGTCATAATGAAAAGAAGAATAACGGCAATAGTTCTTTCCGTCATTTCGTTAATATCAATAGCTCTGGTCTTTACAAGAACGCCGATTTTGAATATTATAAGCGTTTACGACACATGGGTTTCAGACAGCAAATATTTTGATTATTATGCTTTGGCTTATAATATTACAAAATCACGCGAGACATTAAGATTTTTAACTGAGTATTACAGTATGAAAGGGGATAATTATGACAAACTGAAGCCTTATTATGACGATGTGTTTGTAATAAGGAATAAATATTCTCAGGACGGATTGGATTACAACGCTTTTACCTATACCGATGAGTTTTATGTCAGATTTCTTTTAAGCAACGGCAAAATTACTGAAGCAGTTGAGTATTGCGACAAATGCATTGCCGAGGGTGAATATGAAAAAATACATTCACTTATGTATTATATTGCGATTGGCGGCGAATACAGTGATTTGAAAAATTGGGGATTTCAGAAGCTTGAAGCAATAGTTCAAAGCGATGCTTTTCAAAAAAATATTCAGGAGGCAATTGAGCCGTCACTTATCACTCCACGTAAATATTTTGCTTGGCCTGAATATGCTCATGCACTTTTTGCAAGAGGAGAATACGATTTAGCCTTAAGTGAAATTGAAAGAATGACAGCAAATAAAGTAAACGGAGACAGTATTATCGGTGCAACGCTCAACTTAATTGATTTTGAAGCAGAAACAAATGAAAACGCAAAGCGCTTTATTAAAGAATCAATTGACATTTTGGAAAATTCCGACTGTGCAGACAGTGAATATGTCGAACGAATGAAAGAACTCCACTTGACAGCAGAATAACCAAAACCATATTTCCTCCCTCATTGAGGTAGGTGGCATTTTCGTAAGAAAATGACGGAGGGAGTTTTCCCTTTAACAATACGCTCAACGGACAGCCGATTCGGCTGTCCTATTTTTTTATTGTAAATCGTTTCCTGTTATGTTACAATTGTAATATCTGAATTGGGAGGAAAACCTAAATGAGCGAAAAAATGCTTTTTACGCCTATGAAAATAGGCTCTTGTGAAATAAAAAACCGAATTGTAATGGCTCCTATGCTTATGGGATTCGGGAATTTTGACGGCAAGCCTACCGAAAAAATGATGAATTATTACGAAGAGCGCGCAAAGGGCGGAACGGGTCTGATTATCACCGAAATTACAAGGGTGAACGATAAAACAGGTGCGTCCGCTTTTGCTCAACTGTCCGTAAGCTCCGACAAAATAATAGAACCATTACGTGAAATGGCTGACCGCATACACAAGCACGGCGCAAAGCTTTTCGTTCAGCTCCACCACCCGGGGCGGCAGAATGTAGGCTTAATGGTGGGCACAGTTCCCTTAAGCATTACCGCTCAAAAAATGACAAAGGGTATTTACGGAAAGATTCTTTATAATCTGACTCCGAAATTCGGACCTACGCTTCTCCAAAAGAATATTGTTCCCTCGTCTGTTGCTCCTTCAAAGTGCGAGCCTGCCTATTTTGCGGGCGGCAGAGTGCGGGCGCTTTCGCATAAGGAAATAAAAGAGTTTGAACAGAATTTCATTGAAGGCGCAGTGCGTGTTAAAAATGCGGGCTGTGACGGTGTTGAACTGCACGCCGCTCACGGTTATCTTCTTCAGCAGTTTTTCAGTCCTGTAACGAATAAGCGTACCGACGAATACGGCGGCAGTTTTGAGAACCGTATGAGGTTTATAACAAATATCATAAACGGAATACGGGAAAGGTGCGGCGAGAGCTTTCCTCTTATTGTCCGTTTGTCCGTTGACGAGTGCTATTCATATATCGGTGAAGAAAATAAAGGCTATAATCTTACAGAGGGTGTAAAAATAGCCAAAGCGCTCGAAAATTTGGGCATTGACGCTATTGACGTTTCCTGCGCAGGCTATGACACATTTAACTATTGGCTTGAGCCCGTTTCATTTGAACCGGGCTGGCGCAAATATATGGCAAAAGCGGTTAAAGAGGCTGTAAATATTCCCGTAATCGCCGCAAACCTTATTCGTTCGCCCGAGCAGGCGGAAAATCAGATAAAAGAGGGCATACAGGACTTTGTATCTCTCGGCAGACCGCACATTGCAGACCCCGAATGGGCAAATAAAGCGCAGAACGGAAAAACAATAAGACGTTGTATTTGCTGTCTTAACTGCTTCGAGTCGATGCAGACAAACGCATATAAAGGCGGTCACGGCGAATGTGCCGTAAACCCGTTTGTGGGCAATGAGGGTAAGATAATTGTAAAAGACGGAAACGGCAGAAAAGTCGTTGTTATCGGTGCAGGTGCGTCAGGTCTTACTGCTGCCTTTGCCTCGGCACTCAGGGGATTTTCTGTTACTGTTTTGGAAAAGAGTGATAAAGCAGGCGGTCAGTTAAACCTTGCGTCTGCTCCTCCTCATAAAGCGAAAATCGGCTGGCTTATTGAAGATTTAACCTCTCTTTGCGGTGAAGAGGGCGTAGAAATTCTCTATAATACAACCGCAACTACAGAAGTTGTTAAGAATTATAACCCTTATGCGGTAATTTATGCCGCAGGCAGTAAACCGATAAAGCCTAAATTCGGCGGCGAATACAGCGACTCATTTGTCTGCACATTTGAAGATGTGCTGACGGGCAAAGCGGACATTAAAAATAAAAAGGTTGCTGTGATAGGTTCGGGAATGACGGGCCTTGAAACAACCGAATACCTTAATGAAAACGGCTGTAAAACGATTGTCATTGAAATGGCGGATACCGTAGCTCCCGGCACTTGGATGCAGCACCTTGATGACATTATGCCCCGACTTCGTGAAAAGCAGACCACTTTCCTTACGGGTGAAAAGCTTTCCGAAATTTATGACGGTAAAATCGTTACGGAAAATGTTAAAACAAAAGAGAAGAGAGAAATAGCCGCAGATGCTGTTGTTTTGGCGCTCGGCTCAAAGCCTGACAATTCCCTTTTCGAGGAACTTCAAAACATCGGAATAAAGGTTTTGAATGTGGGCGATTCTTCAAAAATCGGCAGAATCCGTAATGCAACATCAACAGCCTATGACGCTGTAATGTCTTTATAAAAATATTGACGGATAATATGCTTATGTGATATACTTTATTTATTATTTTTATGAATGGGGTTGTTTTTATGAGCGAAAAAACACAGGCAAAAAAGTATTTGAATTTTAAAGAAATTGCCGCTTATTCCCTCGGACTTTTCGGCTTTCAGGCAATAGTCGGTCTTCTTAATTCCTATCAGGCGGAGTTTGACGCGTCAATTCTCGGAGCGGATATAGCAGTAGTAGGTATTTTAATCCTCGTTGCAAAAATCATTTCTGCCGTTGCAGACCCTGTTGTCGGCGGACTTGTTGACCGTTCAAAGTCAAAATACGGCAAATTCAAATCAATGATAATGTACTCAATAGTACCTCTGCTTGTTTTTACTGCGGTTGTATTCGTTAAAGTGCCTTTCACAGGTTTTGCACTTTATGCTTGGATTTTCGTTACATATCTTATCTGGAGCATAGCAATGACAATGGGCGATGTTCCGTCACAGGGTATCGCGTCAGCACTTACTCCCGACCCGACAGAGCGCACAAATGTTGTTTCAATCTCAAACACATTTAAGCAGATTGGATTTTCAGCATGCGTTGTTATTGTTCCGATTGTCTGCCTGATAATCAAGGGCGGCTCAAAGGTTATCGTGGCAAAGGGCGAAACCGACACGCCAATGATAGCGTCAGAATATCTCGGCACTGCAATACTTACGGCCGTTCTCGGCTGCGCGCTGTTTGCTCTTATTCCTCTTGTAAATAAAGAGCGTGTTAAGGTTCAGTCGAACGAAAAAATCACCGCAAAGGATATGCTCGGCGCACTTAAAAACAATAAACCTCTTATGCTCGTAATCGTTTCTTATTTTCTCGGCTTCGGCAGACAGATGGCAATGGGTATTCAGGTTCAGGCGGCAAATGTTCTTTTAGGCTCGCAGAATCTTGTTGCAGTATTGGGCATTGTAACGGCAGTCGGCTCAATGATTTCAATGGCACTTTGCCCCTTGCTTATAAAGAAAATGAACGAGAAAAACGCTTATATTCTTCTTTCCGTTTACGGCTTTGCCGCTTCGATTTTCTCATTCGTAGTAGGTCATTTCTGGTTCAGCAATCCTTCAAATATTGTTCTTACGGTTCTGTTCTATGCCTCTTTGTTCCTTATCGGCCTTCAGTTCGGCGCAGTTACTCTTATGCCTATGATTATGACCGCAGATGCAGTTGACTATTACGAATATGAAACAGGCAAGAGAATGGAAGG
>DERX01000030.1:5919-6287 GCA_002361875.1 Ruminococcaceae bacterium UBA3329
TGAAACAGGCAAGAGAATGGAAGGCGCGGCTTATTCAATTCTTACCCTTACAATTAAGGTTTGCTTGGCTCTCGGCACAGCTCTCGGTCTTGTATTCGTTCAGTTCTCGGGTTATGCAGACACGCTTTCGCAGATTAACGCAGGCACAGCGGCAGGCTTTACAACGCATACAAAGGATATAATCTTCTTTGCTTATACAGCCGTTCCCGGTATTCTTGCACTCCTCTCAATTATTCCTATGTTTAAATATGATATAGTAGGCGAGAAGAAACAGGCTATTTCAAAGGCTCTTCAGGAGCGCAGAGAAAAGACCGAAAGTAAATAACAGATAAAATATAATCATTTGTAGGGGAGGGTTTCCACGCCCT
>DERX01000053.1 GCA_002361875.1 Ruminococcaceae bacterium UBA3329
GTCATACTCAAACTGGGTTTTACTACCGTCTGCGAGGGCGATTTCCTTTAAATTTCTGCCGTCCCATTTGTAGGTCTTGCCGTCATAAGATGTGGGATTGCCTGCGTTGTCATATTTAACGGCTTTACCGTTAAAGGACGAAAGTCTGTCTTTCCACACAAGATAATTATACTCTGATGTCTTTGTTTCAAGAACCTCGCCCAAGGTATCGCCCGTTGTAAATGCGTAAATTTTTTCTGTTTCTCTGTTTCCACCTTTATCATATGCATAAACATAAGTTTTATTTTGAACGGCGTCGTCCACACGGACTAATTGGTCGGCTTCGTCGTAAGTGTAGCGGTAGCGAAGCTGTCTGCCGTCGCCCGAGCCTGAATACTCGTGGGTAATATTGCCGTTAGCGTCATATTCATACGAGAATTCGTAATCCTTAAGCTTGTTTTCGCCGAGAATAACCGAGCTTAAAATGCTTTGAACCTTGCCCTTGCCGACTGTTCCGTCACTTTCATTATATGCGCCGTAAGAATAATCAGTCTCAATTTTAGTATACGGTTTTTCGGCGCTGCTGTCAACAGTGCGAAGCTCAATTGACTTTTCCTTTACACGCCCGAAGCGGTCTGACTCGGATTTTAATGCAATTTCGTTATTTCCTGCGGTAATCTTTGTGCCGTCAGCATCTTGCTTTGTATTGTAAAGCGCCGCGCCGCTAAACTCAAATTCATTGCCCTCGGCGTCCGTTCCTGCGTAATATATAAGGCCGTATTCACCTGTATACACAGCGGTAACACCGTCACAGCAGTAGGTCTTGTGCCCGGTGCTGTTGTCAACTACCGAAATAACATTGCCGAGCGTGTCATAAGTGTACTCAAAGGTGTTTGTAACACCGCCGTCATAGCTTATTGCGATTACTCTGCCGAATTCGTCGTAGGTATAATCAACAGTACCCTTGTTGCCGTAGGTTATTTTCTGTAGCTGACTGTGGTCGCCCGTGCTGTTGTATGTGTACGCCGCCACACTGCAAGAATCTGCAACAGCCGAGACAAGATGTGAACTGACTCTTTCAATATTGTTCCACTTGTCGTATTCAATGTAATAAGAAAATCCGTTGTGCGTAACTGTTGTAAGATTGCCGTTTGTGTAGCCGTAGCTTGTGCTGAATTTGCTTGCATCGGTTAAATTGGAAACAGTTTTTTCAGTCTTTGTCAGCTTTCCGCCGAGGCTGTATGTGTAATTTGTTCTGCTGCCTTTGGCATCTGTCTGCGATTTCAAAAGACCGTTATTCGTGTTGTAAGTATAACGAACGGTATTGCCGTTTTCGTTTTGGGAAGAGGTCAAATAGTTGCCGTCGGCGGAATATGTCCGCTTAATATTTATACTTTGAAGCTCTGAAAGCTCATATCCGCAGATTGTAATCGACAAAATATTGCCGTTGTCGTCATATTGTATGTCAAACATCTTTCTGCACGAAGAACAGGTACATAAGGCTTCATTTACACATGTGCAGGTGCAACGCGGGTTAGTGCAGTGCGAGCATTTGCAGGCTTTTTCCGTGTCAATTTGTGAATTAAATGAGTCTGCCTCTGTAATACCGCCCTCTGTTTCGGTGTTTTCGGTATTTTCGCCGCTCTCCGGCTCTTCGAAGGCCGCTTCATAGCCCATACAGTCCAATGTAAGAGATAAATCTGACACACAGACATCAGCTTTATGCTTTTTAAATTCAAACGATACTGTAACGGTTTCGGCATCTGCAAGCATAATAATTGAATTATTCAAATACTGCCAACCGTATACATAATCGTTGACTGCCTTTTTCTCAACAACTGTGTTTAAAACATTTTCGCCGTTTTCATTTTTTGAATAATACTGATATGTGATTACAAGACCTGCAAAACGGTCGCCGAGGAAGCTTGTATTATCGGGTGAGATAATACCGAGGGAATTGTTTCCGTCATTCGAAACGGTATTTGATTTAATCCAACCGCCGAATGAAACAACATCGCCTTTTTTAGCGTTAACCGTTACAGTCTGACTCATTTTAATGTCAGCGTCAAAGGCTTTGTCATAAGAAACATAATTTCTGTTTTTGCCGTTAATTTCGGCAGAAGTTATATTGTAACTCCTGTTGTTGCTCCAACCGTTTATTCCGTTGTTAAACGAGCCGTTTGCCAGCAGATTGTAATTGCCTGCGCCGCTTTGATTTTCCAGCTGAACGGCGTCAACATAAAATGTTCCCGACGATGCAGAAACCCCGATTGTAACATCAATTCTTTTTGTATTTTCAGGTGCAATCAATACTAAATCATATCTTTTATAACCGTTCGCAATGCTTGGAACAAATCTTACATTAGAGGCTGTTTCGTTTCCGTTTTCGTCATAAGCCGTTATCTGCATAACAGCATTATTGTCTGCGGATGTTTCCGTTGCCTTAACATACGATGAAAATGTATATGCTCCGCCGCTCTGAACAGAAACAGACTGCGACACATTCTGCGAATCGTTTTCAGGGTTATTCAGATTAAATTTGACAGCCTTGCTTCCGTGATAAGCATTGTCCGAGTCAATAACAGGTAAAGTATCACCTTCAAAATTCCAATCAGCTGTTGTATTTTCAAAGCTTGTGTTCAAAAGCAGATTTTGAGAGCCCGGAGCAAGAATACCCGTATCCGCATTATATACATTGCCTTTTTCATCAACAATTTGCGAAACCAAACCGAATTTGTCAAACTGAATATTCTGCACTTTGCCGTAGGAATCATATATTTTAACTTCTCTCGGACCGAATGACGCAAATTTTATACAATTACCTCTGGTATATGTCACCAAAGTGTTTTCTCTTGCATATTCAGTTACGGAATATATCCTGTTGTATGAAGTATATAAGTATGAAAGCTTGTATAAGTTTCTGTTTGATGCGCTTGATAAACGGTTTTGGGTGTCGTATGTATAATAAGCGTTACTGCCATCAGGATAGTTAACCTTGGTTAAATTACCGTCATCGTCATAACTGTAGTCATTTTTAAGATATGTTGCTGTGCTTGAACCCGCATAAATTGCCGAGCCACCTGCGTTGTAGCACTTAATGCTTGAAAGCAATCCTTTGCTGTATGTAAAACGGTATTCTCTGCCGGTACCGTCCTTGATTCTGCTTATTCTATATAGGTCAGTTGTATTGTAATATGTAATTTCTATGGATTTATTTCGGCTGTTTGTGATTTTTACAAGTCTGCCGAGATTGTCAAAGGTTTCGGTATTTCCGTTATTTGAAATCTGAATATCGGTCGGTGAAAAATCGCTTTTGTTTTCAGAGGCGTTATATGTTACCGTAATTCCCGAAGAGCCGTAGACATCTTCAAATTCATCCGTAAATTTTAATTTGCCGTTTTCATCTTCTTCAATAGAAAAATATCTTATACTGCCGTTTTCATCAGCGTAACATAAATATTCCTGTCCTAAATCATTTGAATATGAATATATAAATCTGTTGTAATTCGTGAGCCAGTTATTACCGTATGGCGAAGAAACATTCCGATTTTGGAATATTGCAGTATTATACATAAATGAAATCTCAACAGGCATTATATTGCCGTCAATGGAGATATCGTCTCTTTTTATGAACAACTGTCTTGAAAAATTGTTTATATACGACATTCCTGCACATGCTATATCGTTTTGCTGATATGAATATGCGTCATTATATCCGCTTGTTTCAACATAATCGATTATCAGATATGTTGCCCCGTACGGCTCTCTTGTAAATAACAGAGCCGATGCAGGTATGCTGTTGTTATAACCTGCTATTGCAATACCTAAATTATATCTTCTGCCGTTAAGCCAATTGTCAAATAATTCAGTAATATCAAAATGAATAGGTTCTGCCTCATCATAATTGTCCTTACCGGTATAAAAATCTAACGGTGTTGCAACTTTTTCCGGTTTAGTGTCATAAGTCACTGTTTGAAAATCACATTCCTCTTTGATTTCATAAGCGGCTAAATTTTTACCGCCACCAAAAGTCACAAACTGTACATTTGTTGGAGTAACGGCTTCAGTTAAGCATTTGATATTATTTATATCAAATTTTACATAAAGCTCAGAATATATATCATTCGAAGCAATTTCATTTGTATTTTCGTCAACCGGTTTTCCGTTGGATATAACAGCTATTGATGTATTGTAAAAATTCTCGGTCGGTTTGTCACTTTCGACAAAGGCATTTTCACAGTATGATTCATCAGTTACCACAATAGCAGGGTCAATATTAACAGGATAAACACGCTCACTGCTGCTTGTCCACGCTGTTGACGGAGTATATGTAAGCGTTATTGTGCCATCATTATTGTTTGAAACCGCAACATCAATATCGTATGACCAGCCGTAATTTGAGTCTGTCATTACAGGTCTCGGAACAGAAAATTTAATTTCATCTCCGTCATAAAAATTAATACTGCCGTCATCATTGAGCGTATAGCTTAATTCCCCGATTCGAAATTCAAAAGAGTATGAGCTTTTCAAATCGTCTTTGCTTGAAACGATTATATTTTCTTTTACAGAATTGGGCAATACGGTATACTGAATATCCGTTCCTTTGCACGCATCTTTATATGTAACGCTTGACTGTGTATTTGCAAATGCATCGCCGGCAGCTCCAATATTACTATCCACCTCAGCGATGGAGTTTTCAACATTGCCTACGCTTATGTCAACATCATTAACGGAAAATGAAAGCTGACTGTCGCCCGATTCAACGGTTATCTGCCGGTCATCTGAAATTTCACTCGGAAATAAAACATCAAATGAGTTGCTGATGTTTGTAAGCATACCGTTTTCAGATATAAGACTGTTGTTAATCTCTTCCCATACGCCGTTATCTAAAAAATGAATAGGAGATTTAGAGACAAAAGCTGTGTAACTGCCGTCAGTCCTTTTATATACTTTAGTGTACTCGTCTCTTTTTTCTGCAACCTCATACAGTATGTCGGAAGTATTTTCTTTTTTTGCATTGGGATTTTCAATTAAATTGTTTATATAAGAACTGCTGCTTACTTGCTCTTGATAGGCTTCTGCCATAGTTTGCAAAGGTAATATCTCTGCAATAAACAAAGTGGAAAGAAATACTGCCAAAAATTTTGAAATAAAACCAATAAATTTCTTTTTCATAAAAAGTCCCCCACTTTTAAACTACATTATATTTCTAATAAATATAACAGTTGAGAGATTGATTTTCTGACAAAATTTGAAAATTTTGTCAGAAATATTTTTTGAAATGTCATAATATTCTTTTGGGTATTAGCCGAACTCTTATTGTAAAGCAATAGTAACTGTCGGGCAGTCCGAGTTGCTTGTCATATCCCAAAAGAACGCTATGACGAAGATGACATACCGACAGTGCGTAAGTTATCGACCGTCTCCACCGGTCGAGAGCCTCGACACGCAATTTTGCGTACGAGGCATTCTTTTTTGTTACGGTTTAAATTATCATATTTAAACTACATCTTCTCCCTGCCATACGAATATAAAAAAGACTGCAAACGAAAAGTTCGCAGTCTTTTTGATATTTATGCAGTTTTCTGTCTGACACAGAACACAGAAAGCCGCCCCTGATTGTCTTTAAATCAGTAATATGATATTTATTGATCCTTTTCTGCTGTTTCTACCTCAAAAGAGTAGGATAGAGGCTTTGAATAGCCGAATGAAATTATATGCTCTTTTGATGGTATCGGTCCGCAGCTGCCTGAACCCGTTCCTCTTACAAAGCCGTCAACCGTCAGATAGGTTGTGTCGGTATCGGGTAAATCCTCAATATGCTTTGCTTTTTTCAGCTGTTCAAGAGTAAAGTGATTTGCATTGAAATTGATGTTTTTGTAAAGAGCGTTTATTCGTATTGAATTTCCGTTTGCATTTGCAAGAATACCGTAACGCACATCTCCTCTGTTGCCCGAATCCTGCGGCTTAATGTATTTATGCGCCATATCCGTAACGGTTGTTTCGTAAATTCCTATCGGTGCGTGCTCCTTGAAATCGGAATAATTCTCGGCATCACCTCTGCCGTAGTACTTTACATTTTCAAATTCACTGTTAAGTTCAGCGTGAATACCGAAACGGGGAAGCTGGTCTGTCAGCGGACAAACCTTATTAAGAGAAGCATTAACTGTGATTTTACCGTTTTCATCAAAGAAGTAATCGACATTTGCCCTTGCAAGAACAAATATGCCCCTTGTCACAAAATTATAAACAGTACTGATGTACGGAATATTTCCGTTACCGGTTTTCTTGCTCTTCAGCTTGCAGGAAATCAGCTTCGTCCTTGCAGTATCAAGACCGATAATTTTCCAGAAAATCACCATATACTGGTCATTGTCAAGCCGACCTCTGTAAATGTGCGGGACAAAACCGTTTGCACCGTCAAGGGGATTTGCTTTGAGATATTCATTCCCGTTTTTAATAAGGCTTACAAGTCCCTTTGCCTTATCAAACCTTGCACTGCCGTTTTTATATTTTACGAGAATTTCATTGCCGTTAACCGAAATCTCAGCACTTTTAATTGGGCTGTCCGCCGACTTAGTTGCCTTTCGGGAAACAGTGACCTGCTCCTCGGCGATTTTATCACCGCTGACTTTATCAGTATAAATAAAGTTTACGAAAATGTCACAGTCGGTCTTGTCAAGTAACGGGGAATTTATTTGTACAGTTTTGCGTTCCTGTGCAGAGAGAATATCACCGATGTTTCCGTTCTCTGCCACTTCTCCGTCAACAAGAATTTTATAGTCAATTTGAATAGCCGAACTGTCGCAAAAGTACAGAGTATTCCAAAGATCAAAACTGTTATAGCCAACATATTTTGCTCTTATGGGTCTGTAGCAAGCCTTCATTTCAAGTGCGCCGCTGGAAGGCTTTCTGTCAGGATAAAAAAGACCGTCAACGCAGAAATTGCCGTCGTGAATAGGCTCGTTATGATCGCCGCCGTATGTCCATTTATATTTTGCATTTTCATCGTAAACACTGTGGTCTGCCCATTCCCAAATGCAGCCGCCCATAAACTGCTCTGACGAATAGAAAAGCTGCATATATTCTTCAAGTCCGCCGGGGCCGTTGCCCATTGCGTGGGCATATTCGCACTGGAAGAACGGCTTGCCCTTATATTTACTGCCTGCCGTGCCGTTAAGAATTTTCCTCATAAGGTCGGGTGTGCCGTACATTCTTGAAACAACATCGTACGCCCAGCGTTTACTGCGATTTACGCCCTCATAATGAACGGGAATTTCGGGATTGACCTTTTTAAGATAATCGTAACATACATCCTGACACTTGTAACCGCCCGACTCGTTGCCGAGACTCCACATCGTAATGCTTGGGTGGTTTTTATCTCTGCCGTACATTCTCTTAACCCTGTCAAGGTAATGTGTCGCCCATTTTACATCATTGCTTAATCGGTTGGGATTGTATGTACTGTGCGGAATGGCATAAAAGCCGTGTGTTTCAATATCCGCCTCGTCAACAACATAAAGACCGTACATATCGCACATTGTGAGGAAAGCAGGGTCAGGCGGGTAGTGAGAGGTACGCACTGCATTGCAGTTGTATTCCTTCATAAGCTGAATGTCAAGCTCCATATCGTCAAGCGACATTGCGTAGCCCTTTGTCATATGAGTGTCGTGGTGGTTAACGCCTTTAAATTTAATCGGCTGACCGTTGAAATAGAACACCTCGCCCTTGATTTCAACATTTTTAAAGCCGCAGTATGTTCTTATTGCCTCAATCTCTTTATCATCTTTATAAAGAACAATTGTAAGCTCATAAAGATCGGGCGTTTCGGCAGTCCATTCACTGACAGTAAGATTTGAAAGTGTAATGCTCTTTTCAGGCAAAAGCTCTGCACAAATTGCAGGTGTTTCTTCTGCTGACTTAATTTGGATTTTTGTATTCTCTTGGAATTTGCCGTCAATTTTGATTTCAAGGTTATATGTACCATCACTGTTCTTACTTGAACGCAGAGTAAAATCGTTTATGTAGCTTTCTTCAAATTCCGTAATAAGTACATCGCGGAAAATGCCGTTTTCCCTGAACATATCCTGACACTCAAGATATGTGCCGTTGCTCCATTTGTAGTTTACAACGACAATTTCATTTGAGCCGTTCTGCAAAAATGCAGTAATATCAAACTCGGCAGTGTTGTGCGAGCCTTCACTGTACCCGACATATTCGCCGTTTATGTAAAATGAAAATGCGCCCGCAACGCCGAGAAAAGAAATAGTACGGCGTTTATCTGCATTGCTTATTTCAATGTTTTTTCTGTATATGCCCGTTGCCACATCAAAGGGGATATGCGGCGGCCTTTTCGGGAAAGGATAGCGGGTGTTAATGTAAGCTATTTGGTCATAGCCTGTTCTTTGCCAAGTGCAAGGAACGGTTATCTTGTCAAATTTTGCCGTATCGGTTGAAAAGTCATCGGGCACAAGACTCAATTTTTCATAATATGCAAAATCCCATTCACCGCTGATAGCTGTTACTCTGTCCGAAAGATAACGCTCGTTTTTATAATCGGTTTTTGAAATTTTCTCTGCCGATGAAAACGGAACAAAATAGCTTCTTTCGGGGAGCTTGTTTTCTTCAAAAATGCTGAAATCCGTATGGAGATTTTTTCTTATTTTATAATTCATTTCTTAACCCTCTTTTTTTTATTATTTCAAATGAGAACTTTGCGTTGTCCTCATACCACTGTGGAAAATTTGTTCCCCAGACATTGTCGTAAAGCACATAGGAAATTCCGTCCTCTATGCTTTCAATTTTATTGTCATATTCGAGTATTTTTCCCTTGCCTATTGAAATAAGGGGAGAATGGCGGTTAATAAGCTCAAACTCTCCTGCACCGCTTGCAAATTCGCATTTTTCCACTGCGTGCAGATTTTTTCCGCCCATTGACACAACGGATTTGTAATCCACTTCACTTCCTATTTTTACAAGGCTTATTTCGTCTGTATTCGGATAAAGATGAATAAAAATAGCTTCCGTAAGTCTGCTTGCGTCCTTGCCGAACCAAGAAACGTCAAATGAAAGTCCGCTTTCATTTAATGTATAAACGACCTGAACTACTCTCGGCGCACCCGTTTTTTCGCAAAGCTCTCTGTCACATTTAAGATTAACCGATACCTTTACGGCGTTTTCAACCTTTTCCGCAAAAGCGTTTTCCATACTGTAATAAAAACTGCCCGCAGGGTATTTGCCGTCATAGCACTTTAAAAGAGGTCGGCCGAAATCGGGATATGCCCAAACTGCATTGTCTTTCATATTGCGTGAATAGTTTTTGAACCAAAAATCATAGTCCTCGCTTGTGTATGAGCGAAACTCAAAGAACGGCTTACTGTTATTTTTAATAATTTCCTGTCCGTTAAATGAAAAAGAACCTATTCCGCCGAACGAGTTAAGCCCAAAAGAGAAGCCGCATGCATTTATTTCTCCGTTAAGCTTTTCTCTCTTAAATTCACACGGCTTTTCGGGTAAAAGATTTGCAAGAGCCGTTTCAGCCTCTTTTTTGTGAACGCCGTTAAGACTGTTTACAGCTTTTGATATGTAATCTCTTTGCTCTTGCCAGCTTTTTTCAATAATGCTGTATGAGCTTGTATATCTGATTTTATTTATAATGTTGAGAATATTATATGGGAAATCCCTGAACGGATGCTTTACAATGATTTTATCCCTTTTTCTCGCCTTTTGAAATTGCGGCTTAAGATAGCTGTCATAATCGGCATAAAAATTCTTTGTATCCATTCCGCAGGTGTGCTCTGCAACGCAAATAAGAGCGTCACTGAAGCCTGTGTACTCCTCGGTGTTTCTTTCCATTGTACCGTCTGACAGCCATTTGCTTTTCAAATTCATAAGCTGGCGCAGTGCGGCGGATTTGTACGGGTCGGAGGCACTTCCGTGAATCCAAGTGTCGCCGATTTCGTTTTCGATAACGGGTAATTTATCCCGAACATCCCATAAAATCTCCGCATAATCGTCAAGAGTTGACGCCTCTACCTCATAATCGGGAAATTCAGCTTTTATTTTATCTAATTTTGCCAAAACCTTTTCGGGAGACGGCGCACCGTGATTGTCAAGAGTGTGGTCAAAGTAAAGCACCTCGTCGAGCAAATCGCACTTAAACGCTCCGCCGTAATCACCCGAATAAATCACGATTATTTCACTGCCGCCGCATTTCCAAAGGAAACATTCGGGCACCTGCGGCACAGCGGACGCACCGTTAACGCCGATATGCAAAAGCTTAATGCCCCTTTTCGAGAGCAAAGGAACAATCGCCTTTGTGTGACCCGGAACATCGGTCATTTTTGCAGCAACGGTTTTTCTTCCCCTTATTTCGTCAATCCCGTCAACGATAGAAAGTCCGTAATTAAAGGTATCTTCGTCGAGCAGCTCCGAATGAGTTGTAAACGGCATTGCATGCGGAACAATATTTCCTTTTTTCAAAGCAGAAATAAGCTTTTCCTTTTGCTCTTCGGTTGAATAAAGGAGTGCCTCTTTAATTATCCACGAGCCTGTGGTCCAGATAAAATTTTTGAGAGTATCTGTATTAACCTTATCTGCAAGGCTTATTGCCTGCGGAATGAATTTATCTATATATTTTCGCCTGATGTTTTCCGCATAATCTGTAAAGCCTAAATCAAGATGGGTTTTTGATACAACATATACCTTCTTCATATTTTCTCCCTAATTTTTCTTTAAATCATTTTATATATTTACGCAGTTTTTACTTTCGGCACCCCAGCTGTCAACTGCGTATATTTTATAATTATGAGCTTTGCCGTCGTCGGGGAGCTCAAGCTCCACCGTGTCATTCATACTGTCAATTCCGTTGTAAAAGTCGCTGAAGAAATATTTTGTATCCTTGCCGTCAATTACGGTCTTGTAGGAATGGACAAAATCGTCATCCGTGCCTGCTGTAAATGACAGTAAAACTTTTCCGTCCTTTTGGGATATACTGCCCGTTGTATCGGTTATAACAGGTGCACTGTTTTCGGACTTTCTTGAGTCAAATGAATATTTTCCGTCATTTTCATACGGCAAAGAGAAAGTCCAGAGCATATCGTTTTTTTCCTCCGTTCCCATATTGCCGTCCGTAAAATTTATACGGTGAACATCTATTTTATCTTCTGAAAAATCAAGAATATAACCCATTGGAGTTGAGTTTGCTTTCGGCGGAATTGTGCCGTTATCCTTGCCTTCTTCAAGCTCTGTGTAGGAAAGTGACTGAGTATTTATAACGGTGTATTCACCCTGCCAAACCGAACGCTCGTCAAGAAGCGAATAGTGCACATGACCGCTGAAATCTATTACATTCGGGTATTTTGACAATACCTTGTTAAGAGTTTTGTCGCCCCAATCCTCACTGCCGTAGCTTGTATTTTTCGGCTGATTGTGAGTCATAACGAAAATCGGCTTACCGTTTGAGTCGGCAGTTGCCTTTGCAAGCTCTTTGTCAAGCCATTTCGCCGTAATGCTGTAAGCGCTTGTCATACTTCCGTAATTAGGCGACGCACCGATAAAATGGTAGCCGTTCACAACATAATGCGTCCACGGCGACTGACCGATAATATCTTCATACGCCTTTATATGGTTTATTGCGGTAAATACATTTTTATTCCAATAATCGTGATTGCCCATTATAGTCTGAATTATGGGCTTATCGTCGCCGAACACCTCGTCAATTGTATCGATGTAAGTCTGAAAGGCGTAGCGTGTGCCGAGGTCACCGATATCGCCGGGGAACAAAATCATATCAACATCATTGTTTTTGAGGACATTCAGTGTATTTTTAAAGTTTTGCAGATGCACCTTGTAATCCTGCGAATTCTCTTTTTCGCCGCCGGTTTTTAATTCCTCTTCAGTGGGAGCTAACTGTGTGTCGGAAATCACGGCAACCTTAAAAGATGTCTTTTCTATATTATAGGTTTGAATTTCGGTTTCGTCAATCAAATTTGCGTATTCATAAACAGTAAAAATCGAAAATGCAATTCCTATTACAATAAAAGCACAAACAATAATCTTTATAAACTTTTTCATTTTTCTTCCTCCGCTTTAGTAAAATAACCGTAAGCCGCAGATATTATAAAATATCATACACAAATGTATATAATATGTCAATTTGCTTTAATAAAATACTTTAACCACTCACAAATATTTTTTATATGCTCCAAAGCCTATATTAAAGAAAAAATAGCTGTCCGCAATGAACAGCTATTTAAAAATTTATTTGAGATTAGATTTAGTTAAAACGGCAGGTAGTGCATTGAGGAATTGGTTACAAGCACCGCAACATACGCTATGTAAATGCAAATCATCAAAGCGCCCTGCCAGCGGCTCAACTTTTTGAAAATAACCGTCGGAATAATGGCTATAAGAATTACAACCATACAAACTGCAATGTCAAGATATGCCGACTGCGGACCTACGGGCAGTGAACCTTTTGTGATAAAAGCACAAATCGGGAGAATAAGCGTAAGGTCAATAATATTTGCGCCTATGATGTTGCCGATTGAAAGCTCAGACTGCTTTTTGGCAATCGCAGTAACCGTTGTAACAAGCTCGGGAAGAGATGTTCCGACTGCAATAATAGTAACGCCGATAATCGCTTCGGAAACGCCGAGGCTCTTTGCAATGACCGTGCCGTCGTCAACAAGCAAATCAGCACCCACAACAATAGCCGCCGCACCTATAAGGAATTTTGCAATATTTGTTGTAAGTGATTTTGCGTTAATTTCAGGATTGTCTGACTTGTCGTCCTCGTCCATTCCCTTTTTACCCGAAATAATATTTTCAACCATAAATACGGCGAAAATCGCTATAAGAATTATGCTCTGCCAAATTGAAAGGCTCAAATTCTGTGTAAATACAAACAGTGCCGCAACTGCGCCAATCATCAAAAAGCCTTTAAACGCAACCTCTTTTCGCTTGACAAATGCAGGAATACAAAGAATTGAAATGCTCATTATAAGACCTACATTAGCGGTAACCGAGCCGACTGCATTGCCGATTGCCATATCGTTCTTGCCCTGCGATGCCGCAATAGCGGAAACTAACAGTTCAGGCAAAGTGGTCGCAAAGCTTACAACCGTTGCGCCGATAATAAATTTCGGAATACCCGTTGCCTCGGCAATCCAAGTAGCCGCGTCAACGAAAACATCTCCGCCTTTTACAATAAGAAATATTCCGATAACAAAAAGCACAACCGCAAAAATAATGTTGTCGCTCGGAATCGAAATCAAGTCTGCCAATCTTGCAGATATTTCCATAAAAAACTCTCCTAACATTTTTACTGAAATTCAAATATTAAGTTTAACATAAACGGAAATATAAATCAAGAAAAATATATTTACACATTTGGGGTCAGCGTATTCAAAAGCGCCGTACAGCCTCTTAAAATATCGCTGTACGCTGTGTCAAACCGCCGTGAATACCACGGGTCGGCAACATCGCCGCCGTCGCCTGCAAATTCAAGGAGCTTATGCACTTTTCCGTCAGGGTCAGAGCCGAAAATTCTCATCATATTGCGAATATTATTGTTGTCCATTCCGACAAACAAATCGTATTTATCATAGTCGCTCTTTTTAAGCTGAACGGCGCGTTTTCCCTCACATGTTATTCCGTGTTTCAATAATTCCGCTTTTGCGGGAGGGTAAACGGGATTGCCTATTTCGCCCCATATCTCCTCGGAGCTTGTTGCCGAGGACGAAACACTGAAATTTTGCAAAACGTCTTTCTTTTCAGCGAGGTCTTTAAATATAAACTCTGCCATCGGGCTTCGGCAAATATTGCCGTGGCACACAAACATAATTTTTGTCATAAAATCACCTGCCGTATTTATAAGATTGTATTTGAAATTATATAATAAACCGAAAAATAATACAACCGATATAAACATTTAAATTATTTATTGACATAAAAATATTTTGTAATATAATCTATGAAAGATAATTTTTTAGCAAGGAAATTAGGCAATGCAAAAGATATTTGATTTAACATTTGACGAGGAAAGAGCGCTTTACGCTCTTAAAAACGCAGAGGTTAATAACTGCAAATTTGACGGCCCTGCGGACGGGGAATCGGCATTTAAGGAATGTGGGAATATAATCGTTAATAATTCTTATTTTAATTTACGCTATCCCTTTTGGCACAACACGAACACAGCTATCAAAAACTGCGAACTGACCGAAAACTGCCGCGCGGCAATTTGGTACAGCGAGGGTTTTACTGCCGAGAACTGTAAGATGAACGGTATTAAAGCGTTCAGAGAGTGTAAAGGCATTTCACTTGACAGCGTTACTGCAAACTCACCCGAATACTTTTGGAGATGCAACGATATTCGCATTAAAGACACCGAGATTATATCGGAATATCCGTTCTTTGAGTGCAGTGATATTGTAATTGACAAGCTTAATATGACGGGTAAATACTCGTTTCAGTACGTAGAAAATGCGGTTATTGAAAATTCGATTTTAACAACCAAAGACGCATTTTGGCACAGCAAAAATGTCACTGTTAAGGACAGTGTTATAAGGGGCGAATACCTCGGCTGGTACTCTGAAAACTTACATTTAATCCGCTGTAAAATTATCGGAACTCAACCGCTTTGCTACTGCAAGGGACTCGTTTTAGAGGATTGCGAAACAGAGGGCTGCGACCTTTCATTTGAACGAAGTGAAGTTAACGCCGCAATAAAGGGTGAAATTGAGAGCATTAAAAACCCTGCACCAAATTCGGTTATTACGGCAGATAAAATCGGTGAAATTATCCTCGAAAAAGAATTTTGCGAACCCGATAAAGTTACGATACATATAAGATAGACAAAGAAAGCTCACCGCCGAACTCTGGCGGTGAGCTTTTTAAATAAAATTTTAAAATCTTAAACCATATTTTGCACAACAAATAAAGTATTTATTTCTGATTATTTACACTGTTTTTTGTATGGAGGTCACGTGCGTCAAAATAGGTAAATACTACAATTATAAAACCGATTATTCCGAATACAAGACTTGCATATATTCCCCATCCACCGAGGACTGCAAAAAGAATACCCAATAATATCAAAGCTATTCCAAACAACATTTTAACCGCAATATATAACATTCCATCAATATATTTCATTATAATCACCTCAATATAAATATACATTTATTACCATTCTTGTCAATATATGCATAAATAACTGCTTATCAACTCATTTCATCTTATCTCCACGGATATTCTTCATTATAAGTGACCACATCAAATCAAGATAAAGTCAAACAATCTTGTTACCTTACCACAGACACATAAGCCTTTCACTACTTATTATTTATATTTTAACCTTGTGATAAGCTTTTCCGTCTAAATCTTTCCATGTGAAAATTCCGTTTTCGAGGGTCATAAACCCGTGTGACGAGTTATTTTTCGGGATTGATACAGAGCCGGGATTCAGATAAAGATTTTCATTTCCGAATGTATCCCACGCAGGGATATGCGTATGCCCGTGAAGAAGAATATCTCCCTTTGCAAAGGGCAAGGGCGTATTTACATTGTGGTTGTGCCCGTGAGTAAAATAGATAAGCCGTCCGCCCTCGCTCAGCACACCGTAATCCGCCATTATCGGGAAAGGCAAAACCATTTGGTCAACCTCGCCGTCACAATTACCTCTTACGCAAAGAATTTTATCGGCAAAGCGGCTCAACATTTCTATTACAGCTTTAGGGGAATAATCTTTCGGCAAATCGTTTCTCGGCCCGTGATATAAAATATCGCCGAGTAATATTATTTTATCCGCATTCTCATTTTTGAATGCAGTCAGCATTTTTTCACAGTAATAGGCTGAACCGTGAATGTCCGACGCTATAAAATATTTCATACAGCAAATCCTCTTATTAAACAAATTCGGGATAAATTTCTTTTATATAGTTTTCAATATCCGCCCGTGTAGCTTTAAGCGGCCCCGGCGTTTCCATTTTAAGCGAAACCGTAGCAGTGGCACACAAAAGCGAATGTGGGATGTCATTTGTAAGGCGTTCGTTTATATATGCGGCAAAGGTAGTGTCGCCCCTGCCCGTTCTGCCGCTCAAATTTCTCGCTCTTATGGGGCAGGAATAAATTTTCTCACCGTCATAGGCAATAACCTCTGTGTTATGGGTAATGAGCACCTCTTTTGCGCCCCACTCATAAAGCATTTTTGCCGCTTCATATCGGTCATCTGTTCCCGTCATAATCTCCGCCTCTGCCGCATCGGTCTTTAAAAAATCAATATACGGCAGCATTTCTTTTTTACATTCCCAGTCCTCAAAGTACATTTCACCCGTATCTGTATTTACATGTCGCAGGCACGTTTGCACATCAACGGCGATTTTGCCTTTCCTTGCACATTCTTTAATCATTTCATTCGGAAAATCGCCGTAAACAAGACCTGCAAAATGGTAAATGTCCGCACTTATGCTGTCAGGAATATCGGAAATCTCAAACGGCGTGCCGACTGACAGGCAGGACGAATTTCGCCTTTCCTTGTCAGGCGTTAAATAAACATTTTTCATTGTGGTTGAATTTTCACACCAAACGGCATATATATCCTCTTTCGGGATTGTAAACTCCGAAAGTCTTTCGCTGTCCTTTTCCGCAAGCCGTGTTACTGCGGCAACACTATGCCCCAAAGCGTGCGCAGACGCTGACGAATAAAGCACCGCCCCGCCGCAGACAAATGCGCTGTTTCCTAAATGGTCAATGTTGTTATCCATTGAAATATGCCCTATTATAACACTATCGTAATGCTTCATTTTTCTGCTCCTTACAAAATATATGTTTTTAATTCCTCTGCAACTGTGATATTTTTATACGGCTTTAATATGTCAGTCGGGTCAAAATCCGCAGACAAATGCGTTGCAATAATTTTTGCAGAATATTTTTTCGAAAGCTCAATTGCATTTTCTACATTCATGTGCGGTCCGTTAAAGCCTTTTGGCTTTGAGCAGTCGGCAAGCACATAATCACTCAAGCTAAAACACTTCGGAATATTGCCGTTATACATTGTGTCGCCCGTGTAGCAAAGCGTTTTTTCGCCCTTTATTATAACTGAATAATCCGTAACCGTGTGGTGCATTTTCAAAAACGACAGCGTCATACTGCCGATTTTCATTTCAGAATTTTCGTCAATGTTTATCACATTGAAATTCGGGTGCTCAAAAAGAACTTTGTACCACGGTGTGTCCTCTTTATGAGTGTAAATATTGACCGTGTGGTCTAATTCCTCAAGCAAGTAGCGAAACGGCAACAAGTCGCTTGTGTGGTCAAAATGCAGGTGAGAAATAAAAATGTGCTTGATTTTCTTTATATTGGCAACACCCATAAGGCGTGACAGAGTGCCGTTGCCCATATCCATTACAAGATAATCGTCTTGATTTTTTACAAGATAGCCGCTTGCCGCTCCCGTTCCTGCCTTGCCGTAAGGGCCGTATTTGCCCAGTACAGTCAGTTCCATTTAAGTCCCTCCGCAAATTTTTCTCTTAAATCCTCTTTGACATTATTTTTCAAAAGGTTGAGCCTTAAAATAAGCTCGCTTTTCATATAATCCCGTGTCATAAAATCGCCTGCTATGATATTCGCCTGTGCAAGATAGCTTTCTGTATTTGCAATTCTTTCAATAATTTCAGGGAAAAACGGGCGCATACTCTCGTCAAGCTTTACTGGCGGAGTAATTCCGATTTCAGTAAAGGGATTCGGCGTTTGCTGAGTTTGAAACCAATAAAACCCGTCTGTGTGGCAGGTGTCGAAAAAGTCTGTTGCGTGAACACGGAAATTTTCCGCTTTCATTCCGTTAATTTTGCTGTCCCACGGTGTAATTTGCTCGCAGGGCTTGCTGAAACGGTAGCTTTCAGCTTCGTTAATAAGAATAAACCGCTTGCCACTGTTTCTTATATCGCCCAATGTTACATTTTCAATTTTGTCAAAATCGTAATAGGCGTATTTTTCGGGATTTATGTATTTTCGGAGCAATTCATTTACTTGTTTCGGGTCTGCCTTATATTTCAGCGTTATCGGTCCGAATTTTTGAGGCTGATACTCTCTTATGTCGAGCAAAAGAATTTCACTCGGGTGATTCTCTAAAATTTCTTTAATATCCTTAAGAGCATTTTCAAACAAATCGCCCTTTGTTACGCCGTGGGCAAGTAAAATTTCACCGTTTTTGTTTTCGCTCAATCTCAGGCAAAACTGGCGCATACCGTATTTAAACTGTGTAAGCACGCCGTCCTTTTGACATTCCGCCATTTTTTTCATACCGTAGCTGCCTGCGTTGTGCGCACCCGGAATTACAATCTCTGTAATTTTTGCACTGTCATTTATAAAGCTCATCCAATTTTCGTAAATCATAAATTTAACCCCCTTAATGTTATTGACCGCAAAATAAAAATTTGATAAAATAAATTCGGTGATAAAAATGAAAAAAAT
>DERX01000020.1:0-161 GCA_002361875.1 Ruminococcaceae bacterium UBA3329
AAATAAATCAATAAATAAACTTTTGATTAAAAAAAGCAGACCGAAGTCTGCTTTTTTAATATACATATCTGTTATTTTTTAAATCGCAAGGTTAACCCTTAATCATATTTGCGATTTCAGAAGCAAAATCTTCCTGCTTTTTCTCAATGCCCTCGCCCTTT
>DERX01000020.1:462-981 GCA_002361875.1 Ruminococcaceae bacterium UBA3329
TTTTTCTCAATGCCCTCGCCCTTTGCAAGACGAACAAATTTAACTGCCTTAATGTCAGTGCCGAGCTCCTTGGCAACAGATGCGATATATCCACTTACATTGCCGTCATAAAGGTCTGAACGAACAAAAGCCTGCTCCATAAGGCAAACCTCTTTGATTTGCTTTGAAATACGACCTTGAACAAGACCTGTGAAAATCTTGTTTTCGGAAATCTCATCCTTATGAGCAACTGCAATTTCTGCAAGAGTTGCATAAGCTTCTTTTGAAATGAAGTTTACGAAATTCTTCTTCTGTTTTGCGTCAAGACCCTGATAAACATTAATATCGTCATCAGTCCATTTTTTATCGGAAACAGCTTCGTTAATAAGGCTGTTAAGAATCGGAACAGGAAGTGAATCAGGCTTGTTAAGCGCGCTGTCAATTGTAATTGACTTCATCTTCGCAAGTTCATCATCAGATATTTCGTCTTTACTTAAATATTCTGGACTCATAGCCGCAATCTGCATTGCAACATTTTTA
>DERX01000020.1:1294-8860 GCA_002361875.1 Ruminococcaceae bacterium UBA3329
CTGCATTGCAACATTTTTACCCATAGCAGCAAATTCGGGCTTTGCAGCAGTTGCATCGTCAGTGTCAAAAGCAACCATAACGCCTACTGTGCCGCCTGCGTGAATATAAGTTGCAACATGACCGTCAATGCGCTCAAAACGGCGAATTTTCATATTCTCACGAAGAGCAAGGAAAACCTCCTGTACTGCTTCTTCAACTGTTGTGTTACCGCCCGACACCTTAGTAGCAAGAAGAGCGTCAACATCAGCAGGATTTGCATCAGCTACTGTTTTAACAACTGCGTTTGCAAGGTTAACGAAAGGCTCACCTTTAGCAACAAAGTCTGTTTCACAGTTAATTTCAACAAGTGCACCGCATTTATCGTCACTGTATGCCGCAACAACACCTTCAGCGGCAACTCTGCTTGCCTTTTTAGCGGCAGATGCAAGACCTTTTTCTCTTAAAATATCAATAGCCTTGTCCATGTCGCCGTCGGACTCAACAAGAGCTTTTTTACAATCCATCATACCTACGCCGGTCTTTTCACGAAGAGCCTGAACGTCTTTAGCTGTAAATGCCATAATACTTTCCTCCGTCATTATTAAAAGTTTAGCCCGTAACAAGCTGAAACGGGCTAATTAAGATTTGTTTTTATTCAGCGGCTTCTTCTGCCGTTTCTGCTCCAGCCTCAACAACCTCTTCTGCTGTGTCAGCCTCACCCTGTCTGCCTTCGATAACAGCGTCTGCCATAGCGCCTGCAATAAGCTTTACTGCGCGGATAGCGTCATCGTTACCGGGAATAACATAATCAACATCATCAGGGTCGCAGTTTGTGTCAACAATAGCGATAACCGGAATACCGAGTTTCTTTGCTTCAAGAACTGCAATCTTCTCTTTTCTCGGGTCGACAATGAACAATGCGGCAGGCTGCTTTTTCATTTCTGTAATGCCGCCGATGAACTTTTCAAGCTTTTCAATCTCAAGCTCATATTTAGCTACTTCCTTTTTGGGGAGAAGGTCAAATGTGCCGTCCTCCTGCATAGCCTTGAGCTGAGCAAGTCTTTTAATTCTCTGCTTAATTGTTGTGAAGTTTGTAAGCATACCGCCGAGCCAACGAGCGTTAACATAAGGCATACCGCAACGCATAGCCTCTTCCTTAACTGAAGACTGTGCCTGCTTTTTTGTGCCTACGAAAAGGATTTCGTCGCCGTTTTCAGCGATTTCCTTAACTACTGCGTAAGCTTCCTCAAGCTTCTTAACTGTTTTTTGGAGATCGATAATGTAAATACCGTTTCTCTCCGTGAAAATGTACTCAGCCATTTTGGGGTTCCATCTTCTTGTCTGATGACCGAAGTGAACGCCGGCTTCGAGTAACTGTTTCATTGATACTACTGACATGTGTTTTTCCTCCTTATTTTATCCTCTGCACGGGTCATTTTTCATTCAGGACACGCAAGGTGCAATTCCGAATAAAATCGCCGTACATGCGAATTGCTGAAAAATTATAGCACATAAAAAAAGTAAATGCAAGCATTTTTAACCATTTTTTAGCCGAAAATATCATCTTGAAGGCTTAATAATCGGTTTTTTATCTCTTCTTCATTCAAAAAGTCGTGAATGTATGTACCATCGCTGTTTAAAACTAAAATATTCCCCTCTTTTACATCCGCAGGCAAAAGAGAAGTCGGAACTTCTCGAAAAGTACCGTCTGGAAATTCTAAAACAGCCGATCCGTCTTCAATTCTGCTTACCGAATAATATTCATTCATAAGTTTTTACTACCTCTGATTTATTAAGTACGGTTATTTTCTTTCCGTCACTTTTAACACAAAGCGAGTCATATTCATAAGTAATATAGGTATCTGCACCGATATTTTTTAAAGTATCGAGTGTAACACTGTGCGGATGTCCGTATGAGTTTTGAACTCCGCAGGAAATAACCGCAACTTTCGGCGACACTGCCTCAATATATTTCTTTGACGAAGATGTTTTACTGCCATGGTGACCGACTCTTATTACATCTGCCGAAACATCCGTTCCGTTTGAAAGAAGAGCTGTTTCAACCTTCTTTTCGGCATCGCCCTGAAAAAGGAACGATGTAGAACCGAAAGTGACTTTTGTAACCGCAGACATATTATTAAGATTTTCGTCTTGCTCTAATGGTGCTAAAACGGCGCATTTTGCATTGCCTAAATCAAATGTCAAATTCGGCTCTGCCGCAATAGCGTGCACCTGTTTTTCTTTAATTGTGTTTAAAAGGTTTTCGTAAGCCCGTGTTGTAACCATATTTACTTTACTCAACTTCGGCATAATGATATTGGAAACCTCGTAATTTTTAATTATATCAGTAGCTCCGCCCATATGGTCGTCATGCTGGTGTGTGATAATAAGATAGTCAATTTTAGTTATCCCTAACGATTGCAAAGCTTCTCTGATTTTTGTTATTTGGTCGGGCGTTCCCGTATCAATCATTAAAACTTTACCGTTGTTCATAATTATTGAACAGTCACTTTGGTCAACATCAAGGAAGTAAACGGCAAGTTCAGATTCAGGCATTTCAGAATAATTGTCAATAAGCCCTAAATTTTTGTATGTATTTTTCCATGCGCCGCCGTTTTTCTTATCAAGAAAGTTTACGGTAAAAGCGAATACAACAGCGAGCAGAATAATTGAAGCAGTTATAAATTTTTTAGTTTTTCCCCTCGGTGCATAAGCATTAGGATTACTTTTTCCGCTTTTGTATACCCTTTTGTTTGCCATTCTTATTATATCTCCCCTTGCTTTTCTTACCGCCGTGCTGTTGTTTTACTCCCCAAGCATTTTGACCGAATTTTGCAACATCCGCGCCTTTCGGCGCAACAAGACATTTTTCACCATGTCCTATAAGATCGGTTCTGCCTGCACGCTTTAACGCCTCTATTACTAAATCGTAGTTTTTCGGATTGAAATACTGCATTATTGCACGCTGCATTGCTTTATCGTGAGGATTTTTAGCAACATAAACAGGCTCCAATGTGTAAGGGTCTAATTCAGTACAGTACATTGCAGTTGAAATTGTGCCCGGAGTCGGGTAAAAATCCTGTACCTGTTCGGGGTGTAAATGCTCCGATTTAATAAATTCAGCCAATTCGACTGCATTTTTTAAAGTAGCGCCCGGATGAGATGACATAAGGTAAGGAACTAAATATTGCTCTTTACCGATTGATTTGGTATATTTGAAATATCTTTTTGAAAATTCCTTATATGCTTCAATATGCGGCTTGCCCATTTTGTCAAGAACAGCCACAGAACAGTGCTCGGGAGCAACCTTTAACTGTCCGCTTATGTGATGTTCAACAAGCTCTTTGAAAAATGCGTCATTTTTATCACACAAAAGATAGTCATAACGGATTCCCGACCTTATAAATACCTTTTTAATCTTTGGAATTTCCCTTAATTCACGTAAAATGTCAAGATATTCTTCATGAGTTGAAATCAGATTTTTACAAGGTGTGGGTGCTAAACACTTTTTGCCTTTGCAAAGTCCTGCTCTCTCTTGAATTTCGCAGGACGGCCGCCTGAAATTTGCGGTAGGCCCGCCAACATCGTGAATGTATCCTTTAAATCCCGGCAGAGTCGTCAAAAGCTTTGCTTCTTTAATTATTGACTCACGGCTACGCGAGGTAACATATCTGCCCTGATGAAATGCTATTGAGCAGAAATTGCAGCCTCCAAAACAGCCACGATTATGAGTTATTGAAAATTCAACCTCAATAAGTCCGGGAACGCCCCCTACCTCTTCATACATCGGGTGATATGTTCTTGTATAAGGCAAATCATAAACTGCGTCAAGCTCTTCAGTTGTCAAAGGCTCCATCGGCGGGTTTTGAATAAGCATCATTTTACCGTGGCGCTGTTTGAGCATTTTTCCCCTTATGTGGTCTTGCTCGTCCTGCTGTAAACGGCAGGAGATTGCATATTCCCTTTTTGATGAAGAAACATTTTCAAATGACGGGCACTCAACACCGCCGTATGGTGTATTTTCAACGGGCACAGCATAACATGTGCCTTTAATACCTTTTATATCGGATATTTTTTCGCCGTTATTAAGCCTATGGGCTATCTCGGCGGTCTGTTTTTCGCCCATTCCGAAAGAAATCAAATCTGCCCCCGATTCAAAAAGAATTGACGGACGGATTTTGTCGTCCCAATAGTCGTAATGAGCAAAGCGGCGAAGGCTCGCTTCAAGTCCGCCGATAATTATGGGAATATTACCGTAAATTTCACGCACTTTCTGTGAATAAACAGTAACAGCTCTGTCAGGTCTTAAGCCTGCTTTACCTCCCGGCGAATAAGCGTCCGTACTTCTTTTTCTCTTTGCAACAGTGTAATGTGCAACCATAGAATCAATATTTCCGGAAGAAATAAAAAATCCGAGACGAGGTTTTCCGAAGACGGTAAAATCGTCATTTTTCCACCAATTCGGCTGAGAAATAAAGCCGACCCTAAAGCCTTCATGTTCGAGAACTCTTGTTATAATTGATGGGCCGAAGCTTGGGTGGTCAACATAAGCATCGCCCGATATGTAAACAAAATCGACCGAGTCCCAGCCACGCTCTTCCATATCTTTCCGTGATACAGGCAAAAATTTGTCGTTAAGCATGATTGTCTCCGTTATTATCTATTGCAGATACAGCGTCAGAAGAAACAGCATTCATTTCATACCACTGTTGCTTAGTAATGAGCACCTTACGGGGCTTACTGCCCTCATACTGACCGATTACACCCTTTTCCTCAAGTTCGTCAATTATTCGAGATGCTCTGGCATAGCCCAGCTTTAAGCGCTTTTGAAGAAGGGTTGTGGATGCAGACTGCGCCTCAACAACAACCTCAATAGCTTTTTTAAGGATTTCGTCGTCGCCCGACGGCACATCTCCCGATGAATCCGAAGACATATTTGCTCCTTTTTTGCCGTTGGCAGATGCTTGGGCTAACTGCTCAATAGCGTTGTTAACCTCATCATCATATGCGGTTTCTTTTTGATTTTTAATGAAGCTGACTACCTTTTCGACCTCTTTTTCAGAAAGGTAACATCCCTGAACTCTTATCGGTTTCGGAATTCCGACAGGATAATAGAGCATATCGCCGTTGCCGAGCAGTTTTTCAGCGCCGATTGAATCAATTATTGTACGGGAGTCAATCTGCGAAGAAACAGAAAGTGCAATTCTTGACGGAATATTTGCCTTGATAAGACCGGTAATTACATCAACTGACGGCCTTTGAGTTGCAATAACAAGATGCATACCTGCAGCTCTTGCCATCTGTGCCAGACGGCAAATGGAGTCCTCAACCTCATTGGGAGCCGCCATCATAAGGTCGGAAAGCTCGTCAATAAAGATTACCACCTGCGGCATTTTTTTAAGCCCCTGACTCTCGCAAATACTGTTGTAGCCCGAAATGTCACGAACATTGTTATCAGAGAATTTTTTATATCTTTGAAGCATTTCCGAAACAGCCCAGCCAAGTGCCCCAGCCGCCTTGCGTGCATCGGACACAACGGGAACGAGCAAATGCGGAATGCCGTTGTAAATTGTAAATTCAACCTGTTTCGGGTCAATCATTAAAAGCTTAACCTCATCGGGATTTGCATTGTAAAGAAGGCTTACTATCATTGTGTTAAGGCAAACAGATTTACCCGAACCGGTAGTGCCCGCAATTAGAAGGTGTGGCATTTTCGCAACATCGCAATAAATAAAATTACCCGTAACATCCTTACCTAGACCGACCGTAAGCTTCGATTTTGCCTCTCTGTACTGCCCCTGGTCAATAACCTCACGCAAAGTTACCATATTTCTGTTTTTGTTTGGCACTTCAATTCCGACGGCAGATTTATTAGGAATCGGCGCTTCGATTCTGACGCCCGAAGATGCAAGATTCAATGCGATATCGTCAGTCAGATTTGTTATTTTGCTGATTTTTACCCCTGCGGCAGGCTGAATTTCATATCTTGTAACAGACGGTCCTCTTTCAATGCCTACAATTCTCGTTTCAACGCCGAAGCTTTTAAGTGTGTCAACAAGCTTGGTTGCATTTTGCTTAAGCTCGATTTCGTAATTTACAGTGTTGTCGTTAGTCGGCACATTAAGGCAATCAAGCGGGGGAAGCATATAAGGAATTTCCTCTTCTGACTCATCTTCACTGTCATCAAAATCAAGATTTTCATCATCAATTATTTCAGGCAAATTAGGTCTGCTTTCAGTTACTTCAGGTTTATTCTGTTCCATTGATCCCTTGATAAGGTCATCAAGATTTATCACCTTATCAATTTCATCGGTTTTTTCCGCTTCGGATTGTGAATTTTTCAAATCGGAGAAAGATATTAACTCATTATCGTCATTAGCATACGCACCGTCATCGTCCGACAAAATCGGTGCTGTTTTAAGCGGATCAGGTCCTAAATCAACATCGGGATTAAAAGCTTTTTTTCTCTCTTTCCTTTCCTCGTGAATAGCCTCCGCCTTTTCGCTGTATTCCGAAATTTTTTCGCCCGTATATTCGCCGATTTTCTTAACAGGCTTTGAAATACCTCGGTAAATATTTGCTACGGTGAGACCGGTAACCACCATTATTGAAACTAAAAGAATAATGAAAAGAATTATTAAAGACGCAAGCTTGCTTCCACCTGTGAGTAAAAGGAAAAGTCCGCCAAAGAGTGCACCGATTGCACCGCCGCCCGTCATTTTACCGTCAATGCTGAAATTTTTATAAGCGCCTGCAACTGCATCAAAATAACTGCTTTCAGGATTACAGTTAAAAATATGTATTATTGCAGACAAAAGAAATGTTATTACAAAAGCATATATAAGCTTATTGAATACCTTTTGGCTCTTCTCATTCTTTTCCAATGCCAATACAACCGAAAGTGCAAGCAGCAAAATCGGAAAAACAAATGTACCGAATCCAAACAACCCAAATAATAAAGTTCTTATCATTCCCCAAAGACCGCCTGCGTCAATAAGCGCAATGCAAAGCCATAAAAGTGAGGATGCAAACATTATAATCATAATTAACTGTTTATTTGATTTACGGTTTCCGCCTTTGCTTTTTTTCTTCTTTGCGGTCGAAACATTTCTTTTGTTCGCTGCCATATGTATTCTTTCTCCTTTTATACTGAATACCGTGTCAGGTATTCGTCTTAATTGCTCTGTTTAGAAAATCAAGTGCGTCATTAAAATTGCCCACTGCGTCAATAAGTCCCTCTTTTACTGCCGCTTCACCGTCCAAAACAGAGCCAACATCCATAACAAGCTCTTCGGTGGACAGCATCAGCTCACGGAATCTTTCGGGGGAAATATTTGAATTTTTAGACACAAAATTTACAATTCTTTCCTGCATTCTTTTAAAATAGGAAAAAGTCTGTGCCGTACCCAAAACAACGCCGTTCATTCTGACAGGGTGCACTGTCATTGTGGCACTCGGTACAATAAAAGACTTGTCCGCCGCCACGGCTAAAGGTACTCCGATTGAGTGACCGCCGCCAAGAACAACGGAAGCACTCGGCTTTTTAGTTCCCGAAATAAGCTCGGCAATTGCAAGACCTGCCTCAA
>DERX01000020.1:9165-9295 GCA_002361875.1 Ruminococcaceae bacterium UBA3329
CGGCAATTGCAAGACCTGCCTCAATATCACCGCCGACTGTATTTAAAACTATCATAATTCCCTCAACAGACGGGTCTTCATCAGCCGCAATAATCTGCGGAATTAAATGCTCGTATTTCGTGGTTTTTGC
>DERX01000020.1:9590-9842 GCA_002361875.1 Ruminococcaceae bacterium UBA3329
GTATTTCGTGGTTTTTGCATTCGGCGGTAAAACATCGTGCCCCTCAATCTGACCGATAATTGAAACGCAATGGATTCTTTTGTTATCGGTGAAGACAGTAAAATCACCGTCGTCCGAAATCTGTGCCGAAGCCTCTGCCTCAGAATCGGGAATGTAATCCGAATCGTTTGAATTTATAAACATATTTTTCAAAATAACAACACCTCAAAAACCAGATAGTGTTATTATTCTCGTAAAAATGCAGATTATTAC
>DERX01000103.1 GCA_002361875.1 Ruminococcaceae bacterium UBA3329
ATATAGGGAGAAAAAATATTTAATATACTGAAAGGAACAGCGAGTTGATTAGAGAATACCAAGGTAAAGACAAACTATCCGTTCAAAATATATGTATTGAAACCGCCGCTGAAAATTTGAAGGACAGCGAAGAAAAGAAAAATCTGCTTTTACTTCGTTACTGCGATTTTTACATTGAGAACTGCCCCGATACCTGCTTTGTTGCCGAGGAGAACAGAAAGCCTGTGGGCTATGTGCTCTGCTGTCCCGATTCTGTCTTTTTCAAAAGGGAATTTCCGAGATTTCTTAAAAAATACGGTCATCTGAATTTTTGGCAAAGGCTTCAGTTCTTCGGCGATACGTTCATTTACCTGCCGTTTAAAAATAAATACCCCGCGCACCTGCACATTGATATTTTGCCCGAGGCGCAAAGGCAGGGAAACGGCAGAAAGTTAATTGACGCACTTTCAAATAAGCTTAAAGAGCAAGGCAAATGCGGCGTAATGTTAGCTGTTTCCGCAGATAATACAAATGCATTAAAATTTTATAAAGCAATGGATTTCCATACAACACATCACTTTTTGGGGACATATTTATTAGGAAAAAAGTTGTAAGGCTTACATATATAACATAACAAAAAATGAAAGGACAGGGAAAATATGAAAATACAGTTTTTAGGTGCGGCTCATGAGGTTACAGGCTCTGCAACGCTCATAACGGTGGAAAACAAAAAAATTCTTGTCGATTACGGAATGGAACAGGGCATTGATATTTACGCAAACTGCGATTTGCCCATTGCTCCCGCTGACATTGACTGCGTGTTTTTAACTCATGCGCACATTGACCACTCGGGAATGATTCCAAAACTCGTTAAAAACGGTTTTTCAGGCGCAATATACACTACATTCGCCACCGAAAAGCTTTGCAGAATTATGCTTATGGACTCCGCCCACATTCAGGAATTTGAGGCCGAATGGCGTAACAGAAAGGCAAAAAGAAGCGGCGATGAGGAGTACGAGCCTGTTTACACGCAGGACGATGTAACGAAAACTATTCCGTTATTTGTACCCTGCCACTACAATCTTGACTACGAAATCTGCGACTGCATCTCCGTAAAATTCATTGATGCAGGCCACCTTTTAGGCTCAGCAAGCATTGAACTTACCCTTACGGAAGACGGCGAGACAAAGACTGTGCTTTTCTCAGGAGATGTGGGCAACACCTCAAGACCGCTTATCCGCGACCCGCAAAAACCCGAAAATGCCGATATTGTAATTGTCGAATCCACCTACGGCGACAGACTGCACGGCGAAAGACCCGATTATGTAAGCCAGCTCACAAGCATTATTCAGCGCACCTTTGACCGCGGAGGCAATGTGGTTATCCCCTGCTTTGCAGTGGGCAGAACGCAGGAAATGCTTTACCTTATCCGTCAGATTAAGAACGACAGGCTCATTAAAAATCACGATAAATTTCCCGTGTGGGTTGACAGTCCGCTTGCTGTTGAGGCGACGGGCATTTACAGCGAGGATTTAACCGAATTTTTTGACAGCGAAACTCTTGATTTGCTGAGCAAAGGGATAAATCCCATTCAATTTCCTAACTTGAATCTGTCAGTTACAAGCGACGAGTCAAGGTTTATAAATGCGGACCCCACGCCTAAAATAATTCTTTCCGCCTCGGGAATGTGCGAGGCAGGACGAATAAGGCACCACCTTAAGCATAATCTGTGGCGGCGTGAATGTACCGTTCTATTTGTAGGCTATCAGTCCGAGGGGACGCTGGGCGCAAAGCTTTTGGACGGTGCGGCTGAAATTAAGCTGTTCGGCGAAACCGTTGCGGTAAATGCAGAAATTGCGCAGATGGACGGAATAAGCGGACACGCAGACAGGGATATGCTTCTTAATTGGCTTCAAAATATTTCGCCGAAGCCGCAGAAAGTATATGTAAATCACGGTGCAGACACCGTTTGCGACAGTTTTGCATCACTTATCACCGAAAAATTAGGAGTTACTGCCGAGGCACCATACAACGAGGCAGTTTATGACCTTAATACGGGCGAATTACTGCTTGAGGGAAACCGTGAGCGAATCGTTAAATTTAAGCCGAAGGAAAGCCGTGCCAATACGGTATTCCGCAGACTGCTTGATGCAGGCAGACGGCTTCTCACTGTTATTGAACATAACAGAGGCGGCGCTAACAAGGACCTTGCAAAATTCGCAGACCAAATAAACGCCCTCTGCGACAAATGGGACAGATAAATATTTATAGATATAAAAAATGCCGAGCAGATTAGATGTAGTCTGCTCGCTTGTTGTTTTTATATTTGATTTTTGCACAAGAGTAGGGCGGTGGCTTGCTGTCGCCGAAATAAATTTGTTACACCTTATCCGGCTTCCCCCGAGGGGTGCGGGTCTCCGGTGGAGACCTCTGCGAAGCAGAAGCAACGACCGAGGCGAGAGATGAGAAATTGCTCCCGCCGAAAAAGTATAAACACAGGGTGCGGTTCCTTGTGCTCACTTAAAATCATTATAAAATCTCCGAAGAAGGAGTAGGCTTATGCATACTGATTTAGTATTCTTAACGGAACTGAATGCTATGTGGGCAGATATGCTGATGCAAATCTTGCAGGATAACGGAATTTCTGCCACGGACAGCCCCGTGCAAGGCACTCGTCCGGCTATATATTCCGGGCAACCGAAGGGCGTAAAAATCTTTGTGCCTGCCGATATGAAATCCCAAGCAGAAGAAATTGTAAAAGCTTATTTGGGTGAACAAAATCAATAAAATGGACAAGCATGTGGAAATAAAACCGGACAGGCGAGACGGCTGTCATGAAGTGACTGATGAGGGGTAAAAAACGGTGGAGCAAGTCATGCTCTACTCGCAATTACATAAACATAATCAAAAGCAGGGGCGTATGTTATTCCCTGTCAGGAGAAATGTCCGCAGAGCGGACAAAAGGGTCTTGGCGAATACCGTAACTTTCATCTGCCCGTAACGGTATCTGTAATTTGCACGGAACGATGATGGCATCGTTCCCTACAAAATCCTTGTCTCCCCTTATAGAATAATAATGTTGCACTCTACAAAAAATTAAAACAAAAGCCAAAGCTCACTTATCTGTGAATTTTGGCTTTTTTGCTGTGATAATATATAATAAAATAAACTGCTGTTAAAACATACCGTTACCTTTAATACTGTAATATTTTTCACGCAGTTTTGAGGCTGTAGCTCTCGCAAAACCGTATCCTTCCATATACTCACCTCTGAAAATGTCAACATTTTCTCTTGGATTTTCAAGAAATGTATAAAGGTCGCAGGTGAATTTAGTTATATCAACGCTTCGCTGATTTCGAACATCTATAAACATATCGGATATTCCTGCGTCCGCAAGGGCGGAGCGCAGACTCTTTAATACCTTTCTGAAAAGAGACTGAACCGAATCGTCATATTCTCTGTTCGGCCAAAGCGCTGCTACGGCTTGCTCCGTGCTGACAGAGCCGCCCTGTCTTTCAACAAGAAATGCAAGAAGCTCTTTTGACTTTGCACTTGAAAAGTAAACAGGCTTTCCGTTTACAAATACATCAAAATAACCGAATGTCTTTACTGTGATAACCTTTCTGGCGGTTGCCCCCGAAATGTTATTTGCTTTTTCAATTTCGTTAAACACCATTTCGTCGGAATAGGGCTTCAGAACATAGCCGATTGCGTTTATTCTGAATGCATCGTAGGCATATTCCTTAAAGCCTGTGATGAAAACAATTTTTGTATGCGTTTTTATTGAGTTGATTCTTCTTGCAAGCTCAAGACCTGTCATAACCGGCATTTCAATGTCAAGAAAAGCTAAATCCACATCATTATTCTGTGCTATGTAAACGAGTGCGTCTGATGGATTGTTAAAAACAACCGCATCAGTAACGAGTCCGTGTGACATACAAATATCGTAAAGCTCTTCTGCCGCAAGATGTTCGTCGTCAACTATCATTATTTTCATTTTTTTACCGTCCTTTCAAAACTTTAAGAGTTTTCTTTTGGGAATTTGATTGTAATGTGAGTGCCTTCGCCCTCTCGGCTGTTTATTTCAATTTCGGCATTTGACATACTTTTAAGTCTTTCCGTGACATTTGAAAGACCGACATGGGCGTGGTTTGTGCTGTCATCATAATTCGGGTTGTCAATGTCAAAGCCTACGCCGTTGTCATCAACCTTTACAAAATAAAAATTTTCATCTTCAAAGGAAGATATTTTTACCGTTCCGCCATCTGGATTTTTCGTTATACCGTGTTTTATTGCGTTTTCGACAATCGGCTGAATACTCAAGGCGGGAACGCTGAAATTATCACATTTGATATCGTATTCAACGCTTATTCTGTCACCGAACCGCAAAAGCTCAATGTCTGCATAATGCTTTACATGTTCTATTTCATTGGAAAAGGGAATAGGCGCTTTTTGCGTAAGCGAATCCATATTTCCTCTAAGGTAATATGAGAATGAAACAAGCGCCGTCTCGGCTTTTTTGGGGTCGCGCTTAATAAGATATTTTATTGTGTTAAGCGCATTGTAAAGAAAATGCGGCTGAATTTGAGACACCATAATTGCCATTTTTGCTTCCGAAAGCTGTTTGTCAAGCTCGGCAGCCTTTATTGCCGCGTTGTAAATTTCCGTTAATTTCTTTATGAATATAGCAGAAAATGATACAACAAAAAATGTAAACAGTATGGGCAGATATGACGACGAGTTATAGGCTATCAAGCCGTTGGTGTAGAAGCAGTCGATTAAAAGTCCCGAAAGAATTGCGATGTAGCCAACCGTGTAAAATACAGCGTATGGCACTTTTCTTGCAATACTGTTCGTAAGGTATCCGAGCAAAATTATATCAAGCGGAAGGGTTGCAAGCTGAACAATTATATTGTAAAACGGCGTGTAAACCGTTTTCGGAATCATACAGTAAATTGCGGTGAATAAAATGAATAACAGGCAAAAGATAAATGAAAGCGTTTTGCTGAGCTTTATGTCGAGTGTTTCGGTGTAGAAAAGCAGGGATATTAGCTTGATAATAAATGTTGAACTGCAAATTAAAAGAGTCAGCTGTTCATAATCGATGCTTGAAAAAATAATGCTGAAGGTGTAATATCCTTCGGTTGAAATTGCAAGGCGGAGCATTATAACAACGAAAAGTAAGGGAAGCCATTTGGAATGGAAAATTTTCTTCTTCGTTACAGAATATGCTAAAAACAGTGCGGTGCAAAATGCAACTGCACCGAAAATCATACTGCGAAGAGCCTGGGCAGAGCTTAAATGCGAGGAAACATATCCCGAATCTGCAATCGCAGGGGTCATATAAAGCCCGGGCATATAGTTGCAGGAAACTTCAATAACAATTTCGTATGTATGATTACTCTCTAAACTTAAAACGCTTGTGTTTGTCGAAAGGTCTGCCTTTGTAATGCCCTTGGTATATTCGCCGCTTTGAGAAACGAGGTATCCGTTTATGAAAATTCTGTATGAGCCTGCAAAATGGGGAATATATATAACCGCATTTTGCATATCAAGGTTTTTTATTGTGAGAACATAAGAGGATTTGTCACCGAGAGGGGCGTTTATATCCTCAAAAGAACTGAAAAAATTAACGGGCAGGGAATAACCTCTGCTGCCAAGAGTCATTTTGTCTAAATTGTCTGTAATTATCCATTGCCCTTGGTATTCAATCCATTCACCTTGAAGGTAAATAGGCTTTTTTGAGCTGACAGATATACCCGAAAAATCCGATATGCCGCCTTTAGCTTTCGGAGCGTGTACAGTTTGCGAATTAATCTGTGCAAAAAGAAAGGGCAGAGCAGTAATTGACAGTACGGTAATTACCGCCAGTATTAAAATCAGGTTGGATTTTGTTCTCGTTTTTAAATTCAAATTCCCATCTCCTTGCACTGTTTATTACATTATAAAGAATTTATCGCCGTAAAGCAATAGTTTTTATTGACATTATGGCTGATATTATTGTATAATTTACAAGATTATGATTTTGAATTAAGGTGATTTCTTAATGGAATGGACAGGACTTAACGAATTAAGAGAAAAATATTTATCTTTTTTTGAGAGTAAGGGGCATTTGCGCCTTCCAAGCTTTTCTCTTATTCCAAACAATGACAAGAGCTTATTGCTCATTAATTCGGGTATGGCGCCTATGAAAAAATATTTCACCGGCGAAATAACTCCCCCGAGAAAGCGTGTTACCACTTGCCAAAAGTGCATAAGAACGCCCGACATTGAAAATGTAGGCAAAACTGCACGCCACGGCACTTATTTTGAAATGCTCGGCAACTTTTCGTTCGGTGATTATTTTAAGAAAGAGGTTATTCCGTGGGCTTGGGAATTTTTCACAAGGGTTATGGAAATAGACCCCGAAAAGCTTTATATTACAGTTTACGAAGAGGACGACGAGGCTTACGACATTTGGACAAAGGATGTCGGCGTTGACCCGTCGCATGTTTACCGTATGGGCAAGGCGGACAACTTCTGGGAGCACGGTGCAGGTCCCTGCGGTCCTTGCTCTGAAATACATTATGACCGCGGTGAAATGTACGGCTGCGGCAAGCCCGACTGCAAGGTAGGCTGTGACTGCGACAGATTTATGGAAGTCTGGAACCTTGTTTTCACTCAATTTGACAATGACGGCAACAATAATTATTCAAGACTTTCCCACCCCAATATTGACACGGGTATGGGTCTTGAAAGGCTTGCCTGCATTGCGCAGGGCGTTGACAATCTTTTTGAGGTTGACACCGTTCAAAATATAATGAAGCATATTATGAAAATTGCGAATGTCGAATACCACAAGGATGAGAAAAAGGATATTTCTCTTCGTGTTATTACCGACCACATCAGAAGCACTACTATGATGATTGGCGACGGCGTTATGCCTTCAAATGAAGGCAGGGGTTATGTTCTCCGCAGACTTCTCCGCCGTGCGGCGCGCCACGGAAGACTTTTAGGTATTGACCGTCCGTTCCTTTCCGAGGTTGCTGAAACGGTTATTAAAGAAAATGCGGGCGCATACCCAAATCTTCTTGAAAAGAAAGACTTTATTATAAAGGTTATTTCAATTGAAGAAGAAAATTTCTATAAAACTATTGACGCAGGTCTTCAAATCCTTGAAAAAATGATTGGGGAGAGTGACGGCAAATGCCTTTCGGGCGAGGATGCATTTAAGCTTTCCGACACATTCGGTTTCCCGATTGACCTTACAAAGGAAATCCTTGAAGAAAGACAAATGACGGTTGACGAAAACAGATTCCGTGAGCTTGTCAGGGAACAGCACGACAGAGCAAGAAATGCCCGTAAGGACGCCGGAAAAGAGGCTTGGAAAGGCTCGGAAAATGCCACAAAGAGTATGTCTGCTACTAAATTCTTGGGCTATACCGATTATTCCTGCAAATCAAAAATTATCGCAATAATAGCTGACGGCAAAAAGGTTGATTATGTTTCCGAAGGCGAAAATGCTACATTGGTTCTCGACAGCACCGTTTTCTATGGAGAGGGCGGCGGACAGGTCGGCGACATAGGTAAAATCATCGCTGACGGCACTGAATTTACCGTAACCTCAACCACAAAAACACCCGAAGGCGTATATCTTCATCACGGCTTTGTAAGCGAGGGCGAAAGCATTTCGGCAGGGGCCGAGGCTTTGGCTCAGATTGATGAAGATACAAGAAAATCCGTTATGAGAAACCATACCTCTGCGCACATTTTGCAGGCAACTCTTCGCCGTCTTCTCGGCACGCATGTTGAGCAGGCAGGTCAGCTTGTCAATGCAGAGGAAATGAGATTTGACTTTTCGCATTTCTCCGCACTTTCGGCAGAAGAACTCAAAGCAGTTGAGGACGGAGTAAATAATGTAATATTTGCGGCTTTGCCCGTTACAACAGAGGAAATGGGTATTGAAGAAGCTAAAAAGCAGGGCGCAATGGCTCTGTTCAGCGAAAAATACGGTGATGTAGTCCGTGTTGTAAAGGTAGGGGATTACTCCACCGAGCTTTGCGGCGGTACGCATGTTAAAAATACATCTGAAATCGGACTTTTCAAGATTGTTTCCGAATCTTCAGTTGCGGCCGGAGTTCGAAGAATTACGGCTGTAACGGGCAGAGGAGTTCTTGAATATATTAACAGCAATAACAATCTTATTGCCGAAACGGCTGCGGCTTTGAAAGTGGCTAACACGCATGACATCGCAAAGCGTGCGGCGGCAGTTGCAGCGGAGCTTAAGGATAAGGAAAAGGAAATTGCTTCTCTCAAGGACGAAATAAACGCATTTAAGACTTCAGGCATTATTGCAGGTGCTGTTGATGTTGATGGCGTACAGCTGATTGTTTACTGTGCAGGTGAAGAAACAGCGGATTCTCTTCGCTCAATGGCGTCAAATGTATGTTCTGCGGAAGAGCCGACCGTTGCGGTTATTGCAGGCACAAATCCCGAAAAGGGAACAGCAACATTTGTCTGCGCTTGTAACAAAGCATCAATCGAAAAAGGCGCTCATGCAGGTAACATTGTCCGTGAGGTTGCAAAAATCGCAGGCGGTAACGGCGGCGGCAAGCCGGATATGGCAATGGCAGGCGGTAAAGACCTTTCAAAGGTTGACGACGCTCTCTTAAATGCCAACGACATTTTAAAGAATATTTTGAAATAAGGAGACATAAAAATGGATTGCTTATTTTGTAAAATAATCGCAGGGGAAATTCCCTCAAATAAAGTATATGAGGACGAGAAGATTCTCTGCTTTAAGGATATTGCACCTCAGGCTGAAGTTCACGCTCTTGTAATTCCGAAAGAGCATATTTGCTGTGCCAATGCGATTACGGCTGAAAATTCGGCAATTGTCGGATATATCTTTGAGAAAATTCCCGAAATTGCAAAAAAATTAGGTGTTACAGATTACCGTATAATAAACAACTGCGGCGAAGGCGCAGGTCAAACGGTAAAGCACCTTCATTTCCATATTTTAAGTGGATCGAATCTCAGCGAAAAGTTGGTGTAATGCAATAATGAAAAGGCCGTTTGCGTTTATAGGGACAGTTTGCCTTATTGCGGCGGTTATTATGAAAGATTTTGCGATTTTTACAGTCAGTGTCATTTGTTTTGCGGCACTGGCTGTATTTTTGTTATCAGTGATTTTTATTTCGCCGAAATCAAAGTATATTTGGATAATTTTTACAGCCTTTGCCGTTGCGGCGGTTTCGGTTTCAATGCTTTTCAGTCTGAAAGGATATGCTTCTGTAACGGAGTATGACGGTAAAAAAGCCTGTTTTACGGGAACGGTTACAAAATGTAATTATAACAGCACACACGAAAAGCTTGAAATAAAGATAAAAACGCTGAACGGGGAAAAGCACAGCTTTTATATTGCCGTTTACAGCGACACGGCAACGGGACTTTGTGTAGGTGACAAAATTTCTGCTAAAGCCACATTAAGTCTTGCCGGCGGAGATGCGGAAAGTGAAAACAGAAATTCATCACTTGCAGATAAAATTTATTTTACAACTTACGAACCGGACAACTGTTCGGTGTGCGGCGAGAATGCTCTTTATAAATTTGTGGGAAAGGTTAAAAATTTATATAAATCAGTTATTGAGTCTTATTTGCCGAACGATTTAGGTGCAGTTATACTCGGAATGACCGTGGGCGAGAGGGACGGTATAGGAACATACTTCAGAAATTGCTTTAATTATTCCGGCACTTCTCATTTACTTGTGGTGTCGGGACTTCACCTGACGCTTTGGACTTCGTTTATATCGGAATTTTTCACAGTCCTGCGTAAAAATAGGCTTTTAAACACCTTGGTAACGGTTGCTATTATTGTCTTTTATTTGGTGCTGACAGGCTTTTCTGTGTCCGTTATGAGGGCGGGAATAATGCTCCTTACTGTAAAATTTGCAAGGCTTTTGAATCGTGGGTCGGACAGCCTTAATTCCATTGGATTTTCCGTAGCATTTTTAATGATTTTAAATCCGTTTTCTGTAATTTCAGTATCCTTTTTGCTGTCAATGGGTTCAACGCTGGGATTGATTTTGTTTTCGGGAAAAATTCATGATTTTATTTACAAAAGCAAAACAGGGCGAAAAATAACGAAATACTTTTTAGGCAGGCTGATTGCGGATTCCCTCGCTGTAAGCATTTCTGTGTCTGTATTTACTCTTCCTGTATTTATTCTTTTTTTCGATATGTTCCCCACACTTTCTTTTCTCGCAAATATTTTTATTATAGATTTAGCGGGAATTTTAATGCTACTGTCTGTTCTCGGCGCAATTTTACATTTATTAACCGTTTTTCCTTTGGCAAAATTTCTTTTCTTGATTGCAGGAGCCGATGCAAAAGCAATAATCTTTATTGCCGAAAAAATCGGTATGCTCCGTTTCTCCACCGTTGCGGTTACATCGGAATATTTTAAGGTGTTTCTCATTTTTGCAATCGTTGTTTCCTTGCTTTTCTTCTTACTGTCAAAAAAATTCAAAAGAATTAAAAGAATATTTTTGCCGGTTGCTTTGGCGGTAGGATTTGCATTTTCGGCGGTAATGAGTGAAAATTTTGAATATGCACACCCGTCCGTTGATGTATTTTTTAATAAAGACTGCGCCTGCGTGTTAGTCCGTGACGGATATGACAGCGTTTTCCTCGGTACGGAAAATAAAAATACCGTTTATACGGCAGGCAATATGTTGCAGCCTCATAACTTAAAAACAATCGGCTGTCTTTATTTAACCGAAACCGACTGTTATACATATTCCGAAATTAAAAATATTACAGAAGTTTTTCCCGCAGAAAGCCTTGCTTTTAAAGAAGAAAAAATAAAATTTACGGATAGTGTAAAATATACTGAAAATGTAAATTCCGTAACGCTTAACGGCTGTATATCCGTAGAGCCTATATCAGCAAAAACGGTAACTGTAACGGTCGGCAGTAAGAATATTTTTATCTCCTGCGATAATTCCGAAATAAAGCTCTTGGAAAACGGTAATAAATATGATATAATTATTTTAGGTTTTGATGTTTTTAAGATTTACGGCGAAAATGCAAAGCAATATCTTAAAAATGAAAATTCGCAAATTATTACGTTGGCAAATGAGCAAATCACGGTTTACCCCGATATAGGGAAAATTGACTGTTCGGAGAGTTTTTAATGGCACTTATTCACGAAGACGATTTAAAAAAACAGATTAAAGAAAAACAAATGAATAATTGCTATCTGTTTTTCGGCGACGAGGAATATTTAAAGCAGTTTTACATAAAAAAAATCTGCTCAAAATTTGTTGTTCCCGGCAGTGAAACCTTCAGCCTCAGGAAATATGACGGTAAGGAAAATACTCTTGACGATGTTTTTGAGGGCGCTATGAGTATGCCGTTTATGAGTGAATATACTGTTGTAATTGCCCACGATTTTCCGCTTGATTCTCCGAATTCGGAGCAAAAAGAGCAGCTCAGCGTATTTCTTGACAATCAGCCTGACACTTCTATTACGATTTTCTGGATGGACAGCATTGAACTGTCGCTGAAAAATTCAAAGCAAAAATGGGCGATAGACCTTTTCACTAAAAAGGCGGCGGCTGTTGATTTCAAAAAATACACAAGGAGCGGTCTTTGCAAAACCGTAATAGGCTATGCCGCAAAGCAGGGCTGTGCAATGTCGAATGCGGCGGCGAATTATTTGATTGATATTACGGGCGATTCACTTAACATCTTGCTTAATGAAACGCAAAAAGCGGCGTCCTTTGCAGGGCAGGGCAATGAGATTACGAAGAGCCATATTGACGAGGTTGCGGTACGCTCCCTCGAAGCACGCGTTTACGACCTTTCAAAATTTATTCTTAACGGCAATGCGAGAAGTGCACTTGAACTTTTGCATACGCTTATGCAGAATAAGGCAGAACCTATAGATGTTTTTGCCGTAATTTTAATGTCTTTTGTGGATATTTACCGTGCAAAAACCGCGCTTTCGGGCGGAGAAAATGCAACCTATCCTGCAAAGCTGTTTGATTATAAAAACAAAGAGTTTAGATTGACAAACGGTGCAAGATTTGCATCCCAAATTTCCGATTCTGACCTTCGGGAGTGCTTTGACTGCTTCTCGGAGAGTGACAGACTTCTTAAAAGCACGGCGCAAAGCGGTGAGGCTGTGCTTGAACGCTTAATAGTAAAGCTTTCGCTGATACTTTCAAGGTGAATTTATGATTAAAATAAACCAAGCGATAATTGTTGAGGGAAAATACGACAAAATCAAGCTGTCTTCCGTAATTGACGCTTTAATTATTGAAACGGACGGTTTCGGAATATTTAAGGATAAAGAAAAACAAAGGCTTATCCGCTTTTTAGCCGAAACAAAGGGAATAGTTATTATGACGGATTCCGACTCGGCAGGCTTTAAAATCCGTTCCTTTATAAATGGAATCACGGACAGCGAAAATATAACGAATGTATTTATTCCCGACATTTACGGGAAAGAAAAACGCAAGACCGAATTTTCAAAAGAGGGTAAGATAGGCGTTGAGGGCATTTCAAAGGATATAATTTTGGACTCCCTTCATAAAGCGGGAATTGACTGCGACGAAAACGAATGCACAGCCGCAAGAGAAGTTACAAAAACCGACTTTTTCCTTGACGGAATAAGCGGAGGAGAGCAAAGCTCATACATTCGCAAAGAGCTTGCAAAAAGCTTAGGGCTGCCCGAGAGAATTTCTGCGTCGTCCTTGCTAAAAATAATAAATTCCTGTATGACCTATGACGATTACAAAAAATGCGTAGAAAAATTAAATTCGGTGTACGGCAAGTAGCTTGCTTAACATAAAAGTTTAAATCATTAAAAATATCTCTTGATTTTCAAGAGCGTGAGGTAACAAATGAATTACGAACCGATATTTCCAAAAAACGAACCATTTTATGAGGTAGATGTTGTTGAAACCTTTAAGGAGCTTATTGACAGGAGCGAAAAGCTTTATTCAGACCGCCCTGCATATAAGCTTAAGAATAAGGACGGAATTTATTACGACATAACCTACCGAAAATTCCGTCATGATATTTACTACCTCGGAAACAGTATTATTTCCGACGGCTATGAAAGAGAGAAAATTGCCGTTGTCGGTGCAAATTCTTACAAATGGGCGGTAACTTACCTTGCGGTTACATGCAGTAACAATGTTATTGTACCGATTGACAAGGAGTTAATGGCGGGGGATATTGCAAAGTTTATAAATGATGCAGGTGCAATTGCCATATTCGGTGATGAAAAGCATATTAAAGAGCTTATGGAAATTTCGGGCGAGCTTCCCGAAAATATACGATTTGTTTGCTTTGACGGCACTGTCGGCGAGAACTTTGACGATTATTTTGAAAAGGGCAGGGCGCAGTACAAAGAAGGTAAAAAACTGCTTAATAATGTAAAGCTCGACAAAGATGCGCTCACTTCTCTGATTTTCACATCGGGCACAACAGGCAACTCAAAGGGTGTTTGTCTTAGTATGAACAATATTTGTTCCGATATAATCAGCGTTTCGGGCGTTGTAAAGGTGAATCCCGACGACCAGCTTTTGTCGGTTTTGCCCATTCATCATACTTATGAATGTTCACTCGGATTTTTAATGATAATTTATTCGGGCGCTTGCATTGCATTTTGCGAGGGGCTTCGGTATCTCACAAAAAATATGCAGGAGGTTCGCCCCACAATTTTTGTTACCGTTCCGCTTATGATTGAAAAAATCTACGGCAGAATAATGAAAAAGCTTGATGACAAAAAAGGCGGCAAATTTATGTTCGGTATCGGTAAAGCTGCCGCAGCAATAGGCAAAACCGTCGGTATTAAAGACCTTGACCGTAAAATCTTCGGTGAAATTCTTGATGCATTCGGCGGAAGGCTCAGACTTTTAATAACAGGAGCCGCTGCACTTGACCCGAGGGTTGCGGAAGACTTTATAAGAATAGGCGTTGACATTTACATTGGCTACGGTCTTACGGAGTGCTCTCCGCTCGTTATCGGCAATCACGATAAGCTTATGTTGCCGGACTCTGTGGGAACTCCTTTGCCGGGGGTTGAGGCAAGAATACACAATCCTGATGACCTTGGAATAGGTGAAATTTGGGTCAGAGGGCCGATGGTTATGGGCGGTTATTACAACAACCAAAAGGCTACCGATGAGGTTATAACCGAGGACGGCTGGTTCAGAACAGGCGACCTTGGCACGGTTGATGAAAACAACTGCTACAAAATAACGGGCAGATGCAAAAATGTCATTGTCACGAAAAACGGCAAAAACATATTCCCTGAAGAGGTTGAATATTATCTTAACGGTTCTCCCGTAATTGAGGAAAGCCTTGTTTTCGGAGCGGAAACGAATGATGAAATGACGGTTTCTGCAAAGATTTATCCGAATTACGAGCAGATTAAGAAAAATCTTAAGCGTCAGGAATTAACACAGGAGGAAATCCGACAGTCAATTGCCGAGGCTATAAAAGAGGTAAATAAAAAGCTCCCGAATTACAAAAAGATAAAGGATTTTGACATTCGTGAAAGCGAGTTTATCAAAACAACAACGCAAAAGATTAAGCGTTATGCTAATTTGAAAGAGAAAAAGGATGAACAGCCCGAAGAATCTTCGGAGAATACTGAAACAGCAGAGGAAAATTGAAATGGAAATAGCTTACGAAAATGAAGAATACAGCAACGGCAAAAAGGTGTTGGCGGTTCTTGGCTCGCCGAGAAAGTCAGGGTATACCTCAAGGCTTTTGGGAACGCTCATAAGGCAGTTCCCGAAGGGTACGGAGATTGAAACTGTCAATATTTTTGAGCTTAACCCAACACCGTGTAATGCATGCGGCTACTGCAAAGCGTGCGACGGCTGTTCAAAAAAAGATTTAGACGAGTTTATGAAAAATTTTGAGAGTGCAGATGTGATTATATTTGCAACTCCCGTTTATAATATGAGCGTACCCGCTCCCTTAAAGGCGCTGCTCGACCGTTTTCAGCGTTATTTTGAAGCCCGTTACCGCAGAAATGCAGTCCCGATAGAGAAAAAGCGCAAGGCGGTTATTATGGTAACAAGCGGCGGTGACGGTGAAGTGGGTTACGAGGTAGTCAAGCATCAGTTCCTTTCACTTTTCCCGTGTCTTAACATTGAGCTTCGCGGCACAATGCTTGCAAGGAACACGGATAAGTGCGGGGTTGATAATACAGATTTAGAAAAAGCAGCAATGCTTTACAGGAGTGTACGGTAATGGAAATTACAAAAGTCAATTTAACAAATTACAGCGATGAAGTGCTAAAGTCCGAAAAGCCCGTTCTTTTGGACTTCTATGCGGATTGGTGCGGCCCGTGCCAGATGCTCGCAGGGGAAATTCACGATTTCGCCGAAGAAAATGATGAGTACAAGGTCTGCAAACTGAATGTTGACGAATCAGCAGAGCTTGCACAGCTTTACGGTGTTTTGAGTATTCCCACGGTTGTCCTTATTAAAAACGGCAAAGAGGTTGACCGTTTTGTAGGCGGACGGGAAAAGGCTGATATTGAAGATTTCGTCAACGCAAATAAATAACGGAAACGCAGAGATGGCTGTCCACACTTGTGGGAATTTGCTCTCGCCGTTTTTTTACCTTATGAAATGATAAACAACTGCAAGCCTGCCTTTTCGGCGGACTTGCAGTTGTTCTTTTATTGAGATATTTATTTTTGCTTACTGCGGCATTTGTACTCTTTCAGCGCTGTAATTTACATCTATATTCTTTTTGAAAAGCATATAGTCATATTTCGGAAGCCACGAGCTGCCGATTTCGCCTTTTTCAAATGTAGCTTCATCAACTGCTACATTCATTTGCGAAATACCGTGAAGCTCTCCGTCCTCTTTGTAAACAGCGTCCCAAAATGCGTGGTGACCGATGTATTTTACGCTTGACGGAATATACATATAAGTAAGTCCTCTGTCCTTTGTGAAGCAGTCAGAACCGATTTTTTCAAGCCCTTCGGGCAGTGACGGATAAACCGTTTGGAACATATCGGGTGAATACGCCGTTTCCGTATTCACTTTATCTGTTTTATATGAATAAATCGCATTGATATTGCCCGCGTCAAAGAAGCCGAGTGTTCCGATTTCCTTTAATCCCTCGGGCAGATAAACATATCGAAGATTTGCATAGTTAAAGCAGAGCGGTCCGATTTTCTCCACGGTGGACGGCAGTACATAAGTGCGAACCTTTAAGTTGTATTCTTCGAAATACTTTTCGTCATACTTTTTCGTAGTTCCCCAAAGCTCTTCCATTTCTTTGCCGTCGTCGTCAACCAAATCCGAAACCTGAACGCCGTTTTCGTCAAGGTGTGCATAACCGTTCTTCAAACGCAAATACCTGTCATGGTCAATGGGGTAGCAAATAATTTCCGTCATATCCTTATTGTAAAGAACACCGTCAATGTCGCAGTAATTCGGGTTGTTTTTGTCAACATAAATGCACTGGAGCGCCCAGCAGGAATAAAACGATTTTGCGTCAATATCCGTAACGTCTGCGCCGATTCGGATTACCTGAAGAGTGCCGTCGCAGTTAAAGGCATACTCGTGAATTTTGGTTACTTTTTTTGATTTATCATAAGAAACAACATCATTGTTTGTCTGTGCCTCGCCGAGAAGCATACCTGCGTCCTCTGCATCATAATTAAGCGATGCTGCACCTTCAACACGGAACTCTGTTATTGAACCATTATTGCTGAACTGAATAAGCTCATATTCTCCTGCTTTTCCCTCAATTTCTTTATATTCAAGCGTACCTGTGTTAAGAAGCGCACGCACAGAGAAAAACATTGAAACCGCAATAGCAAAAATAATAAAAAGTACAAATAAAACCTTACCGAGCTTTTTGTCCTTGTAAGATGCGTTGATTTTAGGAGCCGCAAGACCGTCAATTTGATAAGTCCATATTTCGTCCTCGGGAATTTCGAGAATTTCCTCTTCGGCTACCAGAGTCTTTTTAGTTTTAGCTTTATCTTTTTTCATCACATTCACCCCCGTCAGCCTACAAAACTGCCCTCGGCTGACTCATTTTGTTCAGCCGCCAGTTTTTCGGTTACCTCGGCTCTGCGTTTAAGCACCTGAATAACCTTATTCTGTTTAGCACTGTCATAGTCCCAGAAGAAATACGGGATAGTCATAAGTAAATAACCTGCAATGTCAAAGAGTATGGGAATAACGATTATTTTAACTCTTGACGCGTCAACAAACAGTACGTCCCAGTTACTGTTAAATCCGAATTTCAAAAGCAAAATAGGAATAATCAGACCGATAAGCGTTGTAATGGGGCTTGTGAACCAGCCGAAAATACCCGAAAAGCTTTCGAGTCTTTCGCCAGAAAGATACATTTGATAGTCATTAACGCGGATTTCCATATCGTGATGAATAGCCATGGGTATGGTGTGAGTTGTTTCCATAAGAATGAGCATAATAACGCAGATTATTCCGCAGAGAGTAACATTGTCACCGCAAAGGATAATAGCCGCAACAACAATTCCGTAGCCTATTGCACGGGAGAGGTAATAGAAAATCATTACCTGCTTATATGAAAATCTCTTTATAAAATACGGAGTGAAGAAATCAGGCGGAGTACCCGCAAAGGATACAAGCGAAATAAGAAGTCCGTAGGAAAGTCCGCTGAGACGGAATGTATAAAGATATACAACCGTTGTGAATGCAAGCATACCGTTGCCGAGAGAGTCGAGAAGCCCGACAATATTGAGCATCCATTTGTATTTGTTGCGCATTACACCGAAAATTCCGTCCCAAAAGCTGATTTGCACCTTTTCTTCAATAGGCGGCTGCGGTATTCTTTCTTTAATTCTGTTTGAAAATACCATTGTAAGTATTGCGAAAGAAATAAAGATTATGGGAATTACATATTTATACACGTTAATGTCTGCCCATTCGTCTTTAAGGAAGCCGATTGCCATAGGAATAACAAGAACCATTACGGAGTTGAGTATGTGTGAGAGCTTAAGAGGATAAGTTCTGACAAGGATTCTTTCCTGCATATTGGGGCTGATGTTCTGCGTGCAGGTTTCAAGGCAGTTGTTGTAGCCGAACAGGTTGTAAAGTGCGAAGAGAGCGTTTGCAACCCAAACTCTTGTAACAACGTCCTGTATGTTGTAAACGGGAAGCCAGCCGATAAGTATAACCATTATGCACTTTGGCACAATGTCGCAGTAAAGGAAATATTTGTATCTGCCGAATTTAGGCACAAGCTTTTTGCGCCAGAAAATATTTCGGGCTCCCGCCCAGCCGTTCCAAAGAATGTGCGTACCGAGCATTTTAATCGCCGACGCCGCCGAAACGCCTCTTATTGAGTTAAGTGCGGCGACTACTGCGTTGTTCGGGTTTAAGTACGGCTTAAAGTTGAATGCCATCAGGAAAATGCCGAGAATTATTGAGAAGAAATAAATTGAATAAAGTGTCCGTTCCTTTTTCTTCGGCAAAAAGCCGAGGTTGTCGTTTATTATCCAAGCGAGCAAATCCCAAAGCTTTTGCAAAGGCATATTGATAAGCGCAATTGCCGAGAACGCAACATAGGGCAGATTGTAATGAAACATAATAAGGTAACAGCCTGCCGCAAAGCTTATGTACTCAAGAACCTTTGTACCGGAATAATTGCTGCCTACCGCCAGCCATATATCTAAATATTCCTTGTACGGAACATATTTACCCTCAGCCGGGGTGTTCCAATGTGTTTTGATTTCATTAAAAAGCCATTTCGTCTTGTCAATTAAAGACGATTTTTGCTTTTCTTCCATAAAATCACTCTCCTAAACAGATTGTGCTGAATGTAGCGCAAATTTTTCACCAAATATTTTATCATAAAACGCACATTGTTTTCAATAATTTATTGCTTTTTCCACATTTTATATATAGTTTATTCTCGCAATTTGTACAATATAACAAAAAACGGGGCAATTTACTGCTCCGCCTTTTAAAAGTCTTTATTTTGTTTTTACTGCTTTTTTATGCAAATGCTGTCGCCTTTATCCTCAATTTCCACAAAAGCAGGGTGTTCACTGCCCGACTTATTGGGCGTGTGAAAAGTCAGATACAGCTTTTCGCCTGCCGAAAATATCATTCCGTGGCCGCCGTCATCGTCAATGAGCGGTTCCAGATGTTCAAAGCCGCCTTTAATCGAGCCGTCATTAAACCTTACAACACATTCAGCATATTTATGGTTAATAAATGTAGACCAAATCATAAGCAAAGTGCCGTTTTTTGTTTTATACATAAACGGACCGTCTGTAATGTAATGCTGAAGCGGAATTTTGTGCTTTACCCATTTGGGGTCAGCCGCCGTAAACAGCGTTACAGGCTCGCCTACTGCGTGCGTTAAATCGGGTGACAGCTCAACATAGCACATTTTTCCGTTGAATATTTCAACGTGCTCATAGCAATAAAGCAAATACGGCACGCCGTTTTCAACATATAACGAGCCGTCAATCGAAAAATGATTTTGGGGAGTTACAGGACCGTTGCTGTGGGGCTTAAAGGGACCTGAAGGACTGTCCGCCCTTAAAACATAAGTCCCTCGCTTTTTGTTTTTTTGAGTAAACGATGCGAACATATAGTAAACTCCGTTGTATTTATGTACTTCAGGCGCCCAGTTAACTTCTGTGTTCATTCCGTATTTTTCGGAATTAAAGCACTCTTTCGGCTCACTCCAATTCTCCAAATCAGTCGAGGTGTATACATCAAATCCGCCCACACGACTGCCGAAATCCTTTGCCCTTGTGCCGTACATATAAAATGTTCCGCCTTCTGCCAAAACAAAAGGATCTCTTATGTTAATTTCACAGTTTTTCATAAATTTTACACTCCGTTAATAATTCAATTCTAATGTAACATTTTAAGGAGTTTTTGTCAATCGTAATATAAACATTCAAAGTGAGTATATAGTATTAAATATAAAAAAGACCCGGATATGAAGTGAACCCCAAAAAGTTCACAGAAATA
>DERX01000068.1 GCA_002361875.1 Ruminococcaceae bacterium UBA3329
CCTCCGAAAATTATTATAATTATTTATATTATAAACTAACTTGTGACAAAATGCAACCTTGAAAGAAAGAATATATAATGCTACAATATACATTAGAAAGGATTGGGCTTTATGTATATCTGCGTTCAAAATTTTGAGTCTCCCGTTGGAAATATGACTGTAAAATCAAACGGCTCGGCAATCACGGAAATCTCACTCGGCAAATTTGAGGACGGCATTAAGGACAACCTTACCGAAAAAGCCGTAAACGAATTAAAGCGTTATTTTGACGGCACACTTACGGAGTTTACATTTCCGATTGAGCTTTCGGGAACGGATTTTCAAAAGAAAGTTTGGAAAATACTGACTGAAATTCCTTACGGGGAAACATATTCCTACGGCGATGTTGCAGAACGGCTCGGAGGCAAGCGCTATTCACGTGCTGTGGGCGGAGCGGTCAATAAAAATCCGGTTCTGATTGCAATTCCCTGCCACAGAGTAATCGGCGCTGACGGCTCGCTTACGGGTTTTGCCTGCGGACTTTCAGTTAAAAAACATCTACTGAATTTGGAGAAAGAAAATGCTGTTCAAAAATAAATCAGTATCATTTGAAATTAAAAGCAAATACGACACCCAAAAGAAAACAAAAGCGTCGAATTTTAAGCTGTTAAATGAAACCATGACTTTGCAAGGTCAAACCGTGCTTGCCGGGGATTCAATAACCGAAATATTTAACGATTATGAGCTTTTTTACGAGTGGTCAAAGAAAAACGACTGCGCCGTTTACAACAGAGGAATCAGCGGTGACACCTCAAACAGGCTGTCAGAGCGTTTTTATGACAATGTTCTGAATATTTCTCCGAGAAACATTGTTCTGCTTATCGGCACAAATGACATTGGAATGGGCAGAAAAATTGAAGATATTGCAAAGGAAATTAAGGGCATTTTAGAGCAAATTCGCAGTAAATCCGCTGAAACAAATGTTATTCTTGAGGCGGTTTACCCTGTGAATAAGAATCTTTCAAACGAATCACGGCAAATGGTCGGAAGACGCACTAACAGCACAATTCGGGAATTAAATGCGCTTTTAAAGCCTCTTGCAGACAGTTTCGATTGTGTTTGGCTTGACCTTACCGAGGCACTTTCCGATGAAAATGGCAATTTACATAAAGCTTATTGCTATGACGGTCTCCACTTGAATGTAAACGGGTTTAGAATAGTTGCGGAACACATTATTCCGCTGTTAAAATAATACAGAGGCAGATTATGATTTACAGTATTTACACAAAAAAAGAAATAAAAGAAAGACCCCAGCGAAAAAAAGTTGTTTTGGAAAGCTATGTAATCGGACAAAACGCTCCGACGGTTTTAATTTGTCCCGGCGGCGCATATAAATTTGTGTCCGATTTCAACGAAGGCAAACCCTACGCAGAAAGACTGAATGAACGGGGTTACAACGCTTTCGTGCTCTTTTACAGCGTGGGCAGCGGCAACGGAAGATTTCCATATCCGCTTGAAGACACAGCCAGAGCAATACAGTTTATTAAATCCAAGGCAGAAGAGCTTAATATAAACGCAGATGCAATAAGCCTTATGGGTAGCTCCGCAGGGGGACATCTCTGTGCATTTTTTGCCACGCAGTACGAAAGATTTGAAAAGGAATATAACGGCGAAAGCTATTCTTTAAAGCCTAAAGCGCTTGTTCTCAGCTATCCTGTAATTACAATGGGAGAGCTTACGCACAAGGTATCACGGCGGATTTTTCTCGGCGCATTTTCGGGAAAAGCCGAAAGAGAAAAAGCGTCTGTTGAGCTGAATGTGACGGAAGATTATCCTCCTACATTTATGTGGCACAATAAAGATGATGCATCTGTTCCCGTTGAAAACAGCATAATGCTCCACGAGGCACTTGATGAAAAGGGCGTTCAAAATGAACTTCATTTGTATGAAACAGGCGGTCACGGAATAGGACTTGCAGAAGGCAAGGACGCCGAAGGGTGGATAGAAAAAGCCATAGATTTTTTAGATAAACAGTGATAGATAAAAAGCCTTAAAATCATACACATAAATTTTTGTAAAAAGACTTGATTTATTTTAATAAATGTATTATAATTTTAAGGCACTGATCGGGGTGTGGCGAAGTTTGGTATCGCGCTTGGTTCGGGACCAAGAGGCCGGAGGTTCAAGTCCTCTCACTCCGACCAAAAATACAAGTACTGGTTTTTAGTACTTGTATTTTTTTGTTTGCTGATATTTAGTGAGACTTAAAGGACGGGCGGTACAGAGCAACAGTCCGGTGGAGGACTGTTGTGACCGCGAGCGACCAAGCGCCCACAGGCGCGCGAGTCAAATCATCTCACTCCGACCAAAAATCGACAAGCACCTAACGGTGCTTGTCGATTTCAAGAGAGAAAAACAAAAGGAGAAAAGTGAAAAGTACAAAAAGAAACGACAATTTTCAATAAGAAAATTGCCGCTTCTCTTTTGGCTCCCCCTGTCGGGCTCGAACCAACGACAACTCGGTTAACAGCCGAGTGCTCTACCGACTGAGCTA
>DERX01000032.1:0-18987 GCA_002361875.1 Ruminococcaceae bacterium UBA3329
CAGTTCAACTGGTGGTTATGATTATTCTGTATTATATTTAGTTGTTAATTCACATTATAATTTTCTGCCCAGGAGTCAATAACCTTGCTGAATTCGTCACCCTTCATTTGGTAAAGGCAGTCGGAACGGTACTGTGAATAGCATTCGTAATCGCCCTTTTCGCTGTCAACCTTTTGAACAAGGAAAACATAACTGCCAAGACTGACAACACCTGCTTTGCCGACATCTATTTTTTTTATCTCATTCCAAAATCCGTCGGGGAAGTTGTCATTGCCTTTGGAGTTAATAACAGCGTCGTGAATTTCTGCTTTACCTAAAATTTTAACAGATTCCTCAATTGATGCACCGTCATTTATGGTGTCGGCGGCGGATTTAAAGGCTTTCTTCAGCTTGTTTTTCTGCGCTTCGGTCATTTCTGTTGTGCCGTTTTCGGTTATATCAAAAAGATAACCCGTGACAAAGCGGACAGATGCATAATTCTCACGGAAAAATGTTTTTAAATCATCTTCGCTTACGGGAAATTTTCCGTCTTTACCGTAGCGTTCCTCCAAAAGCAGATTTTCATAAATTTTTGAAAGCTCAATTTTATAAATTGTTTCCTTTGAAATGCCGAGGCCTTTGTAATATCCGCCCCAAATGTGCCAGATGTTATTTACATCTTCCGAAAGAGATGAACGAAGGTTCTTCGGGACAGAAAGCGTATGGTTTTGAAATTCTGAATTTACAGCAATATATCTTGCAATAAGACGGTTTGCGTCTTCGCCTTCTTTTGCACTTTTTTTGAAATAGGCGGTTATTTCGCCGTCGATTTTTGTTCCGTTGATTTCAACTGCTTTGCCTTTTCCGCAGCCGGAAAAAGTTAATGACAGGATAAGCAGGACAAGAAATAATGAAAAAAATCTTTTACTCATTTTCTGCCCCCTTTAAATATTCCTCATACAAACGGTCCTTTAACAGCCTGATTTCTTCTTTTTTACGTTTTTCTTCACGGATTTTCTGCTTGTTTTTGCCGATTATTCCGTTCCTTAAAAAAGCTACTAAAAGCATCCCGAGAACAGAACCTGCCGCACAAACGCAAAAGTCCGTCATTGTGTCAAGGACTCCCGTTTCACGGCGCTGTAAATTCATTCCGTAAATGCTGTCCATTGAAAATTCGTAAATTTCCCAGCCGACGGAAATAAACTGTGCAAAGCAAATCGAGAAAAATGACGAAATCGCAGGGCCTAAATACCCTCTCTTGCGGAATATTATGTTTGCGAGGTCATAGCCGAAATAGGCAGAAATAAATCCTGCAATAAAATGTGTGAGAATATCAATATGCTCAAAATCCGTCCTGTTGTTGACAGTTGAACCTATACAAACTGCGACGAAAATGAAAATATTAAGACCTGTTGCCGAATCGGGAGTAACCTCAATTATGAATGAACGGGTGCCGAAAATTTGGAAAAAGTCCCAAAGATGCGTAAATATTACGGCAAAAATTGCTTCAAGGAACTCAACAACAGAACCGTGAAAAAGCCCGAATACTCCCCAGGCGATAATAACCGCCCGAAGAGTTATCCATAGAATTTTATAAGATTTTGGCAATTTTCCGTAACCAGTTAACATAAGTCTACCGTTCTAAAATCATTAAAATGAAAGAGTTCTTATAAATGCAACACTTTTTGTTCCGTCACTTGCCGGTTGCATATTGCTGAATGAATCGTTAGTGCTTGTGGTGCTGCCTGCAACAATTATTTGACCGTTTGAAGCTGTGCAGACTGCCAATGCACTGTCATCGCCTGACCCTCCGTAGCCGATTGCAGAAAGGTAATTGCCGTTTGAATCATATCTTACTGCGAATGCATCCTTGCCGCCATGATTGCCTATTGTGGCAAAATCTCTTGTTGCAGACTGTGCTTCGCCTACTGCAATAATATATCCTTGATCCGTTACCGTAACATCTTTAAATGATTCGCTCTTGTTGCCGTAGAATGATTGAACAAAGGCAATACTTCCCGAGCCTGTGAATTTTACAATTGTCGCATCCTCTTCACCCTTGTTTTTAATGCCTGCGCTTTCTATATCGCCGTCGTTTGAGGTTGAAGCACCTACAATTACACATCCGCCGTCATTAGTTACGGCTATTGATTCAAAACGGTCAATTCCAGAGCCGCCGAATAATTTTGAAAACTGAACATTTAAATCTTTATCGAATTTGAATACGGCTGCATCGGAACGCCCTTTTTGCTTAAACAAAGTTTGGGTACTGCTTGCACCGATTGATGCAACTGCAAAAACATCTCCGTTTTTTGCAACGGCAATGTCTGTGAAATAGTCGCTGAAACCGCATACACCTGTTACTTTTTCCTGCTTGCCGTCAGCACTGAATTTAACTATGACAGCACGTGATTCACCGATTGGGATTTTGAGAGAGGCAGCATCGCCGTCCTGTGAATATGCAAAGCCTGCGGCATAAATACTGCCGTCTGTACCTTCTGCAACTCCGTAGAAATCTTCGTTTGATGTGCCGCCCCAAGGAGTTCTGAAAACCTCGTTGCCGTCTTTGTCGAACTTCATAATAAATGCATCGTATTCCGAGCCGTTTACTTTCACAAAATCTTTTGCTCTTGTTTGACCGACGATTACCACTCCGCCGTCACTTGTTGCACAAATATCCTGTGCGGAAACGCTCGACGATGCACCGAACGCTTTTGTCCAAATAAGTGAACCGTCTTTTCCGTGCTTGCATATAGAAAAAGCTAAATCCTTTGTGTTTGCGACGGAAGAGAATAAACCGTCCTTTGATGATCCTGAAATGAGCGTAAAAGAGCCTCCGTCAGAATTAGGCACAATTGCTGTTGCCTCGTCGGAACCGCTCGTTCCGCCCATGGTTTTTGAAAAGCTTTCGTTTGCGGATGAAACTATTGTAGTTTCAGTTACAGGGTCGCCATCAGGCGTTGTTACGGGAGCACCGTTTGTATCTGTTACCGTAACTGTTTCAACTGCTGTTGTTGTGGGGTTTGCCGGGAACCAAATAAGTGTTGTAAGCACTTCGCCGTTTTCGCCCGTAACAGGCTCATGATTTATATTAGTAACAGGAACAACAACCTGTTGGGGCTTGTAATAAATAGATGTTTCAGGTTCGCCGTTCTCGTCTGTGACAATATTGCCGTTACCGTCGGTAATTGTAATCACTGAGGTTTCGGGCATAACTGTAATGGGCTCACCGTTAGCATCAGTCAGCTGAGAGCCGCTTTCGTCAGTAACATAAGCTACTCTGTCATCGTCTTTTCCTTTCTTTTTCTTCTTTTCGACAATAATTGTTACAGGCTCGCCGTTACTGTCCGTCACCTGAACTCCGTTTGCATCGGTAACATAAACTGTTTCGCCGTCATTGTTTTTGCAGGAAGCAAAAATCACTGTAATCATAATAAAAATTGCAACTATGACAAATACTGTTTTTCTGTTTTTCATAATTGAATCCCTCCGATACAGAATATATATAGTATAAATATAACATAATGTTATAAATTTATCAACAATTATTTTGACAGAAACGAAAATGAACAGGGAGGAATGCAAACGCTCCCGTTCTTTGGATTTTTTCCGTAAAGAGCGCTTGCATTTTTAAAGCTTTCAGGCAGATTATAGTAAATCTCGTGAACATTTCTGTTTGCAATTATTATAACACTGCCGTTTTCGTCCTCACGGATATATGCCACACAGCCAAGGCATGCCGAAACAGGGATAAATCTTCCCTCTTTGAATACTTTATTTTCGGTTCGGATTTTACCGAGAGCTTTGTAAAACTCAATAAGCTCTCCGTTTTCATTGCCCCACGGGTAACAGCCTCTGTTGAACGGGTCACGGTAGCCTTGAAGTCCCGCCTCGTCGCCGTAATAGATTGACGGAACGCCGGGAAGCGTGTATTGAAGCGCTGCTGCAAGCTTTAACCGTTCAACGCCCTGACTGTATTCAAATCGGTTGAGGCTGTGAGAGGATTGCCATTCACGGTTACGGTAATCCGAGCTTTCGCCTGCAAGTCGGGTAATTGCGCGTACCGTATCGTGCGTACCGATATGGTTCATCATAACATCAAGGCACTGCTTTGGGTAATTCTCAACAATATTCATAACGCCCGACATAAATTGCTTTGCATTGCCCGTGCGGCAAAAATCAAGAATAGCCTCGGCAAACGGATAATTCATAACTGAATCGAGCTGGTCGCCCAAAAGGTAGCGTCGGCGCACGCCGTAACTGAATTTGTTGGTTGCGTCCTCCCAAACCTCGCCGAGTAAAAGGGCGTCGGGTTTTGCATGCTTAACTGCTTTTTTCAGGTCGTCAAGGAAAATATCGGGCAGCTCGTCTGCAACGTCGAGACGGAATCCGCTCGCTCCGAGGTTCAGCCATTTTGCGGCTATGCCGTTTTCACCGCAAATAAACTTGCGGTAGCCCTCGTCCTCCTCCTTAACTTCGGGAAGAGTCTTAAAGCCCCACCAGCTGTCATATTTGTCGGGAAAGCTTTGAAATTTATACCATTTTGCGTATTCGCTGTTTTCCGACTGATAAGCGCCGATGCTTTCATATCTGCCCTTTTTGTTGAAATAAACGCTGTCGTCGCCCGTATGGGAGAATACTCCGTCAAGAATTATTTTAATACCTATATTATCTGCACTTTCGCAAAGATTTTTAAAATCGTTTTCATCACCTAAAAGCGGGTCGATTTTACTGTAATCCGCTGTGTTGTAGCGGTGGTTTGAATGAGCCTCAAAAATGGGATTCAAATAAATGCATGTAACGCCTAAATCCTTAAGATAGGGGAGCTTTTGGCGAATACCCTCGAGGTCGCCTCCGAAATAATCGTTATTTAAAACCTCACCGTTTTTGTCGGGACGGAAATACGGCTCGCCGCCCCAGTCGGAGCGGATAATTCTGTCTGACGGAACGCCTGTTTTCTCTTTTCCCGAATTCATAAACCTGTCGGGGAAAATTTGATATATTATGCCGCCTTTGAGCCACTCGGGTGTGTCAAATTTTTGGGCCACGGTAAGCTGCCAATCGGTAAAGATTCCCGTTCCGTCCGAAAATGCTCCCACACCGTCTCCGCTGTTTAAAATGCTGCTTCTGCCGAACGCTCCGAGAAAGTCAAAACGGTAAAAATAAAGACCGAAATCTCCGATTTTCACTGTAACGGAGTAAGCTTCGGAGTCTTCACCCGTTCGGCTTTCATAATTCATTTTATATTCCTTATATTCTTCTCCGTCTTTTTTTATCATTAAAAATGCACCGCCGATGTTAAAACTGCACGGCACTGCAATGCGAAAGGTTATGCTTTCGCCCTCTGTAACGCTTCCGAATTTGCTTTTAAAATAAGTGCTTCGCGAATTAAACGGAATAAAATTCATCTTGCTGTTCACCTCAAAAAAATCAAGGCTTTTTTCGCCTTGGCTGTATAATTTTATCAAATTATATGCGTGTAGTCAACAAATTTGAGACAGCCAATTAAATGAAAATTTAGAAATTTTTTAAAAAGCAAAAAAATACTTTACAAACCGTAAAAACTGTGCTATGATATCGGTATTGTATAAGGTATGCGTAGACTGGTTTATTAGCAGTTCTGCCGGATATACAAATATTTTTTAAGGAGAGATTCAAACATGAAAAAAAAGTTGGCGTGCCTTATGGTTGTAGCTGTACTTTTGGTGGCTTCCGTAATTCCTGCTTTTGCTGCCGGAATCAACACTTACGAGCAGAAGATCCTTACCTATGTTAAAACTGCCTATGTTGTAGACGGTAAAGCAATAACTGTTCCTCAAGAGTATTTTACAGCTCTCGAGAACATTTTCGCTGAAATTGATGTTACCGAAACACAGTACAATGAAATTATTGCTATCATGGACGAGGCTTTGAAGGTTTGTCAAGCTAACAAGCTTACAAAGGTTGAAGACATTACGGCTACAGGCACTACTCAGGTTCTTCTCGGTTATGCCCGTAAGGCTCTTGCTGTTCTTGGATACAACCTATCAACAAAGGGTACTCTTTCAGACGCAGACCACGGCTTACTTGTTATTACGGATGCTGAAGGTAATGTTGTTGCAGAGCTTCACCCCAATGTTGTTATCACAAAGACAGGTGCAGATTTAACTTCTGTTGCTGTTTGCGGTGCTGTTGCTGCATTTGTTCTTGTAGCTTCAGGCGTTAGCGTAAAGCGTTTCCGCAAAGTTGATGAAGAATAATCCCGAAATAAATCGGAGTAAGAAGCGCTATTGGAAAGGGTTTGTCCTCATTCCGATAGCTTTCTTATTATGCGGATATTTACTGCTCTTCGCTGTTCTTACTCCGATACTCGATCCTCTGGTTTCGGTATATAATTTGGCATTTTCAAATGCTAATGTTCAGACCATCACAGAACCCGGGGCGGGCAGTATTTTTGATGGCGGCAGCGGCCTTTCAAGCGGCACGTTGAATTGTGATGATTTTTCGTTCCCGAAATACGGAGAAAACTTCGGTCATATTACGGTAGAGGGAACAGAAGTGGATACGCAGGTTATTTTCGGCGACAGCCACGCACTGCTTAACCGCGGAGCGTGTGTGTCTTTGTTCGGACATATTCCGGGATGCGGAAAGGGTGTGCTTATCGGCGCACATTATATGCCGTATTTTAAAACCTTGCCGGATGTTAAGGAAGGAGCGCTTGTGCATATAGAGACCACTTACGGTTCTTATGTATACAGGGTTTACCGAACTGATGTCAGCAGATACGACAATGCTTCGGCCTACCGTACTGAACTGAACGGCGATAAAGAAATATTAATATTGTATACCTGTGATTTAAACGGTGCTATAGCTTCTACGCCAAACCGCTTTTTCGCATTTTGCGAATTTGTATCGGGGCCAAGCGTAAATTTATACGAATAAGGAGGGTACCTGATGACAACAACATCAAAAAAACGGGTGCGCTCCGTACTTTGCACAGTGTTATCGTTTATTGCGGCACTGCTTATTGCCGGCGGCATACTGTGTACAATGCTTTATGTGACGGCTTTTAATGATGATTTTGCCGTCAGCGTTACTGCACGCTCAAAATATGCCGATTTGCTTTCGGCAGAGTTAAAAGAGTCGTTTATTTCCTACGGCCGTGCCAGTAATATAGAAGAGGAATTTTTCGATTCACTTTTCAAGGATGTGATTACGCCGCAAAAAATAGGTGCCGATACTGAACAGATTTTAAGAGATTTTTATGAGGGCAATGTTCAGGATTCGGTTAATAATAATGATGATTTAAATGCGGCAATTCTCAAAAATCTTAAGGAATATGCAGTGCAAAAAGGCTTTGAGTTAGATGATGAAACATCAGAAAATTTGCAAACTGTAGCTTCGGAGCTTTGCGATGTTTATAATGCATATATTTCTGTATTTTCACTGTCGTATTTTCGCACTGCCTCGCGTATGCTTGCGTCGTACAAGCCATATGTTATCTATGCAGCGGCGGTATGTGCGGTTGGATTTGTGATTACTGCGGTGATTATGCGCCTGTTTTTCCGTAAAAAGAAAAACTATTTGCGCTATTTCGTTTATGCATTTTCAGGTGCCTCGCTTATGCTTTTAGCGGCACCGCTTACTGCTTTAATTGCAGGTGTCGGCAACAGAATAAATATTTCGTCTGCAGCACTGTACACCATGGCAAGCGGTATGCTCAACAGCACATTTGTCTCAATTGCAGTTTCGGCAATAATTCCTGCAGCTCTCACTGCACTGTTTGCTGTATTGTGGTCATCCGCAAATCGCAAGAATATATAAAAGCGATGTGTCAATTTTTAACATTAAATAATTATCCCCCGCCAAAGAGGCGAGGGATTTTTTATTTTATTGTTGCTGCTGCATTGCGCTCGCGTCAAGCATATTTCCCATTAAACCGCCCTTTTTCTTTTCGGGCTTATATTTCGGGGGATTTTTAAGCTTTTCTTTAAGTCTCTTGCCCTTGCTTGATGCTAAAAGCTCGTTTACAGCTTTTAGCGTATCATAAAATTCATCGTCTGTAATATAATCTCTGCAAACCTTCATCATATCGGGATCATTGCCCATTTCGCCCAAAATTGTAACGCAAATTAAATTCTGCGTTTCGCTTGTTCCGTCGAGGTACATATCGGTAAAAATCTTGAAAAGCTTTTTGCGTGTCTGTGCATCGCCGTTTTTAACTGTCGCTAAAACATATTTATTTCCGTGGTTTATAAAAAAGTCATCGCATAAAAATTGGTCATATTTTTCAATATTTTCTTTGTAAGCGTCTTTAAGTTCAGGATAAACAAGCAAAATCTTGTTTGCAAGAGTATTCGGGTCGTAGGACATACCTGCTCTTACAGCCGCTCTTGAAACGGTAGCAGGCGCTTTTTTTGACTGTTTATTAACAGCCTTTGCCCCGTAGCTTTCCGCAACAGTGTCGTTTATTTCATTGCAGAGCGATTTAAGCGATTTTTCGTCGCAGTCATCCAAATCAAGAAGGTTTGCCGAATTTTTTGAAAATTCACCGTCGGAATTTTTTTCAAGAATATCCAAAAGATTATCGTGGCTTAAAAGCCTTACCGTAAAGCCGTCTTTTGTAAAATCGGCATAAACGCCGCTTTCGTCCTCGTTTATTTTATCAAAAGCAAAGCCGAGTGATTGAAACTTATCCGCACAACCCTTGTGAATGGCTTTCATAGCCTCATTTCTGTCAAGCATATTTTATACCTCACTATGATTTATCAATATTCAATTAAGTATAACATATTATTTAGCGTTTGTCATTAAATTTTTTTCTTTTTGCAAGTTGAATATGCATATATTTTATGGTAGAATAACAAAGTACGATTATTTTACCGTTATTTACGGCTGTTTACGGAGTGGATTAAAATGAAAAACGCACTTATTATTTTCGGCGGAGTTTCAAGCGAGCACGACATTTCCTGTATTTCGGCAACATCGGTTCTCGCAAATATTCCGAGGGACAAATATAATGTGTATATGCTTGGAATTACAAAGGACGGTAAATCTTACCTTTATACGGGGGACTTTGAAAAGATAGAAAACGACGGCTGGCTCACGGATGAAAAATTCCTTAAAAAAGCAATAATTTCATCCTCCCGTGACGATCACGGCGTAATTATTTTTGACGGAAACAAAACTGAAACGGTTTACATAGATGTCTGCTTCCCCGTAATGCACGGCAAAAACGGCGAGGACGGCACAATGCAAGGTCTTTTAACCGTTGCGGGTATTCCGTTTGTAGGATGCGGCACAACTGCATCGGCGGTTTGTATGGATAAAGCGATAACAAACAGTATTTGCGATGTCAACGGAATAGCACAGGCGAAATGGCTTTACACTACGAGATACGATTTTGAAAATGACGGCAAAGCATTTGCAAAAAAATGTGCGGAATATCTCGGCTTTCCGTGCTTTGTTAAGCCTGCAAACGCAGGCTCTTCGGTAGGAGTCAGAAAATCCGCCGACGAAGAAAGTCTTTACGAGGATTTAAAGTATGCTCTTTCATTTGACTCGAGAGTTGTTGTAGAAGAGGGCATTGTCGGTGCGGAGGTTGAAAGTGCCGTGCTTGGTAATAACGAGCTTTTTGTAGGCGAAATAGGTGAGGTTGTGCCCTGCAACGAGTTTTACGATTTTGAAGCTAAATATATTGACGGCAGTACGGCTCTTCATATTCCTGCAAGAATTTCAAAGGAAAAACAGGAAGAGATTAAAAAGATTGCGCAGAAAGCATATAAGGCGTTCGGCTGTTCGGGACTTACAAGAATTGACTTTTTTGTGCGTGAGAGCGACGGTGCAGTGCTTTTAAATGAGCCGAATACAATCCCCGGCTTTACAAGCATAAGTATGTACCCGATGTTAATGAAAGAGGCAGGCGTGTCTTATTCCGACCTTATTGACAGACTGCTTGTGCTTGCAATCGAAAGACAGGAAGAAGAAAAATGAGCGATAAAAAACAGATAGAACTTCATTTAACCTTTGAGCGTGACGGCGAGGACGGAAAGGAAACGGAGAGCTTTTCAGCCTGCGGCGAAATGGATTTCGAGGAAACAAAAACGCACATTTCATATTCACGCAAAGACGGCGATATGACCGAAAAGGTCACCGTTACGGTGCACACGGACGGCAGAGCCGAAATTGACCGCGAGGGCGCAGGCTACAAAAGCAGGCTGTTTATCCGAAACGGTAAGGTGATTCCCGCCAATTATTTAACCCCGTACGGAGTAATGGATTTGAGCACAAAGGGTAATTTTGTAAGCTTTGATTATGACGGTAAAAACGGGATTTTAAAGCTTTCATACGACCTTTTGTTTTCGGGCAAATTTTATTCGGTAAATAATGTAACGGTAAAAATAGAGGAAATCAAGCAATAAAGGAGAAATTCAGATGTCAAAAATTGTAAAAAATGCAACAGACGCTTTATATAGCTTAATCGTAAATGCAATTGAAAAATCAATCGGGAACGGCAGTCTGCCCGAGGCAGAAATTCCGCAGTTTAATATTGAAATCCCCGCAAACCGTGACAACGGCGACTATTCATCAAACGCCGCATTCGTTTGCGCAAGGGCATTTCACAGAGCACCGAAGCAGATTGCCGAGGAAATAGCGAAAAATATTTCTCTTGACGGCTCATATTTTACAAAATGCGAGGTTGCGGGCGCAGGATTTCTTAATTTCTTTTTATCGGCGGAGTTTTATGCTGATGTTTTAATTGACATTCACAATCTCGGCGAAAATTACGGCAAAAGCGACTTCGGCAAAGGCAAAAAATATAACGTCGAATTTGTATCTGCCAACCCGACAGGGCCTATGCACATGGGTAATGCCAGGGGCGGTGCGCTCGGCGACTGCCTTGCCGCAGTACTCCGGTTTGCAGGCTATGAGGTTGAGCGTGAATTTTATGTAAATGACGCAGGCAATCAGATTGAAAAGTTCGGACTGTCATTAGACATTCGCTATCAACAGTTAATTTTGGGCGAGGATGCCGTAGAGCTCCCTGAGGACAGCTACCACGGTTCGGATATTATCGAGCGTGCGGCACAATTCCGTGAGAAATACGGCGATGAATATATTAACAAGCCGACCGAGGAAAGAAGAAAAACACTTGTCGATTTTGCCCTTCCGCTTAACATTCAGAAGATGCACGAAAATATGGAGAAATACCGCATAAATTACGACACATGGTTTCTTGAAAGCACTCTTCACAACAGCGGTGATGTTAAGGAATGCATTGATTACCTTACCAAAAAAGGACTGACTTATGAAAAGGACGGCGCTCTTTGGTATAAAAATATTCAGGTACAGACCGAAATGCTCACAGAACAGGGCAAAACGCAGGGAGAGATTGACGCTTTAGAGCTTAAAGATGATGTTCTTATCCGCCAAAACGGTAATCCCACATATTTTGCGGCGGATATTGCCTATCACCGCAACAAGCTTGTTACAAGAGGCTTTGACAAGGCGATTGATGTTTGGGGAGCAGACCACCACGGTCACGTGGCGCGAATGAAAGGCGTTTTGCGTGCGCTCGATTTGGACGAATCAAGACTTGATGTCATTTTAATGCAGCTTGTAAACCTTGTTAAAGACGGAAAGCCCGTTAAAATGTCAAAGCGTACGGGCAAGGCTATTACGCTTACCGACCTTCTTGACGAAATCCCCGTTGACGCAGTACGGTTCTTATTTAATATGCGTGAACCCGGCTCGGCAATGGATTTTGACCTTGATTTAGCGGTTGAGCAGTCCTCGCAGAATCCTGTTTACTACTGCCAGTACGCCAATGCAAGAATACACAGCATTATCAGGAAAATTGAGAGCGACGGCATAAAAATCCGTGAATGTGAAAAAGCAGAGCTTATGCGCCTTAATGCTCCCGAGGAAATTGAGCTTATCCGCCACCTTGCCGCATTCACAGGCGAAATTCAGAATGCCGCTAAAAATTATGATCCCGCAAAAATTACACGCTACTGCGTTGACTTGGCTACGCTTTTCCACAAATTTTACAACGCGTGCCGTGTTGCCGTCGAGGACGAAAGCCTTATGCAGGCAAGACTGCACCTTTGTAAATGTGTTATGACAACAATCACAAACGTACTTACAATGTTCAGTATTTCTGTTCCCGAGTCAATGTAAAATTCGCATACAATATAAATAATATTATAAAAGAGGACTTCAGCAGTCCTCTTTTTTGTGGTTTAAGTGTATTCTGATATGCCCGATTTTCAATTATCTTAATATTTTTTCCAACGCTTTGTTAAACTGCTCGGGTGTGTCCATATTAACTATATGCCCTGCGCCTGTAAATTTCTTATATTCACTGCACGGCTCTGAGGTATGCCACATCTGCGCCGCCTTTTTTGCTAAGTCATTGTCATTTTCGCCTACGCCGATTAAGCCCATTTTGTGCTTGTCATTTTTTGGAGCGGATAATGGGGCGAAGTTGCGAGTGCCGTCCGGTGGACGAAACGCACGAGCAAAATGAGGTGAAAAAATAAGGAGTAATACGAGCGGCAGCGAGTAGAACGACTATATTTTTGAGGGGTGCGGGTCTCCGGTGGAGACCTTTGGATACGAAGTATTCAAAAGCACCGACCGAGACGGTAGACGAGAAGTGAAACAGTTCGATTTCCAATTAAGTTTAATGTTCTTGTTTAAATGCGGGTAAAAAAACTAACGCACCCCACAAAATGGGGTGCGCAACTTGTGTGCGGCACTTGCCGCTGGAGCGGATAATGGGAATCGAACCCACCTCCTCAGCTTGGGAAGCTGATGTTCTACCGATGAACTATATCCGCAGGGTTTAAGTAATATGTAACAGTGAAGAGTGAAGAAGTGAATACAACTCAACACAGTATTACTATTTTATCACAGCGTAAATGCAAATTCAACCGTATTTTCCGTTATTTTTTCATTTGGTCAATAGTTTTTTCAAATGACGGAACAAATTCTTCAATGAAAATTTTTGCCTCTTCGCAGTCAAGTCTTTGCAAAGTCTTTGTTATTGATTTTTCTGCCTCGCAAAACTCTCTGTTGCCTGCATTTCTCTCTTCAATGCATTTTAAATATGCGCAAATTTTGTCTGCTGATTTCACGAGCCGCCAAAGCTCTTTGTCATCGGCTTTTTTCTTGAAAAGAGGTTCATAATTTTTCCGCAAATCCTCGGGGAGCATTGAAAGAAGCTGTTTTGACGCATTTTTTTCAACTGCCTTGTATGCGGATTTCGTTTCCTCGCTGAAATATTTAACGGGCGTGGGCAAATCCCCAGTGATAATCTCGGGTAAATCGTGGTAAAGTCCTAAAAGCGCCGCACGCTCTGCATTGTAATTTTTTTGAAGCCGTTCATTGCCGATAACGGCCAAAGCATAAGCAATTTCAGCCACCTGCGCCGAGTGTTCGGAAAGCGTTTCATAGCGTGTGTTGCGCATAAGCGCCCAGCGGTTTATGTATTTTGTCCTTGCGGCAAATGCAAAAAAATCGGATATTCCCATAGCCTTATATATCCTCTTCTCTGAAATTTATTGTGAGTTCCTCGTGCGCCATAGTGATTTTGGTGTATTTAACCCCTGCGGCATCAAACATTCTGCGTGAGGCACGGTTGCCCACGGTGTCGTAATATTTGTCGGATATGTAAATTACCTCTTTAATTCCGCTCTGAATTATCGCCTTTGCACATTCGTTGCAGGGGAAAAGTGCAACATAAATTTTTGAACCTTCAAGGTTTCTGCCGCCCGCATTGAGAATAGCGTTAAGCTCTGCGTGGCAAACATAAGGGTATTTTGTTTCGTATTCATCGCCCGACCTCTCCCACGGGAAGGTGTCATCGTCACAGCCTTTCGGAAAGCCGTTGTAGCCCATAGACATAATTCTATTTTGCTCATTCACAATGCAAGCGCCCACCTGTGTGCTCGGGTCCTTGCTCCTGTAGGATGAAAGCATCGCAATGCCCATAAAATACTCGTCCCATGAAATGTAATCTTTTCTTTTCGACATATTCGTTATTCTCCTTTAATCTTTTTCCAGTATTCCCTTGATGCGGATTCGGTTTTGTTTTCGCCGAAGGTGTAGTATTTTTTGTCCTTTATTGCGTCGGGGAGATATTGTTGACTTACCCAGCGGTTCGGGTAATCGTGGGGATATTTATAAAACTGACCCGGGGTTGCGTTATCTTCACCGTCAAAATGCTTGTTTTGGAGCGTTCTCGGGATTCTGCCGTAATTTCCCGAACGAACATCTTCGAGTGCGCAGTCAAGAGCCAAATGCGCTGTGTTGCTTTTGGGACTTGTGGCAACTAAAACAACAGCGTCGCCGAGCGGTATTCTCGCCTCGGGCATTCCGACTTGGAGCGCAATGTCGCAGGCACTTTTAACAATCGGAATTATGTTCGGATAAGCAAGCCCCACATCCTCGCAGGCGCAAACCAAAAGTCTGCGGATTGCCGATGGCATATCGCCCGCCTCCAAAAGCCGTGCAAGGTAATGGAGTGCGGCGTCAGGGTCGCTCCCTCGCATTGATTTTTGAAATGCGGATAAAATATCATAATGCTCGTCGCCGAATTTGTCATAACGGAAGGTGTTTTTCGCCGTAAGACTGCCTATTTGCTCAAGTGTTATGTTCCTTTCGCCGTTTTTGTCGGGCTTTGCGGCGAGAACCGAAAGCTCTGTAAAATTAAGAGCCTTTCTCACATCTCCGCCCGAGGCGGCGGCAATATGCTCGGGAACGCTTTCCTCAAATGTGATTTTAGCTCCGAGCTCTTCTTCCAAAAACTTAAATCCGCGGATAACGGCGGGTACAACATCGGCCGGCTCAACCGATTTAAATTCAAACACCGTACAGCGTGAAAGCACGGCGCTGTATATGTAAAAATACGGATTTTCGGTTGTGGACGCAATAAGCGTGATTTTACCGCTCTCAATATATTCAAGAAGCGACTGCTGTTGACGCTTGTTAAAATACTGAATCTCGTCAAGATAAAGCAAAATTCCGTTTGGGGCGGCGAAGGTGTCAAGCTCGCTGACAATATCGCGTATATCAGCCGTCGAAGCGTTTGTGCCGTTAAGGTGATGCAGTTTTTTGTCGGTCATTTTGGCAATAATACGTGCAAGCGTTGTTTTGCCCGTGCCCGACGGACCGTAAAAAATAAGATTGGGGCAAATGCCGCTCTCAATTATGTTGCGCAGGGGCATACCCTCGCCGAGCAAATGCTTTTGACCGACAATATCTTCAATTTTCTGTGGGCGGAGCCTGTCCGCAAGCGGTGTTGCCATATCCTATCTCCTTATTTCAAAATATCAAAAATATCGCAGGGCTTTTCTATTATATATTCTGCCTTATATTCTTCAAATTCGGGTCTGTCGCCGAAGCCGAAAAGCACCGCACAGCAGGGAATACCTGCCTCGTGCGCACCCTGAATGTCAAAAAGCCTGTCGCCGACCATAAGGGTGTTGTCTGTATTTCCGCCGAGAGATGCCATTGCATTTTTAATAACTAATGTTTTGCTCTCTTTAATATTGTCAAACTGCGTTCCGCCGATAAAACTGAAATATTTTTTTATATCACGCTGTGTGCAAATATCGTCAATAAATTTAATCGGCTTTGAGGACGCCGTGCCGAGAATGTACCCCTCGTTTTGAAGCCTTTCGAGCATTTCGGGGATGCCGTCATAAACACGGTTTTCAAGGTAACCCTTTACCTTGTAGCGTTCGCGGTATTTGTCCGTCATTTCGTAAGCGTGCTCTGTGGAAAATCCGCAAAAATTTGTAAAGCTGTAATGAAGAGGAGGACCGATAAATTTTCTTAAAAGCTCTTCGCTCGGCGTGCCGTGACCCATTTTCTCAAATGCATAGGTAAGGCTTTTAAAAATTCCCTCTGACGAGTCAACGAGCGTGCCGTCAAAATCGAATAAAATATATTTGAATTTACTCATAAATTACAATTTCATACTCCTTTTTAAACTCTTCATTGGCGACAAGTCGGTTTCCCCATTCGCGTTTAGTCAAATCGCAGTCAAAATCTGCCCCGTCGGCTCTGCCGTACCACGGCTCAATGCACACAAAAGGCGCATTTTTCTTGACGGGTGACCAAATGCCGAAAAGCGGTGCAGTGAAATTGACTGTGACAAAATCTTTTTCGCCGTCTGAAAGAGTAACGCTTGTAACGCCGCTGTTCTCGATTATAAGCGCATCACGGTCAAAAATGCTGTCTGTTAAGACAAAGCGGCTCTCTACCGGGTACTTTTCGGGCAGATAAAGCCCGTCGGAGTTTAGAACAGAATACTCTAAATTTTCCTTATTCATTGACAGAACGGTTTTGTTTTTTTCACAGTTAAATGCAGGGTGCGCGCCTATTGAAAAGTAAATTTCGGTGTCATTTGTGTTCGTGACGCTCCATTTTACGCGGATTTTATTTTCATTCAATTCAAATGAACAGACAAGGCGGAATTTGAACGGATAATTTTTGAGCGTATCTTCATTTTCCGTAAGCTCAAACGAAAGTGATTTTTCCGTTTTGTTTATGAGAGTAAAATCACAGTCCCTTGCAAAGCCGTGTTGAGGAAGCGAATATTCATTACCACCGTAAACGGATTTAAGGTTCTTGTATTTGCCCACAACAGGGAAAAGCACGGGACTTCGCCTGCCCCAGTATTTACTGTCGCCCTGCCAAAGGTATTCACGCCCGCTTTTAACGCCGAGAATTGACGAAAGCTCTGCGCCGTGCTCGTTTATTTGAATTTTTAAAATATCGTTTTTTAGTGTTTGCATACTCATATTTATTTTTCTCCTGAAATAGTGATATAATTATACAATATTAAATAAATTTATTCAATAAGTTTACAAACATTTGTTTGCTGATTTTTTTGAATTTAAGGTTCAGTTTACGGTGATTTTTACGGATAATAGATAGAATATGAGGAATAAGCATATTCGAAATGAAATTTAGGAGGTGAAGGGTGTGCCAACATTAGAAAAAGAGGCTGATAACACAGGCAACCGAGATTTATTTATGCAACTTTATGAGCGCTATAATAAATTGGTATATTCTTTGGCATATTCAAAATTAAGAAATCAGGATTTGGCAGAGGAATGTGTTCAGGACACATTTTTAATTGCCCACAAAAAGATTGATTTGTTTGAAAATATGGATGAAAATTACCGAAGAAATCTTATTTGCACAATAGCAAGGGGAAAAGCCGTTGACAGCATAAGACGGGAAAATATATATGAACTGAGTGCCGAGCCGACAGATTTTGATATATCTTTCTTCGACCCTTTCCGAAGTATAGATTTGTCAGAACAAATAGGGCGGCTGGGCGACAGAGAACAGACTTATATTTCTTTGAAATTTGTCAACGGTTTTTCCAATGTGGAAATTGCAAAAATGTATAAGAAATCAGCTTCATATATCGGCAGAGTTATAAACGGCGCACTGTTAAAAATGAAAAAAGAACTGGAGGAAGAACAATGAATGAAATGAATAATTTTGAAAAGGCTTGCTTTGACGCTTGCGAAAATTTTGTAAACAGCATTGAAATAATCGAGGAACCGATTTATTCAACAAAGCATATTAAAAAAATGAATTCAATAACAAACGGAATAAGGGTGGGAAAAGTTTATTTCAACAGAAAAACAGCAATGATTTTGGTTGCCTGTATTTTGATTCTGACAATGAATATTGTTGCATTTGCCTATATAGGCTCGCAATCAAAAAATAAATCAAAGGATTTGGTTTTTTACAGTCAAAATCCTATCAAAATCGGGGAATTTGTGAGCGGGTCTAGTATTCGTGTCCGTGTATCGGGAGCTTCTGATTATAAGAGTAAGATGGCTATTAAAGATTTAGAATACGGATATATTCCCGAAAACTACAATGAGGTTTTTCTGTATAATGAAGAACAGCAAAAGCATTTGTGGACAAATGTTAATGGGGAATATACGTATTATCGACGGGAATTTGAAAAAAACGAAAACGGTAAAACGACCAAAATATTTATAGATAAGGTGATTGAATCAAACGGAATGAATGTAGAAGACAGCGTAATTTATATTGATGACGATAAAACTTCCGAAGAAATAAAAGACGCCGTATTGAATAATGACGGTATTGAAGCAGTGTCGCCAGATTTACAGGAATTCATGAAAAGGGTAACCGATTTTGAAGAAAACGGCATACATTATTATTTCGTATCTTCTGAAAATGATGACTGCGCAGGCGGAGAGCTCTTTTGGAATTATGACGGTTATCTTTATACTTTAACGGGTTATGACTTGCCACTCGAAGAATTAACAAAAATAGCAAAAGATGTAAAATAAATTGTTTTTTTGGTTCATTTTCCCTTTTATGATACGGATTATGTATGTAAGCAAATGTCCAAGAAATATAAAAAAGGGGAATTATTATAAATTCGGCTAAAACAGTCAGACCTATTGATGCCAACGGAAGAATTGTTCTTCCTAAAAATCTGATAACCGATATTCTAAAAGCAAATGCAGAGGAACATGTTTTTGTTCAAATAAGCTATACTGAAGATTCGATTATCATAAAACGGTATCAGGATACTTGTTCATTTTGTAACTGTTGTGATGAATTAAAGGAGTATAAGGGAATAAAAATTTGTGCCGACTGCATTAAAAAAATCAGTAAAATATAATATTAAAATTATCTTTTCACACAGGGGTATGTTTTTCATACCCTTGTGTATTTTTGATTTAAAAATCAGAATAATAATTGAATATCACTTTTGTGTTTCGTTATTTTGATGTCATTCTGAGCGAAGCGAAGAATCTCAACTAACGGCACAAGCTCAATCCAATGAGATACTTCACTGCGTTTAGGATGACCGTGTTTTGTAGGGTGTGCCGACTACGGCGTACCTTATTTTTTCAGATTTCAATTATTCTACCTCTATTGCGGACACCCGCAACCCCAAGGAGAAGCCAAAAAAGCCTTCCCCTTTTTTGAGGGGAAGGGGGACCGCCTTGGCGGTGG
>DERX01000032.1:19294-19516 GCA_002361875.1 Ruminococcaceae bacterium UBA3329
CTTGGCGGTGGATGAGGTGTTTTTTATCATTTTAAAATAAAACAAAATGGCGGGAGCAAGTCCTCGCCCTAAATTGTCCTGCGCTCTCAAAAAATAAATTGAATTTTTTTACTTTCGCAAACATTTGTTTCGGTGTTTTTTACAAAAATAAAAAAATATGAAAAAGGTCTTTTATTTTATATAGAATGGTGATATACTATATAAGGCATTTATGGGCGTATT
>DERX01000066.1:0-458 GCA_002361875.1 Ruminococcaceae bacterium UBA3329
AAATTATGAATTAAAATTGTTTAATTATTGACAAAATGTTTTCGTTATAATAAAATAAAGATTGTTAAAAAAATGAAAAAGTCAGGAGAGATAACTTTATGGGTATGACTATTGCTCAAAAACTTATTAAATCACATTTAGTCAGCGGCGATATGACCTGCGGCAGTGAAGTAGGTCTTAAAATTGACCAGACTCTCACACAGGACGCAACAGGTACTATGGCTTACTTGGAGCTTGAGGCTATGGATATTGACAGAGTAAAAACCGAACTCTCTGTTGCATATATTGACCACAATACTTTACAGACCGGCTTTGAAAACGCAGACGACCACAGGTTTATTCAGTCAGTTGCTAAAAAAAGAGGCGTTTATTTTTCAAGACCCGGCAACGGAATTTGCCATCAGGTTCACCTTGAACGGTTCGGCAAGCCGGGTAAAACCTTAATCGGCTCTGACAGC
>DERX01000066.1:730-7524 GCA_002361875.1 Ruminococcaceae bacterium UBA3329
CTTAATCGGCTCTGACAGCCACACCCCTACGGGCGGCGGAATCGGCATGCTCGCTATGGGTGCAGGCGGTCTTGATGTTGCAGTTGCAATGGGCGGCGGTACTTATTACATAACAATGCCCAAAATGGTAAGAGTTAATCTTACGGGAAAATTAAGTCCTTGGGTTGCCGCAAAAGATGTAATTCTTGAGGTTCTCCGAATTATGACCGTTAAAGGCGGTGTCGGTAAGATTATTGAATACGGCGGTGAAGGCGTAAAAACTCTTTCTGTTCCCGAAAGAGCAACTATTACGAATATGGGTGCAGAGCTCGGTGCTACAACATCTGTATTCCCGTCCGATGAAATTACAAAAGCATTCCTTAAAGCACAGGGCAGAGAAGAGGATTGGACGGAGCTTAAAGCAGATGACGACGCTGTTTATGACGAGGTAATTGATATTGATTTATCATCGCTCGCTCCTCTCGCCGCACAGCCCCACATGCCCGACAGAGTAAAATCAGTTACCGAAATCGGCAGAATCAAGGTTGACCAGGTATGCATAGGCTCATGTACTAACTCTTCACTTCTTGATATGATGAAGGTTGCGGCAATTCTTAAAGGCAAAACGGTTTGCCCCACAGTCAGCCTTTCAATTGCTCCCGGTTCAAAACAGGTTCTCAATATGATAGCGCAGAACGGTGCTCTTTCCGATATGATTGACGCAGGTGCAAGAATTCTTGAAAGCGCATGCGGACCGTGCATCGGTATGGGTCAGTCGCCGAATTCCAAAGGTATTTCACTTCGTACATTTAACCGTAACTTTGAGGGGCGTTCAGGCACAGCAGATGCAGGCATTTACCTTGTAAGTCCCGAGGTTGCGGCGGCATCTGCCTTGACTGGCTATTTAACAGATCCGAGAGATTTGGGTGAGTTCCCCGAAATCACTCTTCCCGACGAATTTATTATCAATGATAATATGGTTGCCATACCCGCCACTCCCGAAGAGGCGAAAGATGTTGAGGTTTTGTACGGACCGAATATTAAACCGTTCCCGACAAGCGAACCGTTGGAAGAAAACATTACCGCAAAAGCTGTTCTTAAGGTCGGTGATGATATTACAACAGACCATATTATGCCCGCAGGAGCAAAAATTCTTCCTTACAGAAGCAACATTCCCTACCTTTCGCAGTTCTGCTTCGGCGTATGTGACAAAACCTTCCCCGAAAGAATTAAGACTGAAGGCAAGGGCATAATCATCGGCGGGGCGAACTACGGTCAAGGCTCTTCCCGTGAGCATGCGGCTCTTGTTCCGCTTTACCTCGGTGTTAAGGCTGTAATTACAAAATCTTTTGCAAGAATTCACTGCGCTAACCTTATAAATGCAGGCATTCTTCCGCTCAATTTTGTTAATCCTGACGATTATGACAAGATTACACAGGGTGATGAACTGAATCTTGAAGGAATTAAGACTGCAATTATCAATTCCGCTCCCGCTGTTCTTAAAAACACTACAACCGGCGAAGCTTATGAATTGAAATATGACCTTTCCGACAGACAGAAAGACATTATTCTCGCGGGCGGTCTTTTAAATTACACAAAGAAATCAATGTAAGGAGTATTATAAATGGAAAACCAAATTAAAGAAGCTCTTTCAAAGTTTGAAGCGCTTATCCGTGAACAGCTTGAAAGAAATGAAAAGATTAAAGCTACAAAAGAGTTTACAGACTTCGATAACCTCGACAAAATTGTTATCGGTATTTGCGGCGGCGACGGAATAGGTCCGATTATTACAAAGGAATCCGCAAGAGTTATTGAATTTTTGCTCAAAGACGATGTTGAAAGCGGCAGAATTGAATTTAACTATATTGACGGTCTTACAATTGAGAATCGTGTTGCCGTTATGAAAGCTATCCCTGACGATGTTCTCGAAGAGCTTAAACAGTGCCACGTTATTCTTAAAGGGCCGACAACTACTCCGCAGGCGGGCGATCCGTGGCCGAATATCGAAAGTGCTAATGTTGCAATGCGTAAAGCGCTTGACCTTTTCGCAAATGTACGTCCTGTTAAAATTCCTGAACAGGGTATTGACTGGACTTTCTTCCGTGAAAACACCGAAGGTGCTTATGCAGTAGGCTCAAAGGGTGTTAATGTAACAGATGACCTTGCTATGGACTTTGTTGTTACAACAACCGAGGGTACTGAAAGAATTGCAAGACTTGCTTATGAATATGCAAAGAAAAATCACAAGGAAAGAGTTTCTATCATTAACAAAGCAAATGTTATTAAAACAACAGACGGCAAATTCCTTCGCCTTTGCAAAAAAATCGGTGAAGAATATCCCGATATCATTACAGATGAATGGTACATTGACATTACAACTGCGAAGCTTATTGACGAAAAGAGAAGAAGAGATTTCAAGGTATTCATTCTTCCCAACCTTTACGGCGATATTATTACTGATGAGGCTGCCGAATTTCAAGGCGGCGTAGGTACGGCAGGCAGTGCAAACCTCGGTAAGCGTTATGCTATGTTTGAAGCTATTCACGGTTCTGCACCGAGAATGATTAAAGAAGGCAGAGGACAATATGCAGATCCTTGTTCAATGCTCCGTGCAACTGTAATGCTCCTTTCGCACATCGGTAAGCAAAAGGAAGCCGATTTACTTGAGCGTGCTCTTGATATTTGTATGCTTGAAGAGAAAAAGCTTATAATTACAGGCAGACCTGACGGAGCAACATGTGAAGAATTCGGCGACTATGTAATGGAAACCGTTAAAAAGATTTCAAACTGAGGAGACTGATATGAGCAGACCTGAAGGAGTATCTATTTCGGTAATTAAGCGTCTCCCCCGTTATTACAGGTTTTTGGGCGAGCTTAAAGATCAGGGAATGATCAGAATTTCATCAAAAGACCTTTCGGAAAGAATGGGATTAACCGCGTCGCAAATAAGACAGGATTTAAACTGCTTCGGAGGATTCGGTCAGCAAGGGTACGGATATAATATTGAAAGCCTTTATGAAGAAATCGGAAGAATTTTAGGTGTTAACAAGGTAAGAAAAGCAATTCTTATCGGTGCCGGAAACTTAGGCAGAGCAGTTGCTTTGCATATGAATTTTGAAAGAAGAGGCTTTCATATTATCGGTGTGTTTGATAAAAACGCCGCACTTTCCGGTCAAATAATCCGTGGGCTTCCCATTCGACATACAGACGGCATTTACGATTTCTGCAAAGATAATTCGCCCGTCGTTGCAATTCTTTGCATTCCGAGTATCGCAGCACAGGAACTGACTCCCGAGCTAGTCAAGCTTGGAATAAAAGGCTATTGGAATTTTAGCCATTATGACATTGCTTCTAATTTCCCTGAGGTTGCGGTTGAAAATGTTCACTTAAGTGACAGCCTTATGACGTTGAGCTATAAAATTTCAAATTTTTGACATAACAAAAGGAGCTTGTTGTAAGCTCCTTTTGTTATTATAACTCTTTGATTTTTGCTAGACAGTCAGGGCATATTTTCATTCCCATATACTCCTTTAAACCGTCTCTCCTGTCACAAAATGAACAGGAAAACTGAAATCTTTTTAAGATAATTGAATCGTCAGTATACATCACTTCAACAGAAATGCGTTCATCCGGCGTTGCTTTAAAGATTTCGGAAATTAAGTTTTTTGGAAGTACTACTCTGCCATTTGCATCAATCGGTCTTATTACCTTTGCAGATTTCATCAAATTCACCGCCTTTTTTCTTGGAATATACCATAAAGCGACAAAAAAGTCAAATAAAATATACAAAAAGTGATAAAATCCTCTAATAATTGCTTGCTTTTATCATAAAAAATGCTTGCTCTTTTTGACAAACGGGGCAAATTCCCGGGGCATCTTTGCCGAAATGAACATGTCCGCAGTTCCTGCAAATCCACATAACATCACTGTCTTTTGAAAAAACTAAACTGTCCTCAATGTTTGAAATCAGCTTTTTAAAACGTTCTTCGTGTTCTTTTTCAATATCGGCAATTTTTTCAAATAAAAAAGCTAAATGGTCAAAGCCTTCTTCTCTTGCTGTTTTAGCATATTCGGGGTACATATCTGCCCATTCGTAATTTTCACCTGATGCAGCATCCTGCAAATTTGCGGGCGTTAAATCAAGCTCACCGTTGTTTAACTGTTTAAGCCATATCTCGGCATGTTCCTTTTCATTATTTGCAGTTTCATCAAAAATTTCGGCTATTTGCTCATAACCGTCCTGTTTTGCTTTTGCCGCATATAGCGTGTATTTGTTTCTTGCTCTCGACTCTGCTGTAAAAGCAGATAACAGATTTTGTTCAGTTTTAGTTCCTTTTAATTCCATATAAATCATCCTTTCAGCGTTTATTACAAATATTTCCCAATTAACTTAAAATATACAAAAATGAAATAGTGACAAAATAAAATTTTCGTGCTAAAATCTAATAAAGTATAAAAAAGGAATACATATGGAAAAGTTACAAGTAATTGCTCACATTTACAACGATTATAAAGAAAAATTTGGAATTCCGCGGCAAAGCGGCATCATTGACATTGAATCCAAAATAATTTTCGAGCCGATTTTTAGAAACAGAGAGGCTTTTCGGGGAATTGAACAGTATAACTATTTATGGCTTTTATGGGACTTTTCCGAATCTCACAGTGAATGGTCGCCCACGGTAAGACCGCCGAAGCTTGGCGGAAACACTCGAATGGGTGTTTTTGCAACCCGCTCCCCTTTCAGACCCAATTCAATCGGACTTTCTTCTGTAAAACTCGAAAGCATTGAATTCACCAAAGAAAACGGACCCATTTTAACTGTAACCGGCGCTGATGTTATGAACGGCACGCCGATTTATGATATAAAGCCGTATATTAAGTACGCGGACTGCCATGAGGATGCGAACAACGGTTTTGCACTTGCCGATGTTTCCGATTCACTTACCGTTGAAATCCTTGACGGATTGATTTGTATTTTGGATGAAGAAAAGAGAAATAATCTAATAAAAATTCTGTCACAAGACCCAAGACCCGCATATAAATGTGATGAGACTACTGAACACGGCATTAAATTTGCCGATTATGATATTAAATTCAAAGTAAAAGGTGATATTCTCACTGTTACAAACATAGAAAAAATAAAAGAGCCGTAAATGGCTCTTTATTTACTTTAATATGAAATTTTCGCAATCATTCACTATTTTGAATTTACGCTTTGTGTTCTCTCTCGGAATTACCTTTAACTTTTCCGCGGAAATATTTTTTGCGTGGCGAATGTAAATTCCGTATGCGTTTAAATTTCGGAATCTGTTAGATTCAGGATATTCTTTTTCCTGCTCAGGTACTTTAAATCTAAAATCACGATAATCCTTTCCACTGGCATATTTTACATCGATATTTTTAAGTATGACATTATCAATCTTTTGTGACGGAATACCCATAATTATTACAGGAATTTCAGAATTAAATGCTAGGATATCCGAAATATTTATATTTTTTAATTCACCTTTTTTATCGAGTTCAGGCAATCTATTGCGGTTTCTGTTGTTAAGCCGTAAAAAAACCGGGCACGCCATTGAGTCAATTTGAATATTTCTCACTGTAACATTTGATACTACAGCTCCGTCACAGGATTCAATTGAAATTCCCGAAGCACCTGCCGGAAAAATATCGGTTAAATAAAACTTGCAGTTTTCGACTGTAACATCGGAAATATCCAGTGATGTTTCAGTGCCGATTTTAAAGGAATTTGTGCAGGATATAACCTCACAATTGCCTATATAAATATTATTCATCGACTTTTCGCATGCAATATCATGTGAATTTTTTATAACAATTCCGTCATCGCCTGTCGAAACGAAACATTTTTCAACAGTGACATTTGAAGATCCCGAAATATCGATTCCGTCGGAATTGGCAATGTGACGGTTATTATTGATAACGGTGTGTGTCACCGCAACATCATTGCACATATTTATATTCAGCGTCCAAAATGCAGAGTTTTCTAAAATTACATTAGAAACCCTCACCTGATCGCAATTTTGAAAATGCACTAAAAATCCGTATTTGTCTTTATGGGCAAAACGGATTCTTTTTCTGTATTCCTGCCTCATATCCCAAACATCTAATGCCTTTGAAAACGGCTCTGTTTTCGGCGGTAAATAAGGTTTAAGAGAAAAGTAATTCCCCTCACCGCAGATTTTGCCCGGACCTAAAAGTGCAACATTTTTACAGTTTTGAGCAAGAATAAGACCGTTTTTAATATAATCTTCACGGTTATCGGGGGCATTTACATTTATTACATAATCACTTATGTTATGAGATGCCCGAATTTCAGCACCTTTAGCGATAAAAAGAGCTACATTGCTTTTAAAAAATACTGTGCCGGAAGTAAATGAACCACCCTCAACAAGTACAATTCCGCCGCCGTTTTCATTGCAGTCGGCTATTGCACGGTTTATCGCGTCAGCGTTATTCACATTACTGTCATTAGGTATTGCTCCGTATGACAATATGCTGTAAACATTCTCATTCGGAACAGGCACACTGTAATTTATAAATTTTTCAAAAGGGATATTTTCAAAAAAATCGCCTTTATATGTTTCTGTAAAAATTTCACCGTCATATATTTTGAAATCCTTTTGCAGTTTAGGGAAAAAAGAGCATATATGGTTTATAAAACGGCTCATATCGTCACCTCAAAAAATCATTTAAAGTATTCTACCACAGTCTAAATAATTTTTAAATAGTGTAATTTTAATTTTTTTTATGCATAAAATTATCTGAGAAACTAACAGAGGTGATTTTATGTGCGG
>DERX01000066.1:7804-12287 GCA_002361875.1 Ruminococcaceae bacterium UBA3329
GATTTTATGTGCGGTATTGCAGGAGAAGTATCATATTCGGGGGCAGTTTCAAACAATAAGGACTCATTTTTGAAAATGCAAAAGTTGCTTCATCCGAGAGGTCCTGACCAAAACGGCGAATATATTGACAGAAAAGCAGCTTTGCTTCATTCACGGCTTTGCGTTATTGATATTGAAAACGGAAAACAGCCGATGACAGCCGATTACGGAGAGAACAAATATGTAATTGTTTATAACGGAGAACTGTATAACACAGAAGAAATCAGAACTGAATTAAAATTATTGGGACATAAATTTATCGGTCATTCAGACACGGAAGTTATTTTAAAAGCGTATGCCGAATGGAAAGAAGAGTGCGCCAGCAAATTTAACGGTATATTTGCCTTTTGTATTTGGGACAAAGCCGAGGAAAAGCTTTTCTTTGCCCGCGACAGAATAGGCGTAAAACCGTTGTTCTATACAACTGTCGGTGACAGCTTTATATTTGCATCAGAAATAAAAGCAATTCTTGCTCACAAAAGTGTGAATGCCGAAATAGACGAAAATTCGCTTGCGGAAATACTTTTCATAGGTCCCGGCAGAACACCTGGCTGCGGTGTATTCAAAAACATAAACGAAGTAAAACCTGCTACTTGCGGTACTTTTACAAAAAACGGTCTGAAATTTTGGAAATATTGGGTATTAAAAGACAGTGAAAATCGAGATACATTTGGGGAAACAGTCGAAAAAGTAAGATATCTTGTGAAAGATGCAATAACACGTCAGCTCATTTCCGATGTGCCCGTTGGAACATTTTTATCGGGCGGACTTGATTCAAGCATTATTTCATCAATAGCGAATACGCATTTTAAAGGACAAAATAAGCTGTTAAAGACATTTTCAGTAACTTATAAGGACAATTCTAAATATTTTACAAAAAGCAAATTTCAGCCTAATTCCGACGAAGAATACATTAAGATAATGGCGGATTATCTCGGTTCAGAGCATCATCTTATTACGCTTGATACTGAAGATGTTGTAAACGCACTTTTTGAAGCGGTTGACGCAAGGGATTTACCGGGTATGGCAGATGTTGACTCTTCCCTGCTCGCATTCTGTAAGGAGATAAAAAAAGAATGCACCGTAGCGCTTTCAGGCGAGTGCGCCGATGAAATTTTCGGCGGATACCCTTGGTACAGAGATAAAGAAATAAGAATGATAAACGGTTTTCCGTGGGCACAGTCAACAGATTACAGAATGAGTTTTTTAAGAAATGACATTAAACTGCCCGATGCGCACAAATATGTTGCAGAACGGTATAAGAATACTATAATTAACACATCGAAAATTGCAGAGCTTAATCCAACGGAATCACGAATGAAAGAAATGATGAAGCTTAATCTTGAATGGTTTATGCAAACTCTTTTGGACAGAAAGGACAGGATGAGTATGTATTCTGCTCTTGAAGTCCGAGTTCCGTTTTGCGATTACAGAATTGCAGAATATCTTTATACAGTTCCGTGGGAATATAAAGACTATAAATCATACGAAAAGGGATTATTACGTGAAGCCGTTAAGGATATTTTGCCCAACGAGGTTTTGTGGCGTAAAAAGAGTCCTTATCCGAAAACGCACAATCCGAATTATTTAAAAGCGGTCAGCAAAATACTTACGGATATTATTTCAAGTCCAAATGCGCCGATATTAAGCTTTATTAAAAAGGATGCTCTTGAAGATTTGATTAAAGTGCAGCGCTCAGAGCCTTGGTACGGCCAGCTTATGACGACACCGCAGACAATAGCATATTTCATTCAAATAAACTATTGGATGGAAAAATTTAATTTAACAGTAAAATAGGTGTAAAAAATGCAGCAGTTTAATTAACCGCTGCATTTTTTGAGTCTGAAATTAAATTTTATCAAATTTTTTTAACCTGTCACGGATATCGTCCTTAAAGATAAACCGATAACCGTTATTCTCCATAATTTCACGGTTTTTCATTATTTGGTGAATTCCCGCAATTCTTGCTTTTTCTGGATTTTCTGCAACAGAGCATTGTATTCCGAGTTCTTTTTCAAACCTTTGTGCAATGTCAAACAGTAAAGCTCCGCCCCCGCACATCATTATTCCGTGGTCAGCCGCATCGCCCAAAAGTTCAGGCGAAATATTTTGCAAATGCGACCGTATTTCCGAAACGAGCAATGAAACCTGTTCGTCAACAAAGGGAAAAATTTCAGTCGATGTAACCTCGAACGATATAGGCATATCGTCTATTCCGCTCTTACCCGATACCATTAGAGAGGTTTCACAGTCACGCTCAATAGCTGATGCAATTGTGTGCTTTATAAGCCTTGCAGTATGAAGTCCGATAATAATATCTCTGTCTTTTTTGAAATGTCTGATTATTGCACTGTCAATATCAAAGCTACCGTGGCGGGCCGTTGACGCAGCGGCAATTGTGCCCATAGAAACAATACCTATTTCAGTCGTTTGATGACCGAAATCAATAACCATTCTTCCGCCGATTTTTTCATAGGGAACACCTACACCGAAAGCAGACGCCAAAATTCCGTCAACAAGGCATGCCCTGCCTGCGCCTGCCCTTGTAACCGAATCAAGAAAGAAATTTTTTTCAATATTTGTAACATCAAACGGCAAGGCAATAACTGCATTCGGCTTGTAAATTCTTGCACCGCAAACTCTTGAAAAATAGGCAGTAAGAATCTTTTCGGCATAAGTAAAATTGGAAATAACGCCGTTCGTTATCATTTTTGTAACAGTTATATTTGTGTCCGTTCTGCCGTCAAGTGAATCTGCCTTTTTTCCGTAAACTATTGGTGAACCGTTTTCTGCATCAAAAGCAACTGACGACATTTCGTCAACAGTGTTTTTGTTGTTTTCAGTACACATTCTAAGTGAATATGAACCGAAATCAACGCCGATTTTCATTCCTTTCACGGTATCACCCCTTTTTACTTATTTTATAAGGTTACTTTTTTCTGAATTGTTCTTTAAGACGTAAATCTTTTGACAAAATCCGCTTACGAAGTCTTATGCTTTCGGGGGTAACCTCCATAAGCTCGTCATCTTTAATAAATTCCATAGATTGCTCAAGGCTTAAAACAGTATGAGGGACAAGCCTTAAAGCGTCATCCGAGCCTGATGCACGTGTATTTGTAAGATGTTTATTCTTGCAAACATTACAGGTTATATCCTCATTTTTAGAGCATTCTCCGACAATCATTCCCTCGTAAACAGGTACGCCGGGGCCTACAAAAAGTCTGCCTCTGTCTTGAGTATTAAATAAACCGTAGGCTGAGGTTTCACCTGATTCGTGAGCAACAATTGATCCGCGCTCTCTCGTTTGAATATCGCCCTTATATTCCTCATAGCCTGCAAAAAGGTTATTCATAATTCCGTTGCCGTTAGTATCTGTCATAAACTCCGAACGGTAGCCGATAAGACCTCTCGCAGGTATTCTGAATTCAAGGTGAGTAGAACCGCCCTCACGTGTGCCCATATTTTCCAGTTCACCTCTTCTTGAGCCTATTTTCTGCATTACATTTCCAACATATTCTTCGGGAACTTCTACAATCAAAAGCTCAATCGGCTCTAACAGCTTGCCGTTTTCATATTTTGTAATAACCTGAGGTCTTGAAACCTGAAATTCGTAGCCTTGGCGACGCATAGTTTCAATTAAAATAGACAAGTGAAGCTCGCCTCTGCCCGAAACCTTAAAGGTATCTGTGCTGTCAGTTTCTTCAACCTTCATACTGACATTTGTTTCAACTTCTTTGAAAAGGCGGTCACGAAGATTTCGTGAAGTAACAAATTTACCCTCTTTGCCTGCAAACGGGCTGTCATTTACAATAAAGTTCATTGAAATAGTCGGCTCGTCAATTTTTACAAAAGGAAGAGGTTCTATACAGTCAGGAGCACATATTGTTTCGCCAATGTTAAGATCTGCAATACCCGAAACGCAGATAATATCGCCTGCGGCGGCACTGTCAACCTCAACTCGCTTTAGTCCGTCAAACTGATAAAGACGGGAAATTCTTACATTTTCAGTAGAACCGTCTGTCTTGCAAAGTACAACACTGTCATTTCTTTTAAGAGTTCCCCTCTCCATTCTGCCCACACCTATTCTGCCAATGTAGTCATCATAGTCAAGGCTTGAGAAAAGAACTTGAACAGGAGCTTCTGTGTCGCCTTTCGGAGGCTCAATATTATTTATAATCATATCGAACAGCGGGCGCATATCGCCCTCTCTGTCATTCGGATTAAGAGAAGCGTATCCGTCTTTTGCCGAAGCATAAATTACAGGGAATTCAAGCTGGTCCTCATTTGCGCCAAGCTCAATAAACAAATCGAGAACCTCATCAATTACCTCGGCAGGTCTTGCCCCTGCTCTGTCAATTTTGTTGACTACAACAAGAACCTTCTTTTCGAGCGCAAGCGCTTTTCTCAAAACAAATCTTGTCTGCGGCATACAGCCCTCAAATGC
>DERX01000097.1 GCA_002361875.1 Ruminococcaceae bacterium UBA3329
CGCTATATATTTTAAAATTTTTTTACAAATATAATGATTTTATTTCAAGTGTTTGGTATAATTAAGAAATATAATAAGGGGGAATAACTATGGACAAAGCTATTTATATTATTTTAGGTTTGATTTTTGCAATGACCGCCGTCCTTGCGGTAATGATTATCTTGCTTTACGGCAAAATAAAAAAATCGGCGGATTCGTCCTCCGTTGACAGTAAAATTGATTCAATGCAAAAAATATTCGGTGACGAATTCAGCCGTATCCGCACGGAAAATGCAAATTCCGACAAGGCTGTCCGTGACGAAATGCGTCAAAGCCTTGACGCGATGTCACAAAAAATTGACGAGCAAGGCAAGCACACTGTTGATATGCTCATAAACATTCGTGACAAGAACACGGAAAATGCAGACAGGCAAAATAAAGTGCTTGAAAATTCAATTGCCAAAATGCAGGAGTCAAATGAGAAAAAGCTTGAAGAAATGAGGGCAACTGTTGACGAAAAGCTCACATCTACCCTCACAACACGGCTCGATTCCTCATTCAAAACCGTTTCGGAACAGCTTGAAAAGCTTTATAAATCACTCGGTGAAATGCAAACTCTTTCTTCGGGCGTTACGGAGAATGTTTCCGCACTTAACCGTGTGCTTACAAATGTCAAAGCAAGAGGAACATGGGCAGAGGTTCAATTGCAGGGAATACTTGACCAGACCATACCCGGTATGTACGAAACCAATGTTGCCACAGTCCCGAATTCCGCCGAGCGAGTTGAATTTGCAATTAAAATCCCGTCCTCTGAAAAGGGTGAAAAGGACATTTTACTGCCCCTTGACTCAAAATTCCCGATGGAGGATTACATTCGTTTAAATTCCGCCGCTGACAGCGCCGATGCAGAAGCGCTCAAAGAGGCGAGAAAAGCGCTTGAAAAACGTATTCTTAATGAGGCAAAGGATGTTTCAAAATACATACACATTCCGAATACTACTCCTTTTGCGATTATGTACCTTGCAACAGAAGGGCTTTACGCTGAAATTGCCTCATCACGCACGGGACTTCCCGAAAAAATTCAGAAGGATTACAATGTTATGATTGCAGGTCCGAGCACAATTACGGCACTTTTAAACTCGCTTTCAATGGGATTTAAAACAGTTGCAATAAACGAAAAAGCAAATGAGGTTCGCGAGCTTTTGTCGGCGGTTAAAACTCAATACGACAAATTTGACGGACTGCTTGTAAAGGCACGCAAAAAGATTGACGAGGCAGGCAAAACAATTGACGATGCGCAGTCAAGAAACAACCTTATTCAGAAAAAGCTCCGCACAGTTGAATCGCTTGACTCTGCCGCCGCTGAAAAATTGCTTTCCGACGGCTCGGCAATATTTATATCCGACGATTAAATTTAGACAAAAATCTTGCATTTTGACTGATTTTGTTTTATCATATAAAATGATACATTTTGTATATGAGATTAGGAGGAAAAACTATGGCATTAAAACACGCTGACCTTATCGCACAGATGACGCTTGAAGAAAAGGCAAGTATGTGCGACGGTCTTGACTACTGGCACAGCCAGCCTATTGACCGTTTGGGGATTAAATCCGTAAGTCTTAACGACGGCCCTCACGGTATCCGTAAGAAAGGCGACCCGGACGCGGCAAAGAAAGGCGAAACAGACCTTCTCAAGGGTGTTCCCGCAATCTGCTTTCCGACAGCATCTGCCACCGCTTGCTCTTGGGACACAGACCTTATCAGAAAAATGGGCGAGGCTCTCGGCGATGAATGCCGCAAGGAAAAGGTTTCTGTTCTTTTAGGCCCCGGCACAAACATTAAGCGTTCTCCCCTTTGCGGAAGAAACTTTGAATATTTCTCGGAAGACCCCGAGCTTGCAGGCGAAATGGCGGCGTCATTTATTAACGGCGTTCAGTCAAAGGGCATAGGTACTTCACTTAAGCACTATGCGGCAAACAATCAGGAAACACGCAGAATGACAGTTAACACGGTAGTTGACGAGAGAACTCTTCGTGAAATTTACCTTCGTCCCTTTGAAATTGCAGTTAAAAAGGCACAGCCCTGGACTGTTATGTGCGCTTATGAGCGTCTTAACGGTGACTACTGCGCAGAAAACAAATGGCTTTTAACTGATGTTCTTCGCGGCGATTTCGGCTATGAAAATCTTGTCGTTACCGACTGGGGCGCAGAAAACCAGAGAGTTCCCGGTCTTAAAGCGGGTCAGGAAATTGAAATGCCCACATCTTCGGGCGACGGCACAAAGCTTATTATTAACGCAGTTAAAGACGGCACTCTTGACGAGGCTGTTCTTGACCACGCTGTTGACCTTATACTCAATATGGTTGACAAATCAGTTGCAACCTTAGGCGATTATACATACGACCCTGACGAGCACCATGAGCTCGCCCGTGAAATTGCGGGTCAGTGCATGGTTCTTATGAAGAATGACGGCGGTATTCTTCCTCTTAAAAAGACACAGAAAATCGCAGTTATCGGCGAAATGGCGAAGAAGCCCCGTTACCAGGGCGCAGGCTCATCGCTCATTAACCCCATAAAGCTTGACAACGCTTGCGATACTCTCACCGAAATGGGCATAAATTATGATTATGCTCCCGGTTACAGCACCGCAAAGAAAAACAAGATTTCAGACGATACATTTGTAGCAGAAGCTGTTGCAAAAGCGAAAGATGCAGAAGTTGCAGTTCTCTTTATCGGCCTTACGGACGAATTTGAAACCGAGGGCAACGACAGAAAGCACCTCGGTATTCCGCCGCTTCATAACAGACTCGTTGAAGAAGTTCTCAAGGTTAACAAGAATGTTGTAGTAGTTCTTTCGGGCGGCTCGTCAATTGAAATGCCGTGGGCTGACGCCGTTCCGTCAATTCTCAACGGCTTCCTTACAGGTCAGGCAAGCGGCAGTGCTGTTTGCGACATTCTCTTCGGTGATGTTAACCCGTCAGGTAAATTGGCTGAAACATATCCGTTAGCACTCGAGGATAACTCCAGCGCAAACTACTTCCCCGGCACTCCCGTTTCAGTTGAATACAGAGAGGGCGTTTATGTAGGCTACAGATATTACGATTCAGCTAATATCCCCGTTCGTTTCCCGTTCGGTCACGGTCTTTCATACACAACATTTGAGTACAGCGACATTAAACTTTCGGCTGACAGTATTAAGGATACAGACACACTGACAGTTTCGTTCAAGATTAAGAATACGGGCAGTGTTGACGGCGCTGAAATTGCACAGCTCTATGTTTCAGATACAGAGAGCACAATTTACAGACCTGTTAAAGAGCTTAAGGGCTTTAAGAAGGTATTCCTTAAGGCAGGCGAAGAGAAAGAGGTTTCAATCGACCTCGAAAAGCGTGCATTTGCATTCTACAATGTTGACGCACACGCTTGGCAGGTTGAAAGCGGCGAATTTAAAATATTGGTAGGTGCTTCAAGCCGCGACATTAAGCTTGAGGCAAGCGTAAATGTTGAGTCAACAGATACATACGCAATCCCCGATTACAAAGCATCTGCTCCCGCTTACTACGGCGCAAACATCAAGAATATCAGCGACGACGAGTTCAGAGCGGTTCTTGGTCACGAAATCCCTGCAAATACCCGTGACAAGAGCAAGCCTTTAACAATTCTTAACACTCTTGAGGACGCTTATGACACCAAATGGGGCGGCAGACTTTGCAGACTTCTTACGAAGTTCCTGGGCGCTGAAACAATGATGGGTGCAGTTGCGCTCCAGACGCCGATTAAGAATTTCATTTCAATGAGCTTCGGCATTTTCAGTCCCGAAATGGCGGACGGACTTCTTATGATGCTCAATGAAGGCAAATTCTGGAAGCCTCTCGGCAAGATGATAGGCGGCTTCCTCTTCAAGGGCGGAATCAAAAAGCTCGGCAGACTTAAACAAATCTGACAAAACAAATACAAACACGCTTATATTTAAAAATTTAATCTTTTGCAAAACAGGCAGCTTTAAAAGTTGCCTGTTTTTTCTACATTTTCATCTTCAAAATTTTCAAAAAACTTCCAATTTGTTTTTGAATAGAAAACGATTACAAGTGCAAAATATTAGTGATAATTTTGAAATTAAGGAAGAGATTGATTATGAAAGCAACGGGAATAGTCAGACGGATTGACGATCTCGGAAGAGTCGTCATTCCAAAGGAAATCCGCAGAACAATGCGTATTCGTGAGGGCGACCCTCTTGAAATATACACGGCTGTTGACGGCGAGGTTATTTTTAAAAAGTATTCACCTATGGGGGAAATGAGTGAATTTGCCGCGGCTTATGCCGATGTGCTTTACAGAGCTATCGGCGAGCCTGTGCTTATAAGCGACCGTGACCGAATTGTTGCGGCGGCAGGATGCACAAAGCGTGATACAGTTGAAAAGCGTATTTCGGCGGAGCTTGAAAATATGATGGAAAACCGTGAAAATTATGTTAAATCGGCGGACAAAAAGCCGCTTTATCCGATAACGGATTTCGACAAAAGCGCGGCGGCGGCTTACACAATCCTCGGCAACGGCGATGTTTCGGGTTCGGTGATTTTGCTCGGAAACAGTGAAGATTACACACCGTCTGTGTCAGACATTAAGCTTATTGAGGTCGCGTCAAGATTTATCGGCAAGCAGACCGAAAGCTAAAAAGCTCAGGGCATACCGTGCTTGGTATGCCCTGTTGGTTTAGTAACTATTGAATTGTCCTTGTAGGGTACGCCGACTCGGCATACCATGACAATATTTATATAATTTGAAATATTTTGTTTCAATTTAAATTTTATTTTTATGAAGATACACATCAAGCGCTATTACATCAAAAGCGTCTACTGCACCGTCACCGTCAAAATCAGCAACCATACGCTGTTCTTCAGTCAAACTGCTTTGACACATAAAATAGCTTTTGAGCATTGCATAGTCATTTGAATTTATAATTCCGTCACCGTCAATATCTCCGAAATAAATAAATGGAATACTGTTTTCGCTTGCATAAGTTGCGGCACGAGAACCGCTATAGCCGTAGATTGCTGTGAGTGATTCACACTCCTCAAAAACATTCCCTCCTATATTCGACACGCTGTCTGGAATTGCTATACTTTCAAGCGAAGTGCACACAGCGAAAGCCTGAATACCTATACTTGTCACACTGTCAGGAATTATTATATTTGTTAAAGATCTGCAAAAAACAAAAGCACCATTTCCAATACTTGTAACGCCATTTGGAATTATATAGTAATCTTCGCTTTTTCCTGCGGGATAGCCATTTAATTCTGTTACAGCTTTATTAAACAATACCCCGTCTATATCGCAGTAATTTTTATTACCCAAACTTACATAGATATTTTCCATTGATGTGCAAATCCCAAAAGCAGCATCACCAATACTTGTAACACTGTCAGGAATTGTTATGCTTGTAAGTGAGATGCAATATTGGAAAGCTCCCTTGCCAATACTTGTAACGCTGTCGGGAATTGTTATATCTGTCAAAGATCCGCAAAAAGAGAAAGCAAAATCGTCAATACTTGTAACACTATTGGGAATTATCATGCTTGCAAGAGAGGTGCAAAAATTGAAAGCCTCCTCACCAATACTTTTCACCCTGTCGGGGATTATTACGCTTGTTAGCGAATCGCAATATTTAAAAGCAGAATCACCAATTTTAGTCACCGTATACCTGTCAAGCTGTGACGGAATAGTCAATTCTGTTGCCATTCCGTTATATTTTGTGATTTGGCAGGTTTTTTCCTCTTCCGAAATCACAGAATATTCAAAATCACCGCTTGTTTCCGCTGTTGCCGTTATTACTCCCAGCGGTATAACGGAAATCATCATACACAGCGCCAAAAATACTGAAATTGCCTTTCTTTTCATTTTCTATACTCCTTTTGTACACATTTATATAACCGTATAGTTATATATTAAACAATTATAATAACCAAACGGTTATTTGCCAATATAATTATACGGTTATATGATAAAATTTCTGTATTGCAAAATCCAAAGGTAGGTTTTTTAAATGTATTATTATCGGCGTCTGCGGGATTTGCGTGAGGACAGGGATTTAAAACAGTCAGACATCAGCGACTATTTGGGTATGAAACAGCCGCAGTACAACCGTTATGAAACAGGTACCCGAGAGTTGCCTTTACACCATTTGGCTGCGCTTTGCCGTTTTTACAATGTATCCGCCGATTACATTTTGGAATTAACCGACGAAGCAAAACCTTTGAAATGATTTACAATAACAGATAAAAATAAATACTGTGATTTTGTAAGGTACGCCGAGTCGGCGTACCTTATTTGCATATCAGGAATTATATTTCCTATAATTATACACATACAGTTTCTATTTGTCAAACAAATTAGGAATTATAATTCTTGTATAATACTATATAGGAGGAATTATAATGCTTGTTTTCGATTTGAATGTTATAGGAAATAATCTTTACAGAGTGAGAAAGTAAAAAGGTCTTACTCAGGCAGAGGTCGCCGAAAAAGCCGAGCTTTCAGACAGGACTTATGCTGACATTGAGCGGGGAAATGTTACAATGCGAGTTGACTCTCTGCTCAAAATTTGTTCTGCTCTGCACATTTCTCCAAACGACATTTTAACGGCAGAGAACGACATTGAAATTACCGAACAAATCATTACCGATGCAATAAAAAACTGCTCCTCAAATGAAAAGAAAACAGCATTATGTATTTTAAACGCTTATGCTTATATTGATTCGTTAAAATAAACCATTTTATTTCGTGTCTGAAACGGTACGATGTGGGCATCGTACCCTACAAGTAGGGTGCGACGACTCGGCTCCCCTATAAGGGGAGCTGTTGAGCGTTAGCGAGACTGAGGGGTGAAGTTGCGAGTGCCGTCCGGTGGACGAAAAGCACGAGCAAAATGAAGTGAAGAAATAAGGAGTAATGCGAAATGCTCCAAATGAGCAGTACGACTATATTTCTGAGGGGTAACACCAATGAATATTGAATAATTTCGGTTTGAATAAATAAACCCCTCTGTCAACTTCGTTGACATCTCCCCTTTCAGGGGCGACAAGAATTTTGTAGAGGACGATGCCTACATCGTCCCAATGAACACACCTCATCCACCGCCAAGGCGGTCTCCCTTCCCCTCAGGCTTTTTTACTTCCCCTTCGGGTTGTGGGTGTCAGGTGGACACCTCTGCGAAGCAGAAGCACCGACCGAGCAAGCAGGCGAGAAGCTGTACAGGGTCGACAGCTCCTACTATTTAAATAAAAAACATTTAACCTATTGAAATATCATAACGGTTGCGTTATAATATAAGGGTTAATAGGCAGATAATGCCACAGAAATATGAATGAAGGTAGGTGTGTATTATGGGTAGAGATTGGATGGACAATAAAACCGTAATAATCACAGGTGCTTCAGGCGGTATGGGTAAAGGCGTTGCAGAAAAGCTTATTAAAGAGCACGGCTGCACCGTAATCGGTATTGCAAGAAGCGAAGAGAAAATGAAAAAGGTTGTTGAAGAGCTTGGCGACTATGCAGACAAGTTCTCTTATCAGCTTTTTGACGTTGCTGTTGAGCAGAACTGGCTTGATTTCGTTGCATATCTTAATGAAAACAACATTAAGCCCGATGTTCTTATCAACAACGCAGGCATTTTGCCGAAATTCGACAGATTCCAGAATTACACTGTTGAGTACATAAAGAAAGCAATGGATATAAACTTCTATTCAGCAGTTTATTCAATCCACGCTCTTCTGCCGATTCTTCTTGAGTCCGACTCCCCTGCAATTATCAATATTGACTCCTCAGCGGCACTTATGACTCTTGCGGGCACTTCTGTTTACTCTGCTTCTAAGGCGGCTCTCAAGTCTCTTTCAGAGGCTCTTCGTGAAGAGCTTCGCGGCAAATGCTATGTCGGCATTGTTTGCCCCGGCTTTACAAAGACAGATATTTTCAGAGATCAGGATTCTGCTGACGCTAAGGCACAAAAAATGCTTAATATGGTAAGCACCTCTTGTGACCGAATGGTTAAAATGATTATGAACGACATTCAGACCAAGAAGCCCTTGGGTGTTCACGGGTTCGATGCCGCATTTATGAACTATTTCGGCAGAATTATGCCTGTTCAGGGCGGCAGACTCTTCTCAGCAGTTATGAAGATGTCCAAGCTCCCGCTGTTTGACGCAGTATTTAAAGACTAAAATAATTTTATAAAATAAAAGACGGAGGTTATGTTATGAAAGTATTTATGATTGGCGGCACAGGTCTTTTAGGCTGTGAGGCTGCTACAACTCTTATTAAAAGAGGCCATCAGGTAACGAGCGTTGCTCTTCCCCCTCTTCCGGAAGGCGCTCCCATCCCCGAGGAAATGGAAATCATTTTCGGCGACATCAACAAGAAAACAGACGAAGAAATCGAGGCTATGCTTGAGGGTTCTGACGTTTTCATCTTTGCGGCAGGTGTTGACGAAAGAGTTGAGTTCCCCGCACCTGTAATGGATTACTATTACAAGTTCAATATTGCTCCTCTTGAGAGAATTTTCCCGCTTTGCAAAAAGGCAGGCGTTAAGAGAGCAGTTGTTCTCGGCTCATATTTCGCTTATCTTAACAAGATTAAGCCTGAAATGAAGCTTACTGAGAGAAACCCCTATATGAAATCACGTATGGACCAGGAAAAGGTTTGCGAAGACGCTTGCGACGAGAATTTCTCAGCTTGTGTTCTTGAGCTTCCCTACATCTTCGGTACACAGCCCGGCAGAAAGCCCGTTTGGACTGTTCTTATTGAGCAGATTGAGTTTATGGACAAATGGCCCGTTACAATGTACCCGAAGGGCGGTACTGCAATGCTTACATGCCGTCAGGTTGGTCAGGTTATTGCAGGCGCTGCTGAAAACAAGGCTGGCAAGACAGGCTTTGAAGCAATCCCTATAGGTATGTACAATATGAACTGGAAAGAGTTCCTTGCTATTGTATTTGACGCAAGAGGAATGCACGGCAGAAAGGTTCTGACCGTAGCTCCCTGGATGATGAGAATGGGTATGGGCAAAATCGTTAAGGATTATGCAAAACGCGGCATTGACTCCGGTATGGACCCGATGCAGCTCCCCGACATTATGGACTACAACCTTTTCATTGACAAGAAATGGTGTCTTGAACTCGGCGTTGAAGAGGACGACATCAAGGCCGCTATCACAGATTCAATCAAGGTTTCTCAGGCAGCATTTGACGGTAAAGTTAAGCTTCTTGAAATGAAGGGCGAATAATTTTACATATAAATACGCTATACAAAACGAGGGTGTATCGAAAGATGCACCCTTTAATTTTTTAACCAAAAATTAAACATAAATAAATTTGTTAACAATCGGTAAACATTCAGTTTCAAATATTGACTTTTAGTCATTTTTGATATATACTGCTGTCGAAAGAGGATGATTATGTTGACAAAGGCTGTTACAAATTCAAAAAATGACGGCAGAGAAAGCAAAAATTTTAACTTCTACCAATATGTATGGATATTTGTTGTATCCTGTCTTTTGGGCTATGCAATTGAAACGCTGTGGTGCTTTATTCGTCACGGGTACATTGAGAGCCGCAAGTCATTAGTATTGGGGCATCTCTCCCTTGCATACGGTATGGGTGCTGTTCTGCTCACTCTGCTTTTAAGCAAATTTCAAAATGCAAAAACCTCAAAAATCTTTTTGGTTTCATTTCTTGCGGGCACTGTTACGGAGTACATCTGCTCGCTCGGGCAGGAAATATGCTTCGGCACGGTGGCGTGGGATTACAGCAATGTTCCCCTCAACATTAACGGCAGAGTTTGCCTTTTGTACTCGTCATTTTGGGGATTTCTCGGAATTTTTTGGGCAAAAATTGTTATTCCTCAAATGACGAAAATTTTCAGCAATGTGCACATTCCGTTTAACAAAATTCTTGTGTGGACATTTATCGTATATTTCTGCTTTAACTGTTTCCTCTCTGCAACTGCCGCCGCAAGAATGAATATGCGTAAAGAGGGCAAAGCGCCAAATAACAGATATGAAATGTGGTTAGACAGCACTTATACAGATGAAAAAATGGCTAAAATTTATGCAAATTCAAGACCTGCTTAAAAATAAAATAATATTCTATATTATATCTAAATCGCTACATTATTTTACATATTCAAAATGATAAAACACCTCATCCACCGCTAAAGCGGTCCCCCTTCTCCTCAAGGAGAAGGCAAATATGGCTTCCCCCTCGGGGGTTGCGGGTGTCCGGTGGACACCTCTGCGTAGCAGAAGCACCGACCGAGGCGGCAGGCGAGACCCACGCCCGCCGAAAGCAGTTTAATTAAAACAACTGTGTAACGGACAGGCACGGAGACCTGTCCCTACAAAATTATATTTACATTAGATATAAAACAACGGACCTGCTTTGAGCAAGTCCGTTGATTTTATGTATTGGTATTAAATTATCTCTTAATATCGTCCCATGCTACGCCGTCGATATGGAAGAGAGCGTCAAAGTCATACTTATTATTCTCATCCTTGTCGTGGTTGGTGTACCAAACCTGAGCGAAGAAGGGATTTGTCTTTGCGATTGAGTCATAATCCCAAGCTTTATGCGGGATGAAGCACTCGGGGCACCAGTGACCGCCGAGAAGGATAAGTGCGGGGCTTGCTTCAAACTCAGCGCCGCAGTGACCGCATTTCCATTTAAGCTTTGTTGCCATATCGCCCTTTGTCATTGTTTCAGACAGGCATTCGCCGCCGCGGAAAGCTGCCGCCTGCTTCATATCTTCAATATCAAGCTCTGATTCGGGCTTTGACTCGTCATAACCGTGGTCAAGCTTAAACTTGTCAGCAACCTCTGTATCCTTTTCAAAGTTGATAAGCTCAAAGTCTTCCCACTTTGTCGGAATCTTTTCCCATTCAGCTTTTGAGCCGTAATAAGCGCTCATACGAACCTTATTATCTTTCTTTGCCCAGTCAAGAGTACCGAAGTCGGGAGTTGAAGCTATCTTCTTCATAAACGGCTTTGCGCAAGCTGCAACAATGCCCTTCGGAAGATAGCGAGGAATTTTGAAGTAAAATTCAACCTGGTCTGCAAGACGGTTAAAGTAATCCTTAACAGGAAGATTCTCACGGAAATGAAGATATTCTTCAAGCTTGTCAGAGTCTGCATAGAACTGACCGTGGAAATTCTTTGTTGTGAACCAGTTGGGGTCAAAGAGCTTTTCAGGGCCCGCAAGACCGAGTGTTCCGAGAAGAAGAACCTCAAACTCATAGTTAGAAATTCTGTATTCTTTACCTGAACCGATGTTATAGAAATGATTCCAGAAATCAGAGCCAAGGTTACCCTTTGAATCCTCGTCGCAAAGGTTAGCCATTAAGCGGCCTGAATCCTCAACAGTACACCATTCAAGAACACCGTTAATCGGAACATGGAACATAATCGGGTCCATATTTTTAAGGATATTGGGATAAAGAATACCCGACTGACGCATTACAACCCAGTTTTTAAGTCCGCTTTCAACAAAAACTGCTTCAGCACGGCACTTTGAAACTGCGTAATGGTCATAAACAGAAACCTTAAGCGGGTCACCGCAACGTCCCCAATGAATAGGATAGTTTCTGTCGCCTGTTTCAGCAACAGTACCGATGTAGCAAACCTTAATGTCGTCTGCGTTGGGCTGTGCGAGAACTGCTTTGCAAATGTTCTGGGCAGCGCCGATATTTGTTTTCTGAGTTCTGTAAGGCTTCCAGTCGGCAGCGGGAGAAACCATACCGCCGATGTGGAGAACATAATCAGCGCCTGTAATAGCCTCCATAAGGCTGTCATAATTTGTAAGGTCGCCCCAAACAATTTTAACAGCAGGATCATTCATATAATCCTTAAACATTTCTTCGTTCTTTGCACTCTTTCTTAAAAGAGGAACAATGTTGAACTTGTCTTTCATTGCGTAAAGCTCTTTGAATGCGTGAAAGCCCATATTGCCTGACGCACCGGTGAGCATTACGGTTTTCTTGTCTGCCATAATTTCCACCTCAACATAAATTTTTAATATTAGTGAGACTAAAAAAGCCGCACCGAAACATTGTGTAAATATTATAAACAAAATAAAACTGATTGTCAATAAATAACAGCATTTTCATTGCAAAAGGGCAAAAAAACCGCCCTGAAAATCAGAGCGGTAAATTAAATTACTTATGTAATTACCAAGCGATTGTGAAATCCTTCTGAAGACCGAACGGAATTGAAAGATTGATTCCAAGTGCTTGAAGTGAAAGAGTCCAAACAAAGTAATATGTCGCGGATGTTACATTTCCTGTTGCCTTATCAACTACAATTATAACCTTGCCGTCTTTATGACCTGTTTTTACCTCTTTAATGATATTTGCAGCAGCACCTGCATTTTCAGTAACAATAGAAGGCTTAATAACAGAGAAAACCTTGCCGCAATGACCTACACCGTGGTCTGTAGCATCACTCGGTTCATCTGCTTTGATGTCAAGAGTAATTTTATAAGCTTTGCCGTTATCCTTAACATCAAACTTTTCAACGTCAGAAACATCAAGCTTACTTGACCATGTCTCGTTCTCAACGGGGAACATTGCATTTTTCTGAGCTACTGTTGTAGCATTTACCATACCGGGATCAAGTTTTGACAAATCTTTTTCGCCCATGTTACTCTCAATAAGGCTGTTTGCAAGACCTGTAAGTGACTTAGGAAGGTTGCCTTCTATGTCGCCGGCAGGACTGTTTTTCTCTCTAACAAGAGTAATTTTCTTTGCATTGGGTTTAACACGGTTAATTGCAGTGTTAAAATACTCAACAACCTCTGCTGCGGAGCTTGAGTTAGAAAGCGCTTTTTTGTCATCAGCAGGTTTATTTGCGCTCGGATTTTTAGAGTCATTCGCAGGAACTTTAGAATCATTCTTTGAATCGTTGTTGGAATTGTTATCCTTGTTTGCATCAGCATTTGTGTCGGTGTTTGTGTCCGCACTGTTATCTGCATTGTTATCCGTATTCGCACTGTTATCCGGATCTGCATTATTATCTGTATCTACATTATTTTCGCTGTCGGAATTGTTCGAATCAGGATTGTTTACAGCAACATTTCCCCCGTTGTTTACCGTAACAGGAGTGTTAGGTGTAAATGCAATAACCATTGATGAGAAAACTATAACGCATGCGAGCGCATAGGCAAAGGTTGTGAGAAAAGTTTTTCCGAAACGTTTTCTCTTTTCTACCTTTTTATCAGTTTTAGATTTATACTCTTCAGGTGTAAGAACTTTTTTAGCCATAAGTATAAATAACCCCTTTCTAATTCTTTACTCTATAAATTTACAACAAAATTCGAAAAAAGTCAATAGATATCTTAAAAAAGACTAAAATAAAATCCTGCCAAAAGACAGGATTGTGGTCAAAACGCAGAATTTTTATGTTTTTCGATTTATTTAAAGGTATGATTTCATCTCATTTGCAAGCTTTTCTTCGAGCTTTATAAGCTTTTTGCAAATGTCCTTTGCTCTTTCCTCGGCAGCGGCATATTCGTTCAAATATCTGTTTAAGGATTTTACACCCATATTACAGCCATCCGTCATTAAATCCGCTATTGTTTCATCGCTCATATCCACCGCCAGCTTAAACTCCGTTTTGATTTTTGACATTCCCGAAGCTATTGGGTTTGCGTCCTTTCCGCTGTCACCGTATTCAAAAAGCTTCTTTTCAATAAGCTCACGCAAGTCGCCATGCTCTTTTCGGCAGGAATTGAGAAATTCAATGAGCTTGCGGCTCTTTACTCTGCCCAGAACATCGTCTATTGAAGATATTCCCATTTTTACGCCCGCGTCACATTCACGCAAAAGTTTTATTGTGTCCTGTTCTATCATTTTAACCGACCTTTCAAAACCAAATTTCACGGTATCAGTGTTTCCAAAATTCACAAAAATATTATATAGAATTGTA
>DERX01000004.1:0-2089 GCA_002361875.1 Ruminococcaceae bacterium UBA3329
CAAGATAATCGTTGATTGTCTGCTGAAAATCCTGTTCTGTAAGCTTCGTGTAATCCGTTTTCATATAAGCTTCACAAAGCCACTCATCATCGCCGTTAACTTTATGAGTTGCAGAAAGACCGTCTACAGAACGCCTGTTACGATATAGTTCAATCCATTCACGCTCAATTTCTACCCATTTACTCTTGCCTGTATCAGTATCAATTTGCTCGACACGACCCAGATTTTTCTTCTTTTTAAACCCATCATCTTTACAATATCCGAAGAAAGTATCGGGATTGGAAACATCATTATGTTTCGTGCCGATTTTAAACACCATACAACAGGCTGAAGCACTTGCACCGGGATAAAAAATCTCATTTGGCAAAGTGAATACAGCATCAAGTGTGTTTTCCTCCAATATTTCACGCTTCAAACGGGCAATTTCTCCGCTGGTTCCGATAGCACAGGCGACAGGAAGTAATACCGCCAGTTTAGCTTGATGATTGATGGAATTAAGCGTGTCAGCAATATATTTAACAAAGTATAATCCTTTTGATGGATCCTCTTTTTTATCCTTAGACCAAGTGTTAACATAACTTTTGGGCAAGTGAATTCGCTGACCGTTATACGGTGGATTCATCAGAATTACATTTGGCTTTGCTTCTTTTATCCAATCTGCTAAATCAAAACAACTGCCCTGTCGAATATTTGAATTTCCATCAGAATGAATAAGCATATTAGTGGTTGCCAGACCATATACATTCTCATCAAACTCAGTTCCAAAAATTTGATATTTTTTAACTCTCTCCTGCTCAGATGCAGTAGCACAATCATCTAAAGCTTGTGTCATCGCTCGAACCAAGAATGATCCGCTGCCACAGCAAGGGTCAAGCACAACAGAATGTTTATTCACACCCGTAATTTTAGACATAAAATCAGTAATATGGTCTGGAGTGAATGCTTGATTTTTATCCGACTTTCCCACATATTTGTTGAAGGTAACGAAGAACAAGTTCAACAAATCCTGACCAGAAGTACTCTTATCATTTATGAAGGGAAGAATATTATCTTCGATAAACTTCAGAATTTCTCTAAAAGCGGCAATATTTAGCTGACGGATATACTGGTCACCCAAGACATTACGGTTTAATAAGGCAAGCTTTTCTGCCTTATTGATATCTGAATTCAATAATTCTTCAAGAACTTCTTTTACTCTCGTTCTTATTTGTGCTGCTGTTAAAGAAGGTGTTGAATAATCTAACCCATTTTTCAGAGCAAGAAGGCAAGTTCCAACAAACTGACTTCTTAGTTTCTCTGGGATGCTGTGGCGATGCAACAATTCATTAAGTTTATATGTATTCTGCATCACTTTTTCTTTATCATTGATTTTTGAAGTGTAAAAATCAACATATTCGTCCATAGATCGAAGAGCTGTTTCTTTTGGCATAAAATCACTGTCAGAAACAACGCCTCGCCACACTTTTACATTGTCGTTTACAGTATTCGCTAAAATAGCAACTGTCTTATTACCTGTCAATGCTTTTTCATATTCTACATAAGCAGATAATTGTTCTTCATCTGCCTTGGTAAAGTTTTGTTTGGTTTCAATGAGCACGGTAACATTATCTTTAACAAAACGAATATCCAATTTTTCAAATGCACGACCTGCACTATTTCGAATAGGGACAAATGTCAAAGATGATGTGGAAAAAGCTTTTGGATAGCTATATTCGTCATTCTCAATATTGCTGGTAAGATAAGCTCTGCCAACAGTTGAAATCATATCTGTTCTAATCATTTTCTATTTCTCCTATCATATCCATTCGCCATCAGCGGCAGACCATTTTTTAGTAAATTCTTTGCCTTTGACCGCCGCCATAAACGGCTCTATCAAAAATGCTTTGATGGTTTTCAGCACTGTGTTAAAATCATCGGTTTTAGTATCTATCTTTCGACAAAATGCTTTCCATTTCTTTTGCATTGCATCATTTTCGGAAAAAGCCATAACCTGCTCAAATTGTTCTATCGTAAAGGCGTGTCCACGATTTTCAAAAGTCTTTTTAAGTGCTTTTGTCAGCGTTCCACCGTCAAAATCGAACTTATTGGC